>CAYZVB010000121.1:0-14257 GCA_964481315.1 uncultured Granulosicoccaceae bacterium
GGTAAACACGTCAACCATGACTTTACCTGCCGTCAATGATGATCTGAACAACTATCTGGCGAAGATCTCGGCATTTCCCGTGCTGAGCGCCGAAAAGGAAAAAGAACTCGCGATCCGTTATCGCGACGACGAGGATCTGGACGCTGCAGGTCAAATGGTAATGTCACAACTGCGCTTTGTTGTGCACCTTGCCCGCAGCTACACCGGCTACGGACTGCCGCTTGCCGACCTGGTACAGGAAGGCAACATCGGCCTGATGAAAGCGGTGAAACGCTTTGATCCGGATGTCGGTGTAAGACTGATCTCTTTTGCGGTTCACTGGATCCGTGCGGAAATTCACGAGTACGTGATTCGCAATTGGAGAATCGTCAAGGTTGCAACCACCAAAGCTCAGCGCAAGTTGTTTTTTAAGCTGCGCAGTTCAAAGAAAGGACTCGGCTGGTTTTCGCAGAGTGAAGCTCAGGCGGTCGCGGAAGATTTGGGAGTGACAGAAGCCCAAGTGTACGAGATGGAAGGCAGGCTCACCAGCGGCGACACGGCGTTTGATGCGCTTAGTGCCGACGACGGTTCGGAAAAGCGGGCACTGCGCCCTGCAGAGTATCTGTTTGACGACAACAGCGACCCTGCCATTGTTGCCGAAGACAGCAACTATGCAGACGCTCAGTCTGTAACGCTTGCCGCCGGTCTGGAAAACCTTGACGATCGCAGCAGGGACATTCTGCAGCGGCGTTGGCTGGACGAAGACGGTAAGTCTACTCTGCAGGATCTTGCCGACGAGTACGGTGTATCAGCTGAGCGCATTCGTCAGATAGAAAAGGCGGCAATGAAGAAGCTCAAGACGCATATGCTTGACAGTTAATCTGCCGGCTTTTCGCAACATAAAAAAAACGCTGCCATCGGCAGCGTTTTTTTTGCTTACTACATTTAGAGCTGTTTACTCAATAATCTCAAGCACCTGAGATCCGTCAGGCATTACCGTCCAGTCCTGCTGTGCTTTAGTTTCTGCAGGTTTCATTTCACCGTCATCCACCAGCGCCTGTTCCGGTACCTGATCGCCGATCAAAATAGTATCAAGATCGACAACCTCGCCTTCTATCTCTACTGATTCTGTTTCGGCAGTGACGATAACACCGTCTTCTTCCTGCATTACCTGTTTATCAGCTTCAGCCAGTTGACCGGCAACAGATACCGGTTCTGCAACCATATCGGTTTCAATGGTATCGATTTCGACTGAGGGTTCGACTTCCGTTTCGTCCATAGCTTTGGTCATGGCCTGCGCTTCTTCGCTAACGATAGCAGTTTCTTCCATCGCTGCTTTTTCCATTTCAGCTTCTTTCTCTTCCATCAATTTCTTTTCAGAGAGAAACAGCTTGCCGAGGTTGTTGCCACCGTCGTCTTCAGCTGCCGTGATTTCTTCAGCGGCCTTTACAGATTTCGCATCCTGCGGAGCTTCGTTACGCCAGACCTGTTGCAGCCAGGTGTCGTTGTCGCCACCCTCGGCTTTGGCAGCGTCTGCGGCATCAATTACACCGCGAATGTCTGAAAGACTCACGGCGTCGGAATTGCCCATGATGTCCTGAACCAGCGTGCGGTATTCATCAATGGAAACGCCTTTTGGTGTTGCTGCAATATACTCAACACGAAACAGCTTAGAGTCCTTGTCACGCTCAGGATCGGTAATATCGATAAACTCAACCAGCGGCCATCTCGGTGCAAACGCATAAGCACCTGCAAAGGCTACTTTGGCGTTTTGCTCCTCTGCCCCTTCGGCGCGCAGCCCACTGTAAAAGGTCTGCTGTACGTCCTGCCATGAACGAACTTTTTCTTCACTGCTAGTGCTGTGAATAGCAACAGTTTTAAGGTAGTCACTCACCGGCAGTAAGCCTGAGTACTGCCAGACAAACGGAGGCACTGTTTGCGAAACCCTACTGCCCTTTGGCGCAACCAGGTTGTCGCCAGCACTGGCGAAAAACAGATCACAACGCAGTGTGGTGCCGTTTTCAATAAACAGTCGGTCTTCAGGCACCGCAGTACTATAGGTTCCGAACGAGGCCGCATGCATGGAAGCATTCGATAGTCCAATACCCGCAAGTATGGATACAGCCAGCGAAGAATAGCGAAACACTTTTTTCATTTTGTCCCCGATAGGTACTGCACAATTAATGTATTGCTTTGGTTATCGGGCCGAAAATAACAAAATGGCAGAGATGTTACTGTGAAGGAGTCGACGCTAGTACCAACCGGTATTGCTGGTTGTCAGAACTGTTACAACAGTGGTTTTCAATACCACCTGACCAGGCGGAAGGCAGGTGCATAAGACGCGCACTACTGATCGGATTTAGTTACACCGTTGTATTCAATAACTAACAAACTGACGTCATCGTCGAATGGTTTGTCACCATTCCACTGGCACAGATCTTCATCAAATTTCCGGCAAACCTCAGTGACCGGTTCATCTTTAAGCGACTTGATGCGATTGATCATCCGTTCATTGCCATACAGGTTGGCTTCGGAATCGGTGCACTCCAGCGTGCCATCCGAATACACCAGCAGGCGGTCACCGCATTCAAGCTTGAACGAAACCGAACTGAACGTCGCACTGTCGAGTAAACCGACAGGCATGCCGCCGTCGCCGATACTGACAATCTCTCCGCTTGCTTTCGACTGATGAAAGGCCGGTGGATGACCCGCCTGTGTCATGGTCACTTCACCACTGGTGATATCGAGCACGCCATAAATCATGGTGAAATAACGCCCGCCCTGCAGGCTGCGCTTGTTGAGTTCTGCAACGGTATTGATACAGGCGTCTGCAACGGTAGGGCTGTTTTTTAACATTGACGCACACAATCCGCCTTCACTTGGTTTCAGCTGATTGTTTACCGAGAAAACGGTCAATGCCGAGGGAATGCCGTGCCCCTCAACATCCATCATAAAAAACACCCAGTAGTTATCGTCTATTTTGAAGTAGTCGAACATGTCCCCCGAAACATACTGCGCCGGCTTAAACAACCAACCGGTGTTGCAGCTGTCGCCAGGGTATGGTGCCGGTAGCAGGTCTTCCTGGATTTTACCGGCGATTACCAGGTCTTCGGTTACCGCGGCATAGGCGCGTTGCAGACGCTGGTTTTTTTCTTCGAGTTGGCGTTCCAGATTGACAATGCGGAAGGCACTTTTGATTTTGACGGTCAGCTCGTCGATGTCAACCGGCTTACAGATGAAGTCGTCAGCACCGGCCTCGAGACCTTCAAAAATAGACTCACGTTCGGTACGACCCGATACCAGAATAAAATAGATGTACCGACCATCACCGCGGCTGCGGAGTTCGGTGCACAGATCGATACCCGACATGCCGGGCATGTCCCAGTCACACAACACCACGGACACACCGGAGGTATCGACTGTTTCCAATGCCTCCGAGCCATCGTTAGCTGCAATTGAATCACAGCCAATATGGTCAAGCATGCTGGACAGAATCATTCTGGCAGAGATGTCGTCATCGACAACCAGTGCCGTGTTTTCACTCACAAACAGTTCCCACTGAAGACTTAAACTGCGGCTGCGCCGTGGCACACTACTGCGCGTTTTTCTACAGGGGGGTAGCGGCTGCCAGGGGCCAAAACTTGACCGCCGTCAGGCAATTCGGGGCTATTTACTATTTTCTACTGATGGAACGGCAGATAGTGATCGATTAACAATGCCGCGAAAATGCCCATCAGGTACTGGATAGAGACAACAAACATGCGTATCGGCTGCTTGTCGAGGTGCGGGCTTTGGATTTTGACAGCATGGTACAAAAACCAGACTCCAAGCGTGACCGAGCCCGCCAGGTAGATCAGGCCGCTCATGTGAATCAGGTACGGCACAATTGTCACCAGAAATAACAATATCGTGTAAAGTAGTATTTGCTGCCGCGTATACGGAATACCATGTGTGACCGGCAGCATTGGGATATTTACCTTCGCGTAGTCATCGCGACGGTGAATTGCCAGCGCCCAAAAATGTGGCGGCGTCCAGATAAAAACGATCAGAAACAACAGCAGCGACTCGGCGGTCACCTCGCCGGTAATAGCCGCCCAGCCGAGTACCGGGGGCATGGCGCCTGCCACTCCGCCGATCACAATATTCTGTGGCGTCGCGCGCTTCAGATACATGGTGTACACACAGGCGTAGCCAATCAGCGATAAAAACGTCAGCACAGCCGTCAATACGTTTACAAACGCCACCAGAATTACCATTGCCGCCACCCCGATTGCAGCAGCAAACATAAGACACTGAGCAGTTGTCAGGTTCCCTTTGGGCAGCGGCCGGTCCTGGGTGCGCTTCATTTGCGCATCGGCGTGCTGATCAACCACATGATTAATGGCCGCTGCAGACGATGCAGCCAGCCCGATACCCAGCAGGCCAAAGAAGGTTTCCTGCAACGGCACAATACCGGGCACCGACAACACCATGCCCACCATGGCGGTGAAAACCAGCAACAGCACCACTTTCGGTTTGGTGATTTCAAGGTAGTCACCCAACCGTGCTGTCAGTTGCGGCGCCAGCGCAGTACCCGCGTTACGGGGCATTTTCTCAGGCGTTGCTTGATTGTTTGAACTCATGGGTTCGAACTCGTGGCCTTTTCGTGTTAACCGATTCGGGAAACTTTCAACAGATGCTTCAGGTCTTTTAGCATCTTTTTCGGGTCCAGATCGGGTGGAAACCGCATCATAACGTTGGCAAACGGGTCTACCAGGTAAACACAGTCCTGACATGGAGGCATGCCCGCCTGTGCATCATTTACCTGTTGTTTCAGATTGTTGATAGCGTCAGCCTCACCGCCGACCACCACCAGACCTTCGCTGGCCTGGCTGAGTGTTTCTGCCATTGAAGCGACGTTCGGAGTCACCAGCACCCGCTGAACCCGCTGCATGCGCCGGCCTGTCGACAGGCGTACCTGGCGCATATTATAGAGCGTCTGCTCGCAAACCTCGGCACAAGTTTCATCAGCAAAGTAGACCATACTCCATTTTTCGCTGATTCCACTTAACCCCCAGGCTTCGTTGTTGCTGTCGCGCAGCTCAAACGCCTTTAGCGGCACGGCCGGCTGAATCAGTTCGCCATTGACCGAAACACCGGCACCGTCGTTACTGCGAACGTAACCCAGCCACAGCCAGGCCGCAATCAGCGGCGCAGCGTAGATCGCCATTAGTGCGATCAGCTTGCGTCTGCCGACAGCAGCTGCTATCGACTCCGATGAAGCGCTGTCGGATTGGGCGTTTTGCTCTGATTGAGTCATTTTTTCTTCAGGAAATTCAGGTAAATAAACAGGGCGATCACCGCCAGCATCATTGCGAACCACTGAAACGCGTAGCCGTAGTGCTTCTCGGGCCCGTTGGCAACGGGCTGCCAGATACGGGTGTAACCTTCGGATTGTCCGGGAGCCAGCACTATTACTGCAGGCATCATCGCTATTTTATCCAGTTTGTTCGAGATAGTCTCATAATCAATGTACTGAATAACCAGCGGCCAGTCAGTTGCCCCCGGATCAACCGCTTCACCCAGGGTAAATCCCTTTGAAGGCGTGACAATCAACCCGGTCACGCTGTCCGGCGTGGCATACGCACCGGCTGCAACATCGGGCGTGTCAGCGCGATTGGTGCCCTGCGGCAGCCAGCCGCGGTTTACAAGAATCGCGCGGCTGGTGTCGTTGTCCGGATAAAAAGGCGTTAACACTTCGTAGCCCGGTTGCCGGTTATGCAGACGGTTATCACGCAAAAATTGTCGGCTGAAATCATAACGCCCGCTTAGCAACACACGCCGGTATAACACTGAATTATCAATCGCCTGCATTTCCTGGAGAAGCGGCTGCTCATTGGCGGAATCGGCCGCCGCCTGCATGTCGATTTTTTCCTGTGCACGGCTCAACTGCCATGTGCCAAGCCTTGCGAATACAGCCACTACCAGCAGCGTCAGGCACAGCATTTTCCAGGGTATCCCCGCGGTGCTTTTTTGCGCGTGCTCGTTTGCCATCGGTGTTACCATTCGCTCAGTCTACCGCGCGGGTTTCTTATGTTACTGGTCAAGCTACTCATTGTTGTACTGTTACTGGCGATCATTGCCAGTTTGTTTTCCGGCCTGTTCTTTCTGGTGAAAGACGACGGTACTGAGAAGCGAACGGTAAAAGCACTGACGTTCAGAATCGGCTTCTCAGTGCTGGCAATTATTGTCATTGTGATTGCCGGGTTAACGGGCCTGATCCCGATCAAACAAACCCCGTTTTAGTGTCCTGATTAATACGCAGCAGGTAAGTACTTCGATTACTCCTGCGGATTAATCACCGGGCAAATAAAAAGGGCGCATTAGCGCCCTTTCTTTTTAGCTGATGTCCTGCCGGATGCTACAGGATATAAACAAAGATAAACAAGCCAAGCCATACCACGTCTACAAAGTGCCAGTACCAGGCTGCCGCCTCAAAGGCAAAGTGGTTGGTTGCAGAGAAGTGCTTTTTAGTACCACGCAACATCACAAACAGCAGTATTACCGCCCCCATCGTCACGTGAAATCCGTGAAAGCCGGTAAGCATAAAGAACGTCGAACCGTAGATGCCGGTTTCCATTTTCAGATTCAGGTGAGAGTAGGCTTCGAAATATTCCACTGCCTGCAAGAACACGAACAGAAAACCAAGTCCACAGGTTGCCAGTAACCATCTGACCATTTTTTTGTGGTCGTTATCTTTAATGGCGTGGTGAGCAATTGTCACAGTCACACCGCTAAGCAACAGTATTGCAGTGTTGATGAGTGGCAGCCCAAACCAGCCCATTGCCATGTATTCACCGCCCAGTTCTGCAGGACCGTTACTTGGCCATACCGCATCAAAGCCCGACCACAGCACCGCGTTAGTAGCTGCAGCACCACCTTCACCAAAGCCGGACAACCACGGCAGGGAAAAGGTTCTCGCATAAAACAGCGCACCGAAAAACGCGCCGAAAAACATCACTTCTGAAAAGATGAACCACATCATCGCCATGCGGAACGACACATCAACCTGCGGGCTGTAGGTGCCGCTTTCCGATTCACGGATCACATCGCCAAACCAGCGCACCATCATAAACACCAGCAGTGCAGCACCCACTGCCATCACAATCCAGTTGCCGCCGTTTAGTACCGAGGCGAAGCCAAGGAAAAACAGGAACAATGCAATTGATCCGACAATCGGCCACTTTGCCTCATGCGGAATATAGTAATTGGTTGCTGAACTCATATGGAATTATCCGTGAAAGGCTTGTTTGTAAATTTAAATAATCAGCTGTCACCGGCAGGCTGAGCACCGGTGTCGAAATAGGTATAAGAGAGCGTAACGGTATCAACGCTGCGTGGCAGATCTTCTTCCACGAAAAATACCAGCGGCATCTCTTTTCGGCCACCGGCTTCAAATTCCTGATGTGTGAAGCAAAAGCACTCAATCTTATTGAAGTACTTTGCAGCAGAAGCAGGCGCTACACTGGGTACCGCTTGTCCAATTGCAGGCTGACCGGTGAGATTAACCACTTCATAGGTTGCGTTGTAGGTTTGTCCCGGGACTACCTGCATCGTTCGTTGCATTGGCTTGAAGGTCCACGCAGCGGCCGAATTCACCACAGATACAAATTCTACAGTGACCAGTCGGTTTTCGTCGACAGACTGAGGGGCAATGGCCGCCACCGACGAGGTTTTACCGTTAAGCCCGGTAATGTCGCACAGAATGTTATAGATCGGCACCATCAGGTAGCCGAAACCAAACATACCGACCACCAGTAGGCTGAGCTTACCGGCAATGACCAGATGTGCCCGGCGGATTGAATTCAAAGCGTCGCTCCATGATTCAGGTATTGCATAACAATGCTTGTGACGTAAAAACCAAACGCTACAAAAGCAAGAATGATCGGCACTTTATAACTCACGGGTTTATCTTCTTTCATAAAACTGCGGCGGTAAGGATACCGCCGCCCTTTTTATTGCCATTAGCGTATCGGCGGAGGAGTTTCAAACGTGTGGTAAGGTGCCGGCGACGGCACGGTCCACTCTAGTCCGTCTGCACCTTCCCAGACTTCGTCGGTCGCTTTCTCACCACCTTTCATGCACTTGAGCACAACGTACACAAAGATTAGCTGTGAGAATCCAAAACCGAACGCGCCAATTGATGCAACCGCGTTCCAGTCAGCAAATTGCATGCTGTAGTCAGGGATGCGTCGCGGCATACCGGCCAGACCAACAAAGTGCATTGGGAAAAACAGCACGTTCAGGAATATCGTAGACACCCAGAAGTGAATTTTTCCCCACTTTTCATCGTACATGTTGCCTGTCCACTTTGGCAGCCAGTAGTAGGTCGCCGCCATGATCGAATAGATAGCGCCCGGCACCAGTACATAGTGGAAGTGAGCGACAACAAAATAAGTGTCATGGTATTGAATGTCTGCAGGGGTGATAGCCAGCATCAGACCGGACAATCCGCCAATGGTAAACATCACCAGAAAACCGACTGCAAAAAGCATTGGTGTTTCAAATGTCATCGAGCCGCGCCACATCGTCGCAATCCAGTTGAATACCTTCACACCGGTTGGTACAGAAATCATCATGGTGGCAAACATAAAGAACATAGCGCCTGCCAGCGGCATCCCAACGGTAAACATGTGGTGTGCCCAAACGATGAAAGACAGAAACGCAATGGATGCCGTGGCATAGACCATTGACGCGTAACCAAACAGAGGCTTGCGTGCGAAGGTAGGAATGATGCTCGAGATAATGCCGAAGGCAGGCAGAATCAGAATATAAACTTCAGGGTGTCCAAAGAACCAGAAAATATGCTGGTACATCACCGGATCACCACCACCGGCGGCACTAAAGAAGCTGGTATCAAAAAAGCGGTCAGTCAGCAACATGGTGACAGCGCCTGCCAGTACCGGAATAACAGCGATAAGCAGGAATGCAGTGATTAACCACGTCCATACGAACAATGGCATTTTCATTAAGGTCATGCCCGGAGCGCGCATGTTGAAAATGGTTGCGACAATGTTGATCGACCCCATCACCGATGATATTCCCATAAAGTGAATGGAGAAAATAACAAAGGCAAAGCTGTCGCCGCCCTGCAGCGATAACGGCGCGTAAAGCGTCCAGCCGCCTGCAGGTCCGCCACCTTCCATAAATAGCGTGGAAAGCAACAACAGGAAAGCAAAAGGCATGATCCAGAAACTCCAGTTGTTGAGTCTGGGCAATGCCATGTCCGGTGCACCGATCATCATCGGTATCATCCAGTTTGCCAGACCAACGAACGCCGGCATTACCACACCGAAGATCATCACCAGCGCGTGCATGGTTGTCATTGAGTTAAAAAACAGCGGATCAACCAGCTGCAGGCCGGGCTGAAACAACTCGGCTCTGATAATCAGTGCCATGCCGCCACCGATAAAAAACATCACCAGTGAGAACAACAGGTACAGCGTACCGATATCTTTGTGGTTTGTGGTGTACAGCCAGCGGGTTAAACCCGGGGCTGGCCCATGATGATCATCATGATCGTGATGTTCTGCAGATGCAGCGCTCATAGTGGACTCCAATAGACCATTATATTCAAAAGTGTTTTTTAACGAAGTGCCTTGATTGCAGACGGCTGTATGGTGTCACCGACCGAGTTACCGAGCGCGTTGCGCTGGTAGGTCAGTACCGCAGCCATGTCCACATCACTCAGCTGGTTCGCAAAAGATGCCATCGTGGTGCCGCTGACACCGACGTAAACCGTGCTGATGTGAGCATCGGCAGGACCGGTCGCCACAGGGCTGCCGGTAATCGCCGGGAACGCACCAGGCAGGCCGGCGCCGTTGGGCTGATGACAAGACGCGCAGTTGGTGTTGTAGATTCCTTCACCTTTGGCAACCAGTTCTTCCAGTCCCCACTCACGGTCGGCATCTTCTTCAGTGGCTGCTACTGCGGTTGTTGCCGCGGCTTCAGTGTTTTCGGTAATCGCAGGTGCCGGTGCATTTTCGGCAACCCACGCGTCGTACTCGTCCGCAGGAAGTGCGCGTACTACGACAGGCATAAAGCCATGGTCGCGGCCGCACAATTCAGTACATTTGCCGCGATACACGCCAGGCTCTTCGATGAGCGCCCAGTTCTCGTTAATAAACCCCGGAATGGCGTCTTTCTTTACCGCCAGATCCGGCACCCACCAGGAATGAATAACATCTGAAGATGTGTGCAGGAAACGAACTTTCTTACCAACCGGCAGTACCAGTTCGTTGTCGACTTCCTTCAGGTAGTGATCAAACTGGCTGACATCGACACCCGATCCGACCTGCCGGGCGGCATTGTGATCCGGGTGCAGGCTACTGAAAAAACTGATGCCTGAATCGAGATACTCGTAATGCCACTTCCACTGATAGCCGGTGACCTTGACGGTGACTTCAGCGTCGCTGGTGTCTTCCATGGCGATTAGCGTCTTGGCTGCAGGAATAGCCATCGCAATAAGGATAACCAGTGGTACCGCAGTCCAGATAATCTCAACGGTGGTGCTTTCGTGAAAATCCGCTGCCTTGGCACCTTTTGATTTGCGGTGCTTGAACATGGAATAGAACATCACAGCAAACACAACAGCCCCGATGGCACAACAGATCCAGAAGATCATCATGTGCAAGCCGTAGACTTCTCTGCTAATGGGTGTCACACCCACCGGCATGTTGATATCGGCAAATGCGCTCTGACTGCCAAGCAACAACGCCGATGCCGCCAAAAGCCAGCGACTAACAATAGACATTGGGGACCTCATTCGGACCTTTCTCCAATAAAATAAACCAGGATTCTAGCTTGCTGCGCCTGTTTTGCAGGCACCGCACTTGTTTTTATGCCTCAGGAAACCAGCCTCAGATCAGGCCGTTTCACCCCGAGACATCGTTGCAACTCATCGTGCAGCTGACGTTTTTCTGTTTTGCTCAGCAACCGGCCAAGCTCCAGCGTTCGTCCACCACACGTAAGTTTTAATGTTCCGGTCTCAAACAAACTTTCGGGGTCGTGGAAATCGATCCGTGTCCAGTGCCGCGAAAATTCAGACGAAGACTGAGGAGCATCGTAACCGGACTCGACTAACAGAGTTGATTCCCCGACTGAAATCACCTCGGTGTAACCGAGCTTGCGATAAGTCCGCCCCAGACAATACAGCACAACCAAAAACTCAAGGCCTGCGAAAGGCAATACCAGCCACAGGCCGAACATTGCGATTCCACCGCCAAAAATCAGGCTAACAGCCCCAAGTGATGCCGCTAACAGCACATTCGCGTTCCAGCTCATCGAACGGTTTCCCTTAACGACGATCTGGGTTGCGCCACTGATACTGTTTTGCTGTCTCACCACCATTTGGCACTGCCCTCGAAAACAGCCGCCGATGTTAACCCACACTTACACGGGGCTCAACGATTGCGGCCGGATACCAAGCCCATTTGTGTTACGGCTTACCCACCCGAATGTCTCACCCGAAACGCAAATTTTCAGAAGTTTCTGAAATGATGATAATCACTAAAACTGGTATCGGCAAGCATCACGACGGTTTGATGAAATGAAGTCTGCAATTACTTTGCAAGTTTTCAGGATTCACCGTGTTTTGCAGGCATTTTTAAGCTATCGATGCTGATAAAAAACTCATCCGGTGTGTTTTTTCCAGCCTTCGGTTGACCTTTCCACCCGTGCGCATAGACAACCTCAAGTGTGGCAGTCACACCACCCTGCTCGTTAAGCGGATAAACTGCCGCCAGTCGTTGCCGTACACCGGCGGCAGTCAGTCCACGGCGACGACCGGTGAGTGTGTTGGTTGCTCCCAGTCCGACCAGCTCCTGCAACAGCGTTTCGACACTGCTGTAGTGCAGGTGCAGACGCTCGGCATCCATCACCGGATCGGCAATGCTGGCTCTCAGAAACACATCGCCTAAGTCATGCATGTCGAGCATGGCGTTGATGTGCGTGGCCGTATCGACCGCCGCCCAGGCTTCGCGCAGCTCGATTAATGTATCCGGCCCGACCGAGCTGACAAAAAATGCTGCGTCCGCTGCCAGCAGCCGATTTACCTCACCGGCGAAAATATCGGGCGGATGTACCCACGGCACCATTAAATTCGAGAACACCAGATCAAAGCTGCCATCGGCAAACGGCAGCGCAACACTGGCATCAGCGCACACACGCACCGGCTTTCGCTGCCAGAACCTGCCACGTTCGGCCTGCTGCAACATCGCCAGACTAATATCGACATTAACCACCATTGCCTTCGGATAAAGTGCTTTCAATCGCGCCGCATGCCGGGCATTACCGGCACCCACATCAAGAATCCGCTGCGGCTGCAGCTTCAATAACGCGAGGCGTTCGACCAACCGATCGGCGATAAGGTCAGGTATTTCCGACAGATAGCTACCGGCGCACTTATCATTCGCCCTGCGCAGCACACGCGGATCAACTCCATAAGCTTGTTCGTCAAATCCCGACACTGGTAAAAAACGGCTCCGGAAAGCACCGCATGGGGCGCGTGATCATTGGCAACGGCAGGGCGGAAGACTACCATGCACGGCTATCCGCCAGGCAGGAACCTTTATGCAATTCATTTTTCCGATAATCGGCTATCTCGTAGGATCAGTGTCCGCAGCGATTATCGTCTGCAGACTAATGCGCCTGCCCGATCCCCGGTCCGAGGGCTCCGGTAATCCGGGCGCCACCAACGTACTGCGGGTCGGCGGCAAAGTTGCCGCTGCAATCACCCTGCTCGGTGATGCTGCCAAGGGTTTCATTCCGGTTGCTGTCGCGCATGCCATGGATGTGCCGCCGCTGTGGGTCGGTCTGACCGCTGTGGCTTGCGTGCTCGGACATTTGTATCCGGTATTTTTCCAGTTTCAGGGTGGCAAAGGGGTCGCCACCACCATTGGCGCTGTGTTTGGCATGTCGTGGCTTTCGGGGTTGCTGTTTATTGCCAGCTGGCTGGCACTGAGCCTGTTATTTAGAATTTCGTCACTGGCTGCACTCGGCAGTCTGCTGATACTGCCGGTATTTCTATGGATCACCACACGTTCGTTTGAGATTGTTGTCTGCTCATTGGTTATCGCCGTGCTGGTGTTCTGGCGCCACAAAGAAAACATCCGGCGACTGCTGCGCGGCGAAGAACCCAAAATCGGTAAGAAAGCAACGGAGACAAAACCGCCGGAATAAACACAGTTGCAGCCAGGCCTGACTCCCGGTTAAGCGACGGCCGGGGCTGCCAGTTCCGTGAGCGGCCAGCGCGGTCTGACGGTAATTTCGGTGTCACTCTGTTCGCCGGCTGCCAGTCGTATTGCGCCGGCGTAGGCGATCATCGCACCGTTGTCGGTGCAGAATTCCATTCTCGGGCAGGTTAAAGTTGCACCAACTTTCTTTACCGCAGCAGTCAGTTCGGAACGCAGACGTTTATTGCAGGCCACTCCACCGGCCACCACCAGCTGGCTAACCCCCTCAGACTTCAGCGCCCGCAGGCACTTAATAATCAGCGTATCCACCACTGCCGCTTCAAAACCGGCAGCAATATCAGCCACTACAGCAGGGTCACGATCAACAGACAGAAAAGCAGTCATGGCGGCCGTTTTCAAACCGCTGAAACTGAAATCGAGCCCGGGTCGATTGGTCATAGGTCGGGCGAAAGGAAACTTTGTTTCATCGCCCTTCTCCGCAGCCATTGCCAGCCGCGGGCCGCCCGGGTAACCCAGACCCAGCAGCTTGGCGGTTTTATCAAACGCTTCACCGGCGGCATCGTCCAGCGTATCGCCCAGTAATTCATATTTGCCAATCGCGTCAACCCGCATCAGCTGGGTGTGACCGCCCGACACCAGCAGACAAACAAACGGCATCTGCGGTGCGTTGTCATCGAGCAGCGGTGCCAGCAAATGCGCCTCCATATGGTGTACCCCGATAGCGGGCTTACCTAGCGCCCAGGCCAGAGACCTGCCGGCCACCGCACCGGTAAACAGCGCACCGGCGAGTCCGGGTCCTGCGGTATAGGCAACAGCATCGAGCTGACTAAGCGCAACCCCGGCATCTGCCAGGCACTTTCGCGTTAAGCCGACCCACTTTCTAATGTGATCACGCGAGGCTATCTCCGGCACCACACCACCATAGGCCTCGTGTTGCTCAACCTGACTGTGCAGCACGTGCGACAACAGCCCCTGCTCTGTGTCGTACAGCGCAAGGCCGGTTTCATCGCACGACGATTCAATTCCGAGCACTTTCAATGCTTTTT
>CAYZVB010000122.1:0-14192 GCA_964481315.1 uncultured Granulosicoccaceae bacterium
GTGTGCCGCTGTCTGCACCGGTTGCCGGTATCGCGATGGGTCTGATCAAAGACGAAAGCCGCTTTGCAGTACTTAGCGATATCCTTGGCGATGAAGATCACCTTGGCGATATGGACTTCAAAGTTGCCGGTACTGAAAACGGCGTTACAGCTCTGCAGATGGATATCAAGATCGACGGCATCACCCGTGAAATCATGGAAGCTGCTCTCGAGCAGGCCAAAGAAGGTCGCTTGTTTATTCTTGGTGAAATGAACAAGGTACTGAGCGCACCGCGTGAAGAACTTTCAGAGCACGCACCACGCTTCATTACCCTGAAAATTCACCCTGAAAAAATCGCTGCGGTTATCGGTAAAGGTGGTGCAGTGATTCGTGCACTGACCGAAGAGACCGGTGCGACTATCGACATTGGTGATGATGGCGTAATCAAAATCGCATCAAGTGATCGTGAAGCCGGTGAAGAAGCTAAACGCCGCATTGAGCAGATCACCGCTGATGTTGAGGTGGGCGCGATCTACGAAGGTAAGGTTCAGAAGATCATGGACTTCGGTGCATTCGTGAATATTCTGCCAGGCAAAGATGGCCTGGTGCATATCTCACAAATCTCTGAAGAGCGTGTGCAGAACGTTGCTGACGAACTCAGTGAAGGGCAAATGGTTCGAGTGAAAGTGCTTGAAGTCGACAAGCAGGGCCGTATTCGCTTGAGCATGAAAGCTGTTGCTGCCGACGAAGCGCCTGCAGCACCTGCCGAGTCCTGAGTTTCAGGCCGGCATACGGGCCTGACTTAATCAGGCCCGGTATTAACACAAAGCATCAGGCGGGCGGAAACGCCGCCTGTCTGAGCTGCCAGATATCCCTTAAACTTTATTATGTCTTGCGAAGTGCACCCGGCCACGCAGGAAGCAGCGTACGAGCCGCATCATCTGCGTTACATGCAGCGTTGTATTGAGCTTGCACAGCTTGCCGCAGAGAACCAGGAAGTACCCGTTGGAGCCATCATTGTACGTGGCAATGACATTATCGCTGAAGCCTCCAACCAGCCGATTGGTCGTTGCGACCCGACAGCCCACGCTGAAATCTGCTGCATTCGGGATGCCGCTGCCCACTGTAATAACTACCGCCTGACAGGCTGTGTGTTGTACAGCAGTATTGAGCCCTGCCTGATGTGCGCCGGTGCCATTATGCATGCGAGGCTCGATAAAATCGTATTCGGTGCGCCGGAGCCGCGCGGCGGTGCTGTCAGCGGCAATGTGAACTACTTCGAAGCGTTGTCCCACCTGCACAAAATTGAAGTCATTGGCAATGTGCTGGCAGATGACTGCCGCCAGTTAATTCAGGATTTTTTCCGCGCACGCCGTTAACTCGTTACTGCATTCATGGTGCTCTCAGCACTGCCTTTCGGGCATCCGTTTCTACAAATTGCCAGCAAATGTGCACTTGCACCGTGGCTACATAGCGTCAGCAATAATCGTTTCTTTAGCCCCCGTTGCCCTTAAGTAACACTATGTCGAGTCGATAGCCGATTACCACTTTGGTGTAATTCACAGATAGTAGAGGGTAGAAATAGTGGGGGTTACCGCGCATCGCTCAGAAAATGGTGAAGAAGTCACCGTCACTGTTGCAGGGCGATTTGATTACCGCGTGTACGACTCATTTAAAGCATCGTACGCGTCGCTGGAAAACAGCCAGCAAATAAATGTTGATCTCAGTGAAACCGACTACATGGACAGCAGTGCGCTGGGCATGTTGCTGATGTTGCGTGAGCACGTAGGGCGGGCCGTAAAAATTCTATTGGTTAACCCCACACCGGATGTGCAGCGTGTGTTATCGATAGCCAACTTCGACAAACTGTTTCCTATTAAGTAGCAACATGGGCGCACTTGCGAAGGCTGAAGTCAGGCAGTGGTTGTTTGAAGGTGCCGAACTTAACGATATTAATTTAATAGATCGTTTGGTTAACTCCATCTGTACTGAATTCTCTGTGGCAGCTTCGCGCAGGGCCGACCTTGAACTGCTGATCTGTGAAGTGATTGCCAATAGTATTGATCACGGTATTCTTGGTCTCGATTCCCGTATGAAAAAAGATCCGCAGGGGTTTGAGCAATACTTCGTTTCAAGAGCAGCACAGCTTGCCAACCTCACCAAAGGTTATATCAGTGTTTGTGCCGAGCAGATATCACCGCATCGAATTCGACTGTCAGTTGAAGACAGTGGCGCAGGTTTTCACTATCCGCAAAAAGATAACGGACAGTCTGCCGACTGCCTGATGCTCGCCTACGGAAGAGGGCTTTTGATTATTCGCAACCTGTGCCATTCGATGACTCATATCGGAAACGGCAACTGCATTGTTGTCGAGTTTGATACTGCCTAAGTCTGACTGGCTGGTGTTTCGGGTTCCACCACCAGCGATGATCCATCCATTGCAACCACTTCCATCACAGCGCCTGCATCAGTGTCCGGGCCCACCACTCTCCAGCGGTTGCCATCGATAAAGGTGCCACCAACGCCGTTGGTGATTGCGTCGATTACAGTAATTTTTCTGCCAATGAGTTTATCTGCCGGACGGTTAAGTGAGCTGCCACCGCTGTCCGGTGTGTTATTGTAGAACTGTCGGCCTGCAAACGTTGTAGCGACCGCCAGAAAGGCAAACAGTGCGACTTGAATCTGCCAGCTCATTTCAGGTAGTAGCAGTGTAATTACACCAGTAGCTATGGCGGCAACACCCGGCCATAACAAAATTGTGGTGGGTGCAAACAGTTCAACGGCGCAGATCAGTAGCCCGGCTGTCATCCAGTGCCATGGGGTAAGGTTTGAGGTAATCAGCTCTATCTGTGATATGTCCATATAATTTATCTGCTCAGGATGTCTGCCCAAGTTGTCTACTCACGTTGTCTACTCAGGGTAATTCTGAAAACGTTACTTAGCTTTACCGCTCTGGTTACTGCCTTGCGGGCCGGAGGTGTCGAGTGCAGTTTTTGCGAGTTCCGCAATACAGCCGATACTGCTCATAATACCACTGGCTTCAAGCGGCAAATAGACGGTTTTCTGGTTGGGCGACAACGCCATTTCTTTCAATGATTCGACATACTTCTGGGCAATAAAATAGTTCAGTGCCTGACGGTCACCCTGACCAATGGCTTTGGATACTACTTTGGTGGCCAGCGCTTCGGCTTCAGCCTGTCGTTCCCGTGCTTCGGCATCCCGGAATGCCGCTTCTTTTCGACCTTCAGCCTGCAGCACCTCAGCCTGTCGCAGACCTTCGGCAATGAGGATTTTCGATTCACGTTCGGCTTCGGCGTTCAGCACCGAGGCTCTTTTTTCACGCTCCGCTTTCATTTGCTTTGCCATTGAATCAACCAGATCACGTGGTGGGGCAATGTCCTTGATTTCTATGCGGGTGATCTTAACGCCCCACGGTGAAGTGGCATCGTCTACTACGGTAAGCAGCCGGGTGTTGATCTGATCGCGGTGTGATAGCAGCTCATCAAGTGTCATTGAGCCCATCACCGTGCGGATGTTGGTCATGACCAGATTAATGATCGACTTTTCCAGCCGGTTGACTTCATAGGCGGCTTTGGCAGCGTCGAGAATCTGGTAGTACACCACACCATCAACCTGAACCACCGCGTTGTCTTTGGTGATCACATCCTGCGACGGGACTTCTTCGACCTGTTCCATCATGGTCATTTTGTGGCCGACGCGCTCAAAGAACGGCACAATCAGGTGCAGGCCCGGCTCCAGGGTTCTGGTGTACTTGCCAAAACGTTCCAGGGTGTATTCCTGCCCCTGCCTGACGATCTTCACCGATGTGGCTACAATGACAACCGCCAGTACCAGCAGGGCGAGGGCAAATCCCGAAAATATAGTCACGTTGGTTCGCTCCGGATACGCGAAACAAAAAGTGTATCCCAAACCCGTTCGCCGCTTCATGGACAAACAACAATGAATCTGACCCAGATGGGGATTGCTGCCATTACCTTTGATCTCGACGACACGCTGTGGCCCTGTGCGCCGGTGATCAGCGCGGCAGAGACAGTGTACTACCAATGGTTTGTCGACAATCATCCACATATTGCCGAGGCCCATAGTCAGGAAACGCTGCGTGATATGCGTCGGGAATTGCTCGAAGAGCAGCCCGAACTGGTCAACGATGTGACCGAGTGGCGGTTGCGTGCCACGCGTACACTATTGCAACGGCATGATGCGCCGGAGGAACATGCGGAAGATGCTTTTGATGTGTTTATCAAGGCCCGTCAGAAGGTTGAGTTTTACCCGGAAGTGCTAAACGGCCTGCAGGATCTTTCGTTCCATTACCGGCTCGGGTCGCTGACCAACGGCAATGCCGACCTGCAGGCCATTGGTGTCAGTCATCTGTTCGACAGTGCGCTTTATGCAACGCTCGAACTACCGGCCAAACCTGCGCCCGATATGTTTCTGCGTGCTGCTGAAGAACTGGGTGTGGAGCCCGGGCGCATTCTGCATGTGGGCGATAACGCACATACCGATATTACCGGCGCCAGGGAAGCCGGTTGCAGCACGGCATGGATCAAACGCGGCACTGAGACCTACCCGGACAACCTGCCGCGCGCGGACCTTGAAATCACCAGTCTGGATGATTTAATCGCGCTGGCGCCGGCGGTGCCGCGAGGTTAGCGGTATTCAAATACGCAGGGTTAAGACAACGCCAGCAGCGTTTGTTCAAGTACCTGCAGGTGCGCCGGGTCGGAAAGCCGGTGATCCCCGTTTTTAATTAACGTGAGCTGTGCATCGGGTGTTGCGAGCGTGTGTAGTAACTCAATCGATAACTGGTACGGCACATCGTTATCACTGGTGCCGTGCAGCATTCTGACCGGCACATCAAAGCTTATGTCATCACCCAGTAAACAGTGCTGACGACTGTCATTGATAAGCTTCGCAGTTATCGGGTAGGGGCTGCCATCGTCGTACTGTGATGGCAACAGTACCTGACCGTGTTGTTCGAATTCCGTAAGCTGTTGTGGGGTGAAGCGCTGCTTCATTAAGCGTTCGGTAAAGTCAGGGGCGGCAGCAATAGTAATTAACCCGCCAAGTCTGTCTTTGCGTTGTCTGGCTGCGAGTACCGCAATCCATGCACCCATACTCGAACCGATAAGAATCTGCTTTTCAGGTTTTTCAATATGGTCAAAGATGCACAGCGTGTCTGACAGCCAGGTATCGATACTGCCATTGGTAAACTCGCCTTCATAATCTCCGTGGCCTGCGTAGTCGAAGCGGGTATAGGGAATGTTTTCTCTGGCGCAAATAGTTTCCAGCACCAGCGCTTTCTGGCCGTTGCGGCTGGAATTAAAACCGCCACAAAACATCACACCGGTATGGTGGTCTGCCGGTGTGTGGTTAAAGGCGAGCTTAACGCCGTTGTTTTCTATCGTCTGTTGCATGCGTGGCGGTACCGGTGCAGTGAACTAGTATTTTGCTTCAAGCACCGGCTCCAGTACTTCCCAGACATTGTCGAGCATAATCGGTTGTGCGTTTGCATTGGGGTGTACACCGTCGCTTTGAAACCACTCAAGCCCCGACTCTAATCCCTGCAACAAAAACGGCACCAGCAGTGCATCGGTTTGCGAAGCAACATCAGTATAGGTTTTAGTAAACATCTTTGTGTATGCGGCCCCGTAGTTACTGGGTATTTGCATGCCGGTTAAAATCACCTGTGCACCGGCTGTGGTGGCAAGCTCTGTCATTTCGGTGAGATTTTGTTTCATCTTTTTTATCGACAACCCGCGCAACCCGTCGTTGCCGCCGAGTTCTATAATGACCACAGCCGGCTGATATTCACTAAGCAGCGCCGGCAGCTTGGTCAGCCCGTTCGCAGTGGTGTCACCGGACACACTGGCATTCACCACTTCCACCATGTAGCGGGTGCCGTCTATCCGTTCGCTTAATTTTGCAACCCAGCCCTGTTCCACCGGTATGCCGTAGGCGGCACTGAGGCTGTCGCCGACAATTAATAGTTTGTCATTGGCAGCCTGGGCGACTGTGCCTGCCATCAACAGCAGCAGGCTCAGGCACCAGTTGATTAGTGTTTGATTTGCCCTGCCGCGCGGCAGGCTTGCTATTTTTATGTTGATCATCATGTTTAACCCGGTTGGCCGGAACCCATTGAGCAATTCCGGTCAGTGACATCTACGCTTAAATATACCGACAACGGCACGTCTGTGTGTCTGACATCCATCTGAACCTGCGACCGAATGACAATTTTACAAGCCACTGATTTGTGCAAAGAAGTCTCCAGTGCTGACGGCACGCTAAGTATTCTGAAGGATATCAATTTATCCCTGAACGCCGGCGAAGCAGTGGCGGTAATCGGTCCGTCGGGTTCCGGAAAGTCTACGCTGCTGGCGCTGCTGGCAGGGCTCGATTCGCCCAGCAGCGGTGAAATTCATTTGATTGATCAACCGTTGCACAAGATGGATGAAGATGGCCGGGCCGCAGTGCGTGCCGCGCAGGTTGGGTTTGTGTTTCAGTCTTTTCAGTTACTGCCCGGTTTAACTGCGCTTGAAAACGTGATGCTGCCGCTTGAGCTTTCGTCAATCGATGACGCTCGATCCCGTGCCACCCGGCAGCTCGAGCAGGTAGGGCTTGCCGCCCGCCAGAAGCACCTGCCATCGCAATTGTCCGGTGGCGAGCAACAGCGGGTGGCACTGGCCAGGGCATTTGTTACCGGGCCGAGAATTCTGTTTGCCGATGAACCCACCGGTAACCTCGATCGGGCCACCGGCGATGCCGTGGTAGAGCTCATGTTTAACATGCGTGCCGAAAACGGTTGTGCGCTGGTGCTGGTCACGCATGATCAACGGCTTGCAGAACAGTGCGATCGCGTGCTGACCATGCAGGAGGGTCGTTTGCAGTGAGCGCGACACCCTCAGCTTCCCTAAGCACCACTATCGGGCTGGCGCTGCGTCAACTCAAACGCGAGTTCCGCCTGCCGGAGTATCTGGTGCTGTTCTTCGCACTTATATTGTCGGTGGCCGCGGTTACCTCGGTGGGCTTCTTTGCCAATCGTGTTGAGCGGGCAATGGCTGCACAGGCAGCGACGTTGCTGGCGGCAGATGCAGTGGTATCGTCCCCGCAGCGCATTTCCGATGACGTGAGACGGATTGCCGCCGACGCCGAACTTGCCACTGCAGACGTTACGGTATTCCCAAGTGTGGTGCTTAACGAAGACGGCGACACCGCACTGGTGTCAGTGAAGGCGGTTGGCAACGCTTACCCGCTGCGTGGTGCAATCCGTCTGAGCGACGAACTGTACGCACAGGATTACGCTGCCACGGCCACTCCCGCCAGCAACGACGTATGGATTGACCCGCGAGTGGCCGGCACTCTGGATATTGAAGTGGGTGACACGCTGGCGCTCGGTGAGCTGGAGGTGCGGGTGGCGGCTTTTATCGCATGCGAGCCCGACCGCTCCGGTAATGTATTTCAACTGGCACCGCGCGTCATGATGCCTGCCGGTGACCTTGAAGCCAGCGGACTACTTGGCGATGGTAGCCGTGCACGCTACCGGTTGCTGGTGGCCGGCACAGAGTCTGGAGTGGATCAGTTTGAACAACTGATCGAAGCACTCGACGATGCCAGTCTGCAATATCAAAATGTCGAGCAGGGGCGTCCGGCGGTACAGTCGGCGCTGGTGAATGTGCGCAAGTTTCTCGGTTTGGCGGCGGCAGTCGCGGTGTTGTTGTCGGGGGCGGCAGTAGCGCTTGCTGCGAGACAAATCGCCGAGCGCGATATGGACACCAGCGCCGTCATGCGGGCCTTTGGTGCGCAGTCACGAACTGTCATTTATATAGTGCTAATGCGACTTGCTGCAATCGCACTGATCGCGGCAGTCATCGGTAGCGCCATTGGTTACCTCGCACAGTTTGTGTTGTCGGGCCTGTTGGCGCAGTGGTTTGTTACTGAGCTACCGTCACCGTCATTGTTACCATTGATTGGCGGCGTTGGCAGTGCGGTTCTGGCACTGGCAGGGTTTTGTCTGCCAGCCATCACCCGCGCCGTAGATACACCGGTGGTAAGGGTGCTGCGACGTGATCTGCCCATGGTGCGGCCGTCAGTCAGGCTGGTGTTGTTTAGCGGACTGCTTGCCATGCTGCTGTTGCTGACCTGGCTTACCAGAGATATTAAACTCGGTGCATGGCTTATTGTCGGCACCGTGGCAGTTACCGGCTTGTTGTGGGGAATCTCGCGGATACTTATTGCCATAGCCAACCGAGTTAAGTCACCCGTATGGCGACGTGCGCTTGAAGGTATTCGTCGACGGCCAAACAGCGTCAGTGTGCAGGTTTCAGCTTATAGTGTCGGGTTGCTTGCGTTGTTGTTGCTTGCCATTGTTCGCAGTGATGTGCTGAATGCATGGCAAACACAAATCCCCGAAGATGCACCTAACTTTTTTATGGTGAATGTACAGCCGCAGGAAGTCGCCGGTGTTACGGAGTTTCTGCAAAGTAAAGGTGTGCCGGAACCTACGTTGTATCCGATGATCAGAGGTCGACTGGAGTCGATTAATGATCGGCCAATAGGCGAGGGTGGTTACAGCGACGAACAGGCACAACGCATGTCTGAGCGGGATTTTAATCTATCGTATCTTGGCGCACCCAGAGCAGACAATGAAGTCATTGCAGGTGAGTGGTGGCCTGCCGATACTGATCAGCCGTTGTTTTCAGTTGAAGAAGAATTCGCCGAAGAAACTGGTATAGAACTTGGCGATACACTGCATTTTAAAGTGGCAGACAAAACGGTTAGCGGTATCGTCAGTAACCTGCGTAAAGTGCAGTGGGAATCGTTTGCGGTGAACTTCTTTGTTGTGGGTTCACCGGTAGCCCTGGCCGACAAACCCGCAAGCTTTGTCGCCAGTTTGTATGTGCCCGACAATCAAAACAGTTTTGTACGTGATGTTGTGCAGCAGTTTCCAGGCGTCACGGTACTTGAAATTGGCAGCATGATCGAACGCGTCACCGGCATTCTTGAAAGGGCCGCACTGGCGGTACAGTATGTTTTTGTGTTTACGCTGGTGGCAGGTGTACTGGTGTTAATCGCCGCCGTGTTGGCAAGTCGTCGCGAGCGTTTTCATGAAACCGCCATCCTTCGAACACTCGGCGCATCGCGGGCCTACCTTGCGCGCAGCATGAGCCGGGAATTTTTAATGATCGGCCTGCTCGCAGGGCTAATGGCCTCAACAATTGCAGCGCTAATGGCCTGGGGCGTAGTAGAGCAGGTCATGGATCTTGACTATCGGTTTAACGCCATACTGTGGATTATCGGCGTGCTGGCGGGCATTGTCGGGATCTGGTGTGCCGGTGTGCTGGTCAGCCGTCCGGTGCTGAAGCAGTCGCCTGTTTCTGTCATTCGAAGTCAGATGTAAATGTTGTCGCCCGGTGGTTTATAATGCCCGCTTAATTTCGCGATATCGCTGCCCATGCGCCATTCTTATGAACCAGACACAGACCGGCTGAACACGCTGGAAAGCAGTGTTCAGTACCTTGCCGAGGGCTATGCTGCGTCTGCCAAACCAGTGATTGCCGAGGCGGCCACGTGCGTCTGGCCATTGCGTGACAACACCGAAATTTTACCCGATCCGTTCGTTGTAGCCGCTGTTCTTAAAGAACTTGGCGCAGACAGCGACTGTGTGGTGGCAACGCTGCTTGGCTGCCACAAAGCCAGAACCAACATCGCCAAAGAGTCGCTGCCCAAAGCACTTACCGGCAATCAGTTACAACTCATTGAAGGTGTGCGCTGGCTAAACAGCTTTTCAAGTGATGGCGGGCATTTGTCCTCGCGTGACGACGACCGCAAGTTACAGGCAGAACGTGTACGTCAGCTGGTCCTGGTCATGATAGAAGACGTGCGTGCGTTGTTAATCAAGCTGGCGTTTCGCGTGCAGCGTTTGCAGTTGTTGCTAAAGCTTCAGGATGCCAGTGCGGTTGCAGTGGCCCGTGAAACACTTGATATTTACGCACCGCTTGCCAATCGCCTTGGTGTGGCGCAGCTTAAGTGGCAGCTTGAAGATTTATCATTCCGTATTGTCGAACCTGATACTTACAAGCGCATTGCCAAATCGCTTGAAGAAAGACGTGAAGACAGAGAAAGATACATCAGCAGTTTTGTAGAAACACTATCAGTACAGCTGGACAAGGCCGGTATCAATAACGTCGAAGTCCGGGGCAGGCCCAAGCACCTGTACTCTATCTGGAAAAAAATGCAGCGCAAACGTGTTGAGGTCACCGACCTTTACGATGTACGTGCGGTGCGGGTACTGGTAGATAATTTACAACAGTGCTACGCGGCACTGGGTGTGGTGCACACCGGCTGGCAACACCTGCCACGTGAGTTTGATGACTATATCGCCAACCCTAAAGAAAACGGTTACCAGTCACTGCACACTGCGGTAATTGGCCCTATGGGCAAGGCACTTGAAGTACAGATACGCAGTCGCAGTATGGATGCTGACGCCGAACTGGGTGTGGCCGCACACTGGCGTTATAAAGAAGGCAGCGGTGAAGATTCCCGGCTGCAAAAAAGTATTAACTCATTGCGCTCGGTGCTCGATAACCATGGCGAGTCTGATGAGCAATTGCTCGATGTATTCAACACTGAAGTATTTTCAGATCGGGTCTATGTGTTTACACCAAAAGGTGCCATCGTCGATCTGCCGGCTAAAGCCACGCCGCTCGACTTCGCCTACCATGTGCATACCGAAATCGGGCATCGCTGCCGCGGCGCCAAGGTAAATGGTCGTATTGTACAACTTGGCCATACCTTGAGTAACGGTGATCAGGTAGAAATATTAAAAGGTAAAAACAGTAACCCCAGTCGTGACTGGATGAATAAAAATCACGGCTTTTTGCACACCAGCCGCGCACGTGGAAAAGTCCGGGCCTGGTTTAATGTACGTGATCAGGAAGTGCATCTGGAAGATGGCAGGCAGATTGTCGAACGTGAACTCAAACGCATGAATGCCCGCGAAATGTCACACGGCCTGCTGGCAGAGCGGTGCAACATAGAAAAAGGTGATGCGTTTTATATTGCTGTAGGTCGCAATGACATTGGCCACAGTAAGCTTACTTCTGCAATTATGGCGTTGCAGGAGCCTGAGCAAAAAATTGCCGAACACAAGCCGCGCTTTCATCAACGCACCACCAAATCCGATGACATACAGGTCAGTGGTGTCGGTAGTCTGCTCACGCAAATGGCCAACTGCTGCAAGCCGGTGCCCTACGATTCCATTATCGGTTTTATCACCCGCGGTAAAGGGGTAACAGTGCATCGCAGCGATTGCACTAATATCCTAAACCTGAGGGCGCATGAGCAGGCGCGGTTAATTGAGGTTGACTGGGGCGTTGATACGCAGGGTGACTATGCCGTTAACATTGAACTGGTAGCCTACACACGTGCTGATTTACTACGTGATATTGCAGTGGTTGCTGCCAATGAGGGGGTAAACATATCGTCAATGAACACCGACTCAGACGAAGTGGAGCTAACCTCTACCATGCGCATGACGTTAAACGTAAACAGTATCGAGCAACTGGTAGCGGCAATGGACAGGCTTAAGGGGTTGCGCAATGTGATCAGTGTAGATCGAACGTCTGCATAGTTGCTGATCTGTTGAACTGAGCGCTGTGTTTATCTGCGGTTGTCGCCGAGTGAATTTAGAAATAACCCGACACCACCGAACGCCAGCACCAGAATGACCATTAAATCAAACGCAGACATACTTCTAAACGTAAAGTTAACCGACGAAATCACACCAAAAATCAGTGCAACCACCGAACCGATGGTTAACAGCCAGCCTAAAAACGATTTACGGTCATAGAAAACCATTGCAACACCAAACAGAAACGGAATCATGATCATACCGCTGGTGATGCCGTAACCGCCGAACGAGAACACGCGGTAACCGAAGCCGAAACGTGCCTGCACCACAATAGAGTTAAGCAGCAGATAAAAGCCGCCGCACATCATCACCAGTCCAACGATAAACTTCAGAATACCGCCCGGCGTACCGCCTGCGCCTCTTGAATTGTCACTCATCGGTTTGCCTCCCTGCCGGCTATGGGTTTTTGTGGGTGCGAAGCGCGTTGCCGAAATCTTCAAACAGCTTCCGGTTGATCGGATTGGTTTGCGGGTCGTATTCGGCATGCCACTGAACGCCAACTGCAAAGCCGCCTGCATCTTTCACGGTAATCGCCTCCACCGTGGAGTCGTCCGCCACACCTTCCACGACAACACGCTCACCCGGCTCCAGAATGCCCTGGCCGTGCAGTGAATTAACCCGAATGGTTTGCTTGCCCAGCAGATTGGCGAAGTAGCCGTCGGCAATGAGCGTTACGTCGTGCCGGTCACCAAACACGTAGTCGATGTCGGGGTGAATATCGCCGTTCTCAAGACGCGGCATGCGGTGATTCATACGGCCGGGTAAGTCGCGGATTTCCGGATGCAGGGTGCCACCAAGGGCGACATTCATTTCCTGAAAACCGCGGCAGATTCCAAACAGCGGAATGTCTCTGCCCAGGCAGGCCTCAACCAGTGCCAGTGCCGTGGCATCGCGATCGGCATCGTATGGTTCGTAAGCCGGATCGGGTTCATGACCGAAACGATCCGGGTGCACATTGGCGCGGGCCCCCGTCAGTAAAATGCCGTCGACAGTATCGAGCAGCGTCGCTACATCGGTCACATTCGGGATGCCGGCAAACAGCAGTGGCAGCGCCCCGGCAACCTCAGCGACTGCACGGAAGTTGTTTTCGCCTCCCATTTGCACATGGAAGCGATCTTCAAGGTGAAAGGTGTTGCCGATTATTCCTACGACGGGGCGGGTCACAGTTGATCCTTGAACAGTCCGGATTTAAAAGTATTGGTGTTGGTAATAAAAAGCGTGCCGGAGTCGCCTGCGGCACCGATGTGATACTACAGCGGGTTATGGTAACGAAAAACGCAGATTAAATCGCGCCCGCCCACTAACTGGCGCGATTGAACGACGAAGTATCCGTCGTTAACCTGCCGCTACCGATGGCAGACCGGCAAGCGCCATCGCAAGCTCCGACTCGTCGTAGGTTTGGTTATTCAGTTTGCCTTCGAAGTAATCGGTGTAGGCCTGCATATCGAAATGACCGTGACCGCACAGATTAAACAGAATGGTTTCGCTCCTGCCTTCCTCTTTGCAGCGCAGTGCCTCTTTAATTGCGCCGCGTACCGCATGTGTGGCTTCCGGTGCCGGAATAATGCTTTCGGTGCGACCAAACAATACGCCTGCCTCAAAGCACTCAAGCTGATCGAGCGCTGACGATTCGATCAGACCAAGTTCCTGTAAGTGGCTGACCAGTGGCGCCATGCCGTGGTAGCGCAGACCGCCGGCGTGAAACCCGGAGGGTATAAAGCCCGCGCCAAGGGTATGCATTTTAACCATTGGTGCCATCTGCGCGGTGTCGCCATAGTCGTAGGCAAACTTGCCACGCGTCAGTGAAGGGCAGGCGGCAGGTTCTGTGGCAACAATTCGTACATCCTGACCGCCACGCAGTTTTTCACCGATAAACGGAAACGTAATGCCGGCAAAGTTGCTGCCACCGCCGGTGCATGCCACCACCACATCGGGATAGTCGCCGGCCATATCCATTTGTCGCATGGCTTCCTGACCGACAATAGTCTGATGCATCAGTACATGGTTTAACACGCTGCCGAGCGCGTACTTGGTATCGTCATTGGTCGCCGCCACTTCAACCGCCTCACTGATCGCAATACCGAGGCTGCCGGTGCTGTCCGGGGTTTTCTCAAGAATCGCACGGCCGGCCTGGGTTTCCATGCTGGGGCTCGCGACGCAGGTAGCGCCGTAAGTTTGCATCATTGCCTTGCGATACGGCTTCTGCTGAAAGCTGACCTTGACCATAAACACCTTCACTTCAAGGTCGAACAACGCGGCAGCATAGGCCAGTGAAGAACCCCACTGACCGGCGCCGGTTTCGGTACTGAGCTTTTTCACACCTTCACTGGCGTTATAAAAAGCCTGTGGTACCGAGGTGTTTGGCTTGTGGCTGCCTGAAGGGCTGACGCCCTCGTATTTGTAGTAAATTTTGGCCGGTGTATCGAGCGCCTTCTCAAGGCGACGGGCGCGATAAAGCGGCGTCGGCCGCCACTGACAGTAAGCATCTCTGACCGGATCGGGGATC
>CAYZVB010000123.1:0-2985 GCA_964481315.1 uncultured Granulosicoccaceae bacterium
CTGTAGTTTTATCTGCTATTACAGTCGTTTACTCTATTTCAGCAGACTCTAAGTATTTCACAGCACTTTCAACCAGCAGGCCAATTTTATACAGGCAAAAAAAACGGCGGGATATACCCGCCGTTTTTAATCACTACTTCTGCAGACTCTACTGGCGCAGAATAATTTCTACGCGACGGTTCTGCTCACGTCCTGCTGCAGAGTCATTGCTTGCAACCGGACGGGTTTCACCGAAACCTCGTGCAGAGATCTTGTCAGCATCGATACCGGTGCGTGAAGACAAGTATCGAACTGCAGCTGAAGCACGTGCAGTAGAGAGTTCCCAGTTAGTCGGGTACTTCTCACGCAGTACCGCGCCAATGCCCTGAGAGTCGGTATGACCTTCGACATCTACACGCCAGTTTGGATACGCGCTGATCACGTTACCAACACCACCCAACAGCTCATTACCCGCGCGGCTGAGCGATGCACTACCGACACCGTACAGATCACCGGAACCAAGCGTAATAGCAACTGCACTGTTATCTTCTATTGCCGTAACACTGGCAGAAGTAATTCCAGCCGCTGTCAGTTCGCCTTCAATCTGATCACGCAGCGAAAGTGTTGCATCGATCTTTGCCTGGGCAGCCTGAGCAGCATCGTCGATTTGCTGCTGCAAACCACTGCGCTCATCAGACAGTGACGAAATACGACCATCGGCATCACTGATCTTTGCCTGCAGATCTTTAATCGAGACCATGGCATCGTCACGCTCAGTGGTCAGCGCAGCGATCATGTCACCGGCTTCTTTCTGCTTTGACTCCAGCATTTCGATAGTGCTCATGGCATTGTCACGATCAGCAGTTAAAGTCGACACTTCCTGACGTGCATCTTCCAGCTGACCCTCAAGCCCGCCGATCGATTCGAACGCATTGTCACGAACCGTCATAAGAGAAGACTTCTCAGTTTCAAGTCCCGAAACCGCCTGCTTCAGATTTTCAGCGTTGGTCTGTTCATCATCAAGTGCACCTTTCAGTGTTTCCACTTCTTCTGACAGTACCGCCACTTCTTCGGTCAGACTGTCGCGTTCACCGGTAAGTCCGGCTTTAGTCGTCTCGAGCTCTGAAACATTGGCCTGCAGTCCATTAACTTCTTCAGTTAAAGAAGCCTTAGTGCTTTCAAGCTCGGAGGCGACAGAGTCACGTTCCTGTTGCATAGCGGCAAGCGCTTCATCATGAGCTGCCTGGGCGGAGGCCAGATCAGTTTCAAGCGTCGTGATTTTCTGCTTCAGATCAGCAGCTTCAGCACGGAAGGTTTTAGCCTGCTCAGATGCTTCGTCGCGTGCACCGGTTATCAGCTTAAGCTCTTTCTGCAGTCCACTCATGGAATCGTTAAGCAGACCCATTTTATTGTCAGACTCAACACCGGCCTGCTTTGCAGCATCGAGCTCAGCCGTAAGTCCGTCAATCTGACCCGTCAAATCAACAGTCTCAGCGACAACAGCGTCTTTTTCTTCCATCAGTTCTTTGACGCGTGAAGCAAGCGCATCACGCTTGTTCATCAGTTCGTCGCGCTCTGTAGTCAGTGCTTCAATATCGGCTTTCGCAGTATCGAGATCAGTATTCACTGCTGCCAGTGAAGCTTCACGCTCGGTCAGTGTGGCACCGGCTTCTTCAACCTTGCCCTGAGTGACTTCAAGCTCACCGGTCAGACCGTCAATCTGCTCCTGCAGCATGGCAGCTTCTTCACGCGCTTTGGCGTTGGCTTCTTCAAGAGTTCTGACTTCATCCTGCAGCGAGTTGACTTTCTCACCCAGACTGGTGATTTCACTGTCACGCATAGACAAAGTGTTAACCGCTTCGTCGCGCATGCCCAGCATGTTAGCGAGCTGGCTTTGCAGATCGGTTGACTCACCGGTTAAACGGTTGATATCTGCTGCACGTGAAGACTTTTCTTCTTCAAGCATTTGCGTGGTACTGGCAAGGTTGCCATCAAGCAGTGACACTTTCTCAGTTGAGCCGCGCAACCGCGTTTCCAGATCAGTGACTTGTCTGGTCGTTGAGTCAAGTTGCTGCTGAAGATCGGCATTGGCAGTTTTGTATTCGACGTTGCGGGTTAGAGCATCGTCGCGACCAATGGTCACTTCATCAAGCTCGGCACGAAGCGCATCTACTTTCCCAAGCTCTTCGTCTTTCATGGCAATAGAAGCAGTCGCTTCGTCAAGATTAGTCTGAAGCTCTGCCACCTGGCTCATGGCGCTGTCACGCTCCTGAATAACAGTGTCAAGCTGCCCCTGAACCACAGCAGTAGCATCGATAGACGCATCGCGCTCGTCAGTTACTGTAGACAACAGCCCCTGCAGCTCAGAAGTTTCAGTAGGAAGATCTTTAACGCGGTTAAGCTCAGCAGTAATAAGCTGTACCTGACCACTCAGATCGGTAGACTCCGCTTGAGCTGTGGTGAGATCTCCCTGCAGACCTTCTACGCGGGTTCTTGCAGCATCAAGCTCGGCATTCAGGCTATCGGCCTGTGCGTTGAGGTCGGCAGCTTCAGCTTTAGCCGCTTCAATTTCAAGCATCGCAGCTTCGCCGTCTGCTTTGGCAGTTTCAAGTTCACCTTCAAGCTCTACAACACGGGTTTTGGCCGCGTCGAGCTCAACCGTTAATCCATCTGCACGTGCGGTGAGATCAACAGTTTGTTGCTTCGCAACATCAAACTCACCCTGCAGCGTTTCAATCTGGCTTTTCGCTGCAAAGTTTTCTTCCTTCACACCGTCAAGCTCTAACTGAAGTTTATTTTGCTCTGCAGCAATGATTTCATTTTCAGCGCGATTGCTGCAGTTGTTTAAACCACCCAGTACCAGGCCACCCAACAGCAACGCAGGCAACGCATAACGGAATATCCATGAATGATCACCGCCTTCATCGTGTGCGACAGCAGCTGCGGCAGAAGCACCGGTATGACCGCCACCTGCATGGGCTGATCGTCTGGTGGTATCAACGGCTG
>CAYZVB010000123.1:2995-8085 GCA_964481315.1 uncultured Granulosicoccaceae bacterium
ATCTCCTTCACCAAGAAACATCTGACCGATGCCATCAGGGTTGTCGAGAACTTCACCTTTACCTATTTGCCTTTTCAGCACACCCATAACACCGGGTGCAATGTAGCCAAGCATGTTTTCAGCATCAGCCTGCGGCAGGTTGGCACGCGCCTGTAGAGTCTCGACCATTTGATTTTTGTTGGAGATTCCAACAAGACTTGCCAGTCGATTGTTTGCTTCAGTAAAAACCTCGCGGCTATCGCGATCACGAAACATTACTGCAGGGTCTTCAACCACGGAGTCGTCACAGTAGCGAATGGCTTCGTACAGTAATTCACGGCCTCCCTGATCTTTCGCGACTGTTGAAAAACCATCGAGCACAGTTCCAATAGAACTATCGACTTCTCCCCGAAGCTGTTCCGGCTGCTTTTGCAATAACTCCCCGAGGAAGTTAGTTGCAGCAGCACCATGCTGATCCCGCACCATCTCAAATAAATTCATATTCATACCCATTTGTTTGCGAAAAACGTTCGCAGGAATCTCCGTTTGTTAACCCGCCCAGTCTAATATCTTGGCGAAGGCTTTATTTGTGGAAGAGGTAAATCGATGTAAATTCGATGGCAATAAGTCACATAAACTCAACGAATTACCGTGTAAATACCGTGTTTAAGACCTGAAATGTGCACATCGTACAATCGCCACTGCGCACTGGCTTTTTTTCGACCGTGCTGCAAAGGCGTTGAATGCTCCTGCAACAAGCAAACAGCCACACAACGTAGCAGGATAGCAGTTCATTTCGGAAACGACGGCTAACCAGCGGTCAGATTGAAAATCTTTACGATTTCAGAGGTAGTGAATAAATGAGAACAACGACTCCGTCACCACACAACACGTTTAAAGTTTGCGTGATGCCAGGTGCTCGCTGTATAGAGTGACAGCCCGAGCCTGCTCCGGACCGTCGACCTGGAAGGTAAATCGGTAACTACGAAGTTTATTGATGAGGGACGGAATGTCTTCCTCTTCGAGTTGCACGTCTATTTCCTGATCGTCAACAGAGGCGAATATTTCCGACGTGCCGTAAGGGATGCACTGAGGCACAGCTTTAAACTGATACAAGTGCGCGTGCGATGCCATCCAGTCCATCAGAGATTCGAGGGTTTTGCCGCGCTTTTGCGGACCGTCGTGCATCAGAACAATTGAGCCTTCTTTTATCTGCTCAAGTGAATCAAGAATCGCATACCCGGAAATACCCGGGTCCCAGTCACGGGTATCGACCGACCAGCCAACTGAAGCCATACCCATTGTTGCTCCCACCCTTTTCACGTTACCGTCAATGGCTCCAAAAGGCGCACGGAAACAGGTCATTGGCGGGCCACCTGCGTCTGCTACCGCCGTGCCTGCCTTGTGAAACTCGTCTCGCATGCCGCTTTCACTTTCACCGGTCAGCACCGCATGGGTGTGAGTGTGGTTGCCGATGGCATGCCCTGCGTACAGGATGGCAGATATTTTTTCCGGGGCTTTTCTGGCGCGCTGGCCGGTGACAAAAAAAGTTGCCGTGGCACCGTAGCGCGCAAGCAGCTCAAGTGTTCGTTCGGTGACATCGTCTGCGGAAGGTCCATCGTCAAAGGTGAGGTAGACGACGGGGCGATTATCTGCCGGCTCTGCTAACGCTACCGGTGTAGCAACCAGGCCCATGCAAACTGCAGCGAGAAGAAGTTTCGATAAATTGTACAAGCGGTTCTCTTTGTACGGCTTTTGTTTCAGGGCGACGGAATACGGCACCGTCGTCGTTACGTTGCACAAAGTTTACCGGCATATTAACCGTGAAGATATAAGTACCGGACGGCCTGATAAAGAATATTTTTAAACGTCAAAACAATGTGTAACACAAACAATACACATTGTTCTAACAGCGTAATTTTGAGCTTAATCAGGCAGTCCCGTGCTTATTTAGCTGGCTTTTGCCAACCCCTGTGAATTGCGATCCATCGCTTCCTGAATCATGCGTCGCGCCGTAGCACTGTCACGCCAGCCATCAATACGCACCCACTTTCCGGGCTCAAGATCTTTGTAATGCTCGAAGAAATGCTGAATCTGTTGCTGGGTGATATCCGGCAGATCAACATAGTTGCGGATGCCGACATAGCGTCTGGAAATACTGCTGGAGGGCACGGCAACAATCTTTTCGTCTACGCCGCCGTCGTCTTCCATTACCAGCACGCCGACCGGGCGACAGTTCATCACTGCACCGGGCACTATTGGCCGTGTGTTGCAGATTAAAACGTCAATCGGGTCACCGTCGTCTGACAACGTGTGCGGCACAAACCCATAATTACCGGGGTATCGCATCGGGGTGTACAAAAAACGATCAACCACCAGTGCCCCCGACGCTTTGTCGAGTTCGTACTTGATTGGTTCTCCGCCAATCGGCACTTCAATGATGACATTGATATCTTCTGGTGGATTCTCACCGGCGGCAATTGCGTCGATATTCAATTTACTTACTCTCAGGTTCTTGATTTGACCGTTCATAGGCTTGCAATGCGCAAAATTCGGGCTGGAATTTCGCATTGCATGCCAAATATTTGATGCAAAAGATCCGTGCCAATTACTTCACGCGATACAACTCGGCGAGTGGCAGGCCTTTTTGAGTTTTAAATTTCCGGTGAAACCAGTAGTACTGGGCCGGATCGATCAGAATATGATCGGCGATGGTTTTGTTGACCAGCGTGGCAATAGAGACGTCATCGCTGTTGGCAAAGTCTGCCTCAATAGGTGACATGCGAACGACGTAGCCATTGTTGTCGGGGGTCCGGTGATTGGCACAGAACACCACCGGAGCGCCGGTCATTTTGACAAATTTTGAAGTCGCCGTAACGGTGGCAGCATCGTGATTGAAAAACGGCGCAAACACGGACACTTTTTCGCCCATGTCGTGATCCGGGGCAAACCACACCACGCCGCCGGCACGAATGGTTTTGATAATCTGCCGCGTGTTGCGGTTGTCGATCATGGACACCACCGCAGTTGAGCGCCCTTTGCACAGCGCATAATCGACCAGCTGGTTTTTTTGCCGGCGATACACAGCGTGAATGTCATAGTAGCGATTGACCAGTTTGCCGGCGAGGTCGAGACACGAGAAGTGCGCTCCCACCAGTATCACACCCTTGCCCCTGGCTATCGCCGCGTCGAGATGCTCACGCCCTTCATAAGTGACACGCCGATGGATTTTCTTGTCTTCGGTCCACCAACCCATTGCGGTTTCTATCAGGCCGGCACCAAAATTTTTAAATGCCCCGCGCACCAGTCGGTCGCGTTTTTCTTCAGGCATATCGGGAAAGCACAGGCGGATGTTTACCGCAGCCACGTGGCGGCGATTTCTCAGCACATAGTAAAGCAGCTTGCCAAGCCCCATACCAAGGCGGATCTTGATTTGGTACGGCAGCAGGTTAACCAGCCAGAGAATAGAAAGGCTGAAGGCGGCGAGCCAGTGCTTCGGCTGAAGAAGGAGGCGAAAAAGCGATGTTTCCATCAAAGCATGACGTGAAATTCGAACCGTAGAGTATAGCGTTGCAGCGCGGCTGTTCCCACCGCTTTTCGGTCGTTTAACAATTCATCATCCGGCACTCCTGCCGTCTACCGCAAAAACCACAGCGAAAGCAAGGCCCACCATACCGTGGCCACTCAGAAATTAACTCCGTCGCGTACGAAAGGTATGATGAATACATCATTTTCAGAGACCCCACCCCAATGCATGAATTATCAGGGAAAGCTGCCATTGTCACCGGCGCCAGCAGAGGTATCGGTGCAGCCACGGCAGCAGAACTTGCCAATATCGGTGCTTCCGTCATTCTTGCCGCCAGATCAGAGTCCAATATTCGCCACAATGCGCAAGTCATTCGCGACAACGGCGGCCAGGCAGAAGCAGTGACCTGTGATGTGAGCAACTACAAAGACGTGCAGGGCCTGATCTCACATTGTGAGTCCACTTTCGGACGCATGGATATACTGGTAAACAACGCCGGGGTGATTGAGCCAATTGGCCACCTCGCCACCTCCGATCCGCAGGTCTGGGGAGAAGCAGTGGACATTAACTTCAAAGGGGTTTATCACGGCATTCGCGCGGCACTGCCACTCATGCAGTCACAGCAGAGCGGTACCATTGTTAATGTTGGTTCCGGAGCAGCTTACAGTGCGCTGGAAGGCTGGAGCCACTATTGTGCAGCCAAAGCTGCTGCTGCGATGCTCACAAAGTGCGCCCACAAGGAAGCTGCCGAAAGCGGTGTACGGGTGGTTGGCCTGAGTCCGGGTACCGTGGCCACCGAAATGCAGGTACTGATTAAGGCTTCAGGTATTAACCCGGTCAGCCAGCTCGACCCGTCAGATCACATTGCCCCTGAATGGCCGGCAAAAGCCATTGTGTGGCTATGCACTGAAGCAGCGGTCGAGTATGCTGGTGAAGAAATTGCGCTGCGCGACCCAGAAATACGTCAGAAAATCGGTCTGACAGAATAATTAGCCTGCAACAAAAAAGGGCGCCGCAACAGCGGCGCCCGTTTAAGGAGACGACTAAGGTTAACTGTACAGTGCCGGCACACCCAGCTTCTGATGAATGGCATTGCTGGTTGCCTGATCGATGTTAAGCCCTTTAGCAAGCTTATCGAGATACTGCGCCTCGGCCTGGCTATCGAGATCAATAGCCAGTATCGACATCAGGTAAACCTGCTGTTCCATGCCCTGCGGCACACTGCTGATGAAACCGTCAACATCCATCGGCGCTGACATTTCATTGCGAATAAACTCAGCTTCTTCCGGTGAAATATCACCGAGCTGACCAGTGATTTTCTGCTGCTCGGCAGCATCAATCTCACCGTCGCTGCGTGCAGCGTACAACATGGCACGCAAACAGAGTTCAGCCTGTTGCTCTGCCGAAGGCTCAGCCGGCTGCTCATTACCAGCCAGTGCAGAGTTGAGCAGATCGCCCAAACCGCCACCGCCGGCCTGGCCCTGCTGTTGTTGAGCACCGCCGCCAAGCGAATCAAGCAAACCACCCAGACCACCGCCTTGCTGGCCGCCCTGCTGGCCGCCTTGCTGGCCACTTAGTGCACCGC
>CAYZVB010000123.1:8095-14152 GCA_964481315.1 uncultured Granulosicoccaceae bacterium
GCCCAGGCCGCCACCGCCCTGCTGCTGTTGCTGGCCCTGACTCTGGCCCTGGCCGAGCATGCCGCCCAAACCACCTGCACCCCCTGCTTTGCCGAGCGCACCGCCCAGCAAACCACCCAAACCACCACCGGCACCGCCGCCTTTCATTGCACCGCTTACGCCTTTTGCGATCATGGCACCGACCGCGACTTTCGCCAACGTTCCAACCAAACTCATATTGCTGTGTCCTCTTTAATAAAATCAGCCGGTTAAGGCATATGGTGATTCGCCCGCATTTCAACGTGCGCTATTGTGGAATAGTGTCACAGGGCGGGATAGTAGCAGACGCCTGCCATAAGCATAATGCCGTAAACGTACGCTAACCGGCCGCGCAGTATTGCTACTATCCATATCCATAGCCTGAGAGTTTCAAACCATGGAAAAATTCACCAAGCCGTTTACCCGCCAGGAAGCAATACCCGAAGCAGGTATTCAACGCGCTGTCGAAATCATGCGCAGCGGTAAACTGCATCGCTACAACACAGACGAAGGCGAAACTGCCGAAGCGGCACTACTTGAAAAAGAATTCGCAGAATATTTAGGTGTGCCGTATTGTCTCGCCTGCGCCTCCGGTGGCTATGCATTGCATGTCGCACTGAAGGCGGCCGGACTTGAACCGGGTGATCAGGTACTGACCAACGCCTTTACACTGGCACCGGTACCGGGTGCGATTAACAACGCCGGCGGTGTGCCGTTACTGGTTGAGATTGATCGCAACTACTGTGTCGATCTGCAGCACCTTGAATCGTTAATGCAGTCGCAGTCACCGCGCTTTTTTATGATCTCGCACATGCGCGGGCATCTGGCCGACATGGATGCAATAACCAGTCTCTGCGACAAGTACAAGGTCATACTCATTGAAGACTGCGCACACACCATGGGCGCCAGTTGGAATGGCAAAGCCTCGGGCACGTTTGGCAAAGTAGCCTGCTTCAGCACACAAACCTACAAACACATCAACAGCGGCGAAGGCGGCTTCCTGACCACCGACAATGCCGAAGTCATGGCAAGAGCCATTATGCATTCCGGCTCTTATATGTTGTACGAAAGACACGGCGCTGCACCGGATAAAAGTACATTTAACGACATCCGGCTCGACACCCCGAACTACAGCGGCCGCATGGATAACCTTCGTGCTGCAATTCTCAGAGCACAGCTGCCGCTGTTAAAGGAAAATTGCGAGCGCTGGAATACACTCTACCGTGCCGCGGAGTCGGGTTTAAAAAAGATCAACAGCATCGAACTGTCTGAACGTCCGCCACAGGAATACTATGTGGGAAGTTCAATTCAATTTCGCCCTGCAGGCTTTACCACACCGGAGCAGGTACAGGATTTTGTTGCGCGCTGTATGTCTCGCGGTGTCGAACTCAAGTGGTTTGGCAGCAAAGACCCTCAGGGATTTACCAGTCGCTACGACAGTTGGCGTTACCTTGGTGAAGCACCGGTACTGCCAAACACACTGGAAATATTATCCAACACACTGGATATGCGCATCCCCCTTACCTTTGATACAGACGACATTCAAAGTATCTGCAACATTATTGCAGAAGAAATAATGCATTAGTAAAGTCAATGTCACTGGTTATTCACTTAAAGAGTGCTCGTCGGGAATGGTGGAAATCACACCTGCAGTCTCTGCTACCGGAAATTAACTGCCTGCTGTGGGACGAAGTCACTGACTCGGACGATGTGCGCTATGCAGTGGTTTGGAAACCACCCACCGGAGGACTCGCGTCTTTTAAAAATCTGCAGTGTATTGTTTCTGTCGGCGCAGGCATAGACCACGTACTGGCAGACCATGAACTGCCAGTGCATGTGCCAATTATCCGTACCACCGGCAGTGACCTCACCCAACGCATGCGTGAGTATGTGTGCATGCATGTACTCATTCAGCATCGACATTTGATGGATATGCTGCAGGCACAACACAGTCAACAGTGGGCGCCGGTAATTACTCCCACTGCAGCCAACCGAACCGTGGGCATAATGGGGCTGGGCAAGTTAGGGCACAGTGCCGCACAAAGTCTACTGTCACTCGGCTTTAACGTGGTGGGCTGGGCCAGAAGTGAACACCGGATTACCGGTGTCACCTGCTATAGCGAAACGCAGCTGCCGGAGTTTCTCCGCCAGACAAACATACTGGTGTGCCTGTTACCGCTAACTGAAGCAACCGGGAACATTCTGAATAAAAGGCTGTTTCAACAACTACCGGAAGGTGCCGCAGTCATTAACGCGGGCCGCGGAGAACACCTGCACGAGCAGGAATTATTAGACGCCCTCGACTCATCGCACATCAGTCATGCCACCCTTGATGTATTCAGAACCGAACCACTGCCCGCAGAACATCCGTTCTGGTCACACCCGAAAATCACTATCACACCGCACATTGCATCGATGATAGACCCCAAGTCCGGTGGCAAAGAAATCGCCCGTAACCTTAAAGCATTTATAAACGGCGAACCGGTTGAAGATTTAACAGACCGTACGCGCGGTTATTAACGGGTAAAATAATCGTCGGCTGCAACGGCACCGCCAATCGGCTGCGACGGATCATTGTTGCCGTATAAGTGGCCAGTATCAGCGTCACGACTCACACCGGAAGCACAGGCAAACAGTTTCGGAAAAACCAGTCGCTGAGCGGTTGTGACTGAAAACTGCTGACTCAGCGCCTGCAGCACTTCTTCACCAAGCAGCGGGTCTGCAGTTACCTGTGCATTTTCGGCCACATCAATTCTCGGCTGGTTGATCGCCTGTTCAAGCGTATAACCATGATCAAGCATTAGTGCAGTGATAATTGCGGTACACGGCATAATAAAGTTCGCACCCGAAGCTCCGACCGCCAGCAATGATTGGTTATCTTTTACCGCGATAGTCGGGCACATGTTACTGGCATTGATACGTTTACCGGGTGCCATACTGGTCGGGTAGCCTTCCCGCGGATCAAAGTACGACACCGCATTGTTCATTAAAATACCACTACCCGGCAGCATTACACCGGAACCAAAACGACTGAGCAGCGTGTACGTCAGCGCAACCATATTGCCTTGTTCATCAACAGCAGACAGGTGACTGGTACAACCGCCCACTTCCGTTGCTCTGCCAATTTTTTCACTGTGTTTGTGCCACGCCTGTTGCAATGCTTTTGCATACACTACCCAGTTATGTGCACCGACTCCCTGCCGCACGTCGAGGTGTTCGGCAATATAACCAAGGGTATCGATCAGTCTTGGTCCGCCGCTGGTTGGACCTGCCGTATGCAACGTCGTACCACGATGACTACCCAGCAGTGTGTCTGTTTTAATGGTGTTATACGCTGCAAAGTCGGCAGTCTCGATAGCGCTGCCACCGGCCTTTAGGTCTTCAGCCATTTGCTGACCCAGTTCACCGCCATACATCACATTCGGGCCATTGTGTGAGATAAGTTCAAGGGAGTTTGCCAGTGCCGGATTTTTCATTAACTGCTGCGGCTGCAACGCAATTCCACCGGGTAAAAACAATTCACTGGCTGTTTTATCAAGCGACAGTTCTTTGCTGGCAAGCGCTATTTGCAGCGTGGTAAACCAACTGGCTGCAACGCCGTTTTTTGCAAGCGCTATTGAGGGTGATAACAGTGTATCGAGCCCTTTAGTGCCGAAGTCTGATAGCGCATCACTCAACCCTTTTACCGCACCGGGCACTGAGATTGACTGATAGCCCACCGTGTTCAGATCATTGACAACACCGGGAAAACCCATTGTGCTGTGGGGTACAGCAGGGTCAAGCGGGTAGTCGTTCGCGTTAATATGTTGCGGCAGCACTCCCTGAAAATCATACACTGCACTGCGCCTAGCGGTGTTATCCCACACCACCATGTATCCGCTGCCACCCAGACCGCACATCCACGGCTCGACAACCGACAATGCAAATGCTGTGGCTACTGCAGCGTCAACAGCATTACCGCCTGCCGCCAGTATTTGTGCGCCAACGCCAGCCGCAACAGTACTTTGCGCAGCAACCACACCGCGCTGCGAGCGTACAGATTTTTTAGTAACCGACCAGTGTTCCACCGACTCAAACGGGCTGACTGCCATGGTACGCCTCCGTGTAGTGCTGTGGTTCTACCTGCGTTCTATGACAAGGGGCGCTGATGCAATAGTAAACTCGGTAGACTCTATGTGGTAGGCATCACCAAAAGTCTTGAGCTGTACACGGTACTCGCCTGCACTAGCGGTGTCATAGGCACGCGACAGATCAACCGTTACTTCTATTGACTCACCCGCACCAAGCGTAATGTAGTCCGCTGCAACGGGTGCCATACGCTTGGCCATTATGCCCATGTAGGGAAGCACTGCGCCATTAAACGTTACGTCAAAGGCGTCGGCCGTTAGTCTATCTTCAAGTGGTGTGCCCCACGGCAACAAACGCACCGGCTGTTCCGTACCGTTTTGAACAATATACTGAAATCGAAAGGCAGCTTCTCTGTCGATCACACTATCAATAACTGCCAGTCTGACCGACAGTGTGTTTTCGGGAAAGTCCAGTTCAGGTGCCTGCCCTTCACACGAAGACAACGCAGACCCGCCAAGTAACACCGCAAACAGTCGGCTCAATGCAGACTTAATCACTACTGGACTTTCTGTTTGCGGGCTGGTTGCGGTAAACGACCAGCAGCCAGCAGCAGCAAAAGCCACATGGAAAACGCGCCGGTACCTTCATCGTCATTGCCGGTACCTTCATCGTCATTGCCAGTGGCATCGGGGTCAGTCGAATTATCAGAAGAAGCAGGATCATCAGATACCGGTTCCTGAGGTTGCCCTGCATCTGATGGATCACCTGTTTGCACAGTCACAACAGGCTCACTGTCGGCAAGCAACCGATAGTTGGCATCTTGCTGCGCTTTTACGCCTATGTATACCGTGCCCTCGCTACTGACATCACAGCGGTCAGACGCCGTGGCAGAAGCAGCACTGCAGATCACTTCCTCGTTTGCAGCAGTGGCATAAATTTCAAGGTTCGCATTACCGGTGTCCGAGAAAAGTTCCACGTACTCAGCACCGGTTACTTTATAAAAACTGCTCTGCCCTGATGAGATAAAGTCACTGACTTCAACACCGGGTTCAAGCACTGAAAACACAACACCGTTAAATATATCGAGCTTCGGTACGTTTTCAGCAAAGTACTCATAACTGTCGGCGTTGCGCACGGCCTGTTCCGGGTTATCTTCTGCCAGTGCGACTACCGCCGTAGAATAGGCAAAGTCACTGGTGCCCTGTATTTCTGGAAAATGCGTTAGCTCATGCAAAATGGTACCGGCCTTGGAGTCACGCCCCACCAGAGACGCACGCCAAAACGCCGGACATAAATAAATGTCATACGGCTGCGATGGAAATACAAACGCAAAATAACCGTTCTCATCACAACGACAATCAAACTGAATGGATTCGGTTTCAACCACGTTTGCCAGGCGGCCGAAAGTCTCAAGCACCAGATCAAAGCGTGTTTCGTCGTAACTGCCAAACCACTGTTTATAACGCGGGGAATTCTGGCGCCCGTCAGTAGAAAGGGAAGCAAGCCCGTCACGCGCTTCAACTGCCATTTGCTCAGCGGCATCAACCGCCTGCTGGATAGTGACCTGCTGATCTGCAGCGCAACTGGAAAAGCCTGCAGCAACCGCAGCGCGGGTTTCCGGTTGCGGTAACAGGGTCGCGACAATGGCCGGTGCCACAATATTCTTTGTTAACAACGCTCCATTGTCATCGCGATATTGCAGCGGCCTGTTTAACGCGACGTTGTATTCACCAAAGGTGGTTAGATTGTAGTAACTCACTACCGGTACAATCGCTTCCACAGACCCCCCTGCCGCAAGCACAGTAAAATCTTCCGGTGCAGGGTCAATGCGCTTGATCAGTCGACCGCGAAATCCGGCACGTGCGCCCTGGTCAGCCGTGCTGATGTCAAACAGATCGCGTGTCAGTGCAGCTTCGAACGGCGAGCCCCAGCGCAAAAAAGTCACCGGTGCGTCTGTGTCGTTGTGCAGCG
>CAYZVB010000124.1:0-6088 GCA_964481315.1 uncultured Granulosicoccaceae bacterium
ATCATGGCTGCTGCTTCTTCCACATCTAAAAATCGCCCGCGCGGAATTTTGGAAAGCATGTAGTTAATGTGTTCTTCACTCATCTGATCGAATATTCGGGTGCGTGCGGCTGCCGGTGTAACGCAGTTAACCGCAATATCAAAATCTGCCAGTTCTTTGCCGAGTGATTTTGTCAGTCCAATCACCGCGGCCTTGGAAGATGAGTAGGCCGATGCATTCGGATTGCCTTCTTTACCTGCCACTGATGCAATGTTGAGTATACGTCCGTAGTTTTGCGCCTTCATACCGGGGACGCAGATTTTGTTCACCAGAAAAGTTCCATTCACATTTACGTCGAACACTTTTTTCCATTCGTCGTAGTCGTAGTTTTCAACGGTTTCATTCGGGCCTGCAACACCGGCGCTGTTAACAAGAATGACCGGTGTGCCCAGCACATCGCAGGTGGCCTGGTAGGCGGCTGCCACTGATTCGGGGCTGGTGATATTGCAATCGACAGCAATTGCCTGGCTGCCAAAATCGGCCATTGCGTCGTTGTTGGTGGCGTCAAGGTCCCAGCTGGCGACACGCACGCCTTTATTAATCAGTGCCTGAACCACTGCAAACCCAATGCCCTGTGCACCGCCGGTGACGACCGCAATCTGGTCTTTCATGAAAAATTCCTCCAAAAATTATAAGGGTTACTGTACTTCATATATCCAGTAGTGTGCATCACCGTCGTCGCGGTACGGTGCGTCACGATGGCATTGCTTAAGAATAGCGATACCATCGCGTTCAATTTGATCACTCACTTCCTGATAGTTGGTTTGAGCATAGTAGGGGATACGCGTGCTGATCACCATCACACTGCCCGGCATTACAAGCTCTGCAATACCGTAAAGCGATTCTGGTTGTACATGCCCCGGTGTAAACACGCCCAGACAGACGGCGGCGTGATAAGAGTTTTTAAGATCTGCAGGAATCGTATGATGGATATTAATGCCGGCAAAGAGCTGTCTGTACAGTCCTGTTTCGCGGGCCTTTTCTATCATCTCACTGGACAAGTCAATGCCGTCTAGCTGTTCGTATCCGTGTTTCTGTAGCGGTGCGGCAAGCAGTCCGGTTCCACAGCCAACATCGACTATACCGGTGTTTGCGATGGGAACAGAGCTATGTTTGTACCCGGCCTGCTGCAGGCTGTTGTGCAGCAGATCAGCAATCAGTTGTATACCGTAGTAATTGTCAACAACGTCTTTATCGTAGGTGGCAGCCCAGTTTTTGTAGTAGTCGATAATATTTTCTGCACTGCCGTCAAGCTTAAGAGCATCGTGTATGTTGACGTGTGCTGATTCCCCTATGGATTTGTCGCTCATGTGTCTTGCCCGGTAGGTTGATCTGTTGGCAGTCGGGAGCCCTTAATATGCCAGACCACCACGCCGGCAATGACGCCCCAGAATGCACCGCTGACTCCGGCCAGTGTCATGCCGCTTGCAGTAATTAAAAATGTTAAAGCCGGTGCCTCAAGTTGCAGTGAGTGTGAAAACGCAGCAGTGAGTGAAGCTGCCAGTGCCGGAATCAGTGCTAGCCCTGCTACCGCGGTAATTAAGCCTGCCGGTGCAGCTGCAGCGACTGAGATAACAAATGATGAAAAGAACGCAATCAGAATAAAAATCGCACCACAAATCATTGCAGCCCAGTACCGGCTGTGCGGGTTGCTGCCTGCATCTTCGCCGCACATCATCGCGGCTGTAATGGCCGACATATTGACCGGGATACCGCCGAATGGTGCGATCAGTGTGCTAAACCACCCGGTAGTACGAAGCAGCTTTTCCCTTTGTACCGGGTATTGATTGAGTTCAAGCAGCGTAAAACCAGGAATATTCTGGCCGGCCATGGTAACGAGGTAGAGCGGTACACTTACCGACAGAAATGCCTGCCAGCTGAATGTCGGGGTTTGCATGGCGATAACCGGTAGTAAACCCGCGCTGGTGATATCCGGTGTGTCGGCGGCGAACAGCAATACACCAATTAACGCCGTAACAGCAAGCGGCATGGCAAGCAGTTTGTTGATGGTGAGTCCGGCAAGCCATGCAGCAAGTATTGGCAGTATGAGTAATGGCGTGGTACCGAGGGCAAATGCGGGTGCAAAACACAGTTTCAACAACACACCCGCTAACAGCGCGCTTGCCACTGGTTTCGGTATTGTGGCAACCAGTCTGGCAATAGACGGTATGAAACCGGTAATAACAATCATTAGAGCACAACAGATAAATGCCCCTGTTGCCTCGGCAAAACCGCCGGGCAGCGCACTGATGTATGCAAGGAAAGCAGCACCCGGGGTAGACCAGGCGATGGCTGCGGGGGTGCGTGTCGTAAAAGCCACCCATACACCGCAAACTCCAATGCCAAGGGTTGCGAACATCAGTCCGGTTGAGGCCTGCTGTTCGTTTGCACCCATTGCGGTAAGACCCGACAGCACAATGGCAAACGATGATACGTAACCGACAAATGCTGCAAGCAGGCCCATGCCGGCGGCGCGCATCGTAAACTGATGAAGCATTAGATAGTGGTACCGTGCTGCAACTCGCGCACCGGAAGCAGCATCGCCACTACGCGGGTGTTAGCGACAAACGAACAATGACATAAGGCCGTGGTAGCAGATGGTGTGCGCATGCAGTGGTGCCGGTACAGTGCAAGTGTTTTTCACCACAGTATACTACGCCAGCAATATGTTAAAACGGCTGCGTATTGACTGATCGGCATCGGCACTCAGGTATTCAGGGTGGTGGCTTTGCAGAATCTCCCGCGCCTTTTCATTGGCCCGTTGCTGCATGGTTTTAGCGCCATCTTCCTGCCATGCCGCGGGTTGCTGGCGGTCGGTCAGGGTGCTGGGCCAGAAGTAGTCGCGCTGCATAGCATCCATGGTGTGTTGCCCGCCAAGGAAGTGGCCTTCGCCGTACACGGCTTCTTCAATTGCTGCAAAGCCCAGGGTTTCTTCATTTACTTCTATCCCGCGCAATATGCGATACACCTGCGACAGCATTTCATCGTCTATTACCATGGCTTCGAAAGAAGCGCCAAGCAGACTTGCCATCATGCCCGAAGACTCATAAACCATATTGCAGCCGGAAAGCCCCACACCCAGTGATGACATAGCTTTTTCAAGTCCCATCTGTGCATCAACCGCTTTGGCATCACTCATACTGCAGGCGGCACCCGATGGCAGGCCGAGCCAGTTCGACAACTGTGCCGAAGCAGCGTTAAGTAGGGTGATTTCGCCTCCGCTGCCGCAAAACGAACCGCTGCGCAGGTCAATTACAAACGGCCAGTTGGAAAATATCATTGGGTAGCCGGGCTTAAATACGTTAACCATCATTAGTGCGGCGAGCGTTTCTGCAAGTGTTGAAGCCAGCATACCTGCGATGGTGGCGGGTGCAGTGGCGCCGGATTGTGCGGCAATAATATTGTTTAACGGCATGTTGTGCCGGTAGCACGCCATAGCCACTTCAAAGGCGTCTTCTCCATAGCGCAGCGGTGAAATGATCGGGCTGATATGTGCTTTGCAGAAAGGGCGTTTTTTAAATTCGCCACTGCCACCCATGGCAGTGTCAAACATTTCAACAATCGGATCGACCGAACTCGCGATGGTAAAGCTGGTGCCAACCGGTTTATTCGTGCCTTTTAACAACGCATAAGCAGTGTTGATGTCGAGATCGGTGATGTCTTCCACGTCAGTTGCAACACAACAGCGGGTAAACCAGCTTACATTGGTTAAGTGATCGGCAAGGCGGGTAAAGTCATAGAGGTCTTTGAGGGTGGCGGCACGATACTCGCCGCTGTCGATATCAAGGGTTTGTACCGCAGCACCACCGGTGCCGAAATAGACTTTATCGCCACCGATTTCAATATCGTGCTTTGTGTCACGGCCGTGCAATACAAAACTTTTGCAGGCACCGGCGATAGTGTCTTCGACCATTGCGGCGGGATAGCAAAGGCGACCTCTGTCGTTTTGAAACGCGCCTTTATCCAGCGCCTGTTGCATTAGTGCTGCAGGCACATCACCCATGCCTATGTCTGACAATATGCGCAGTGATGTCTGGTAGATCTGCTGAACATCATTGTCGCTTAGCGGTTTAAAAAAACCGCTCGACGGGCCCGGCGGGCAGGGGTTGATTTCGGGGGCCTTTGCACGCTTTGCATGCATTGCCTGGCGTGCTGAAATCTTACTGCGACGACGTGGTTTGCTTTGCATTTCAACTTAACCGTTATGATCTGACAAGTGTATTGCTTTTATCGAACAGGCACGGCTCACAAACAACCGCATTGCAACAGTTGCCGAGAATTTCAATCTCGAGCTGTGAGCCTTCTGCTGCGTGCGCCGGGTCAACAAACGCATAGGCAATGTTGCGGCTGACGCGATGTCCGTAGCCACCGGAAGTAACGGTGCCGATTAACTGATCGCCGCTATACACAGAGTCACCGGCATGGCAGGCGGCAATGTCGCAGTCTACAGTCATCGTGACAAAGTCTTTTTTATTGCCTGCAGCCAGTTCCTTTTCAAGTGCCGCTTTACCAATAAAATCGTCTTTGGTCATATCGACAAACCGGTCCAGCGCCGACTCAAACGGATTGCGCTCGTAGATTAGATCGGCCTTCCAGTGACGATAGCCCTTTTCCATGCGCATGGATTCAGTGGCGTATAACCCGAAGTAAGACAGGTTAAAGTTTTTACCGGCTTCGTTTATTAGCTGCCACGTCAGATATAACTGTTCATTCGGTACGTGTAGCTCATACGCTAACTCGCCCGAGAAACTGATGCTCATAGCAGTAACAGCTGCATGTCCCAGTGTCATCGGTTTTACCCGCATCCATGGAAATGCGTTTTGTGACCAGTCGCAACGCGGTGATATTGATTGTAACAGTGCCCGTGACTTAGGCCCGGCCACCACCAGTACGGTATGGCTTGAGGTAAGCTCGGTAAGCGTGACGGTATCCGGCTTGAATCGGTAAATCCAGTCTCTGTCGTGCCATTCAGAGGCGGCCGCCGAACCGTACCAGTAGTGTTCGTCACCGAGTTTTGCGATGGTGGCTTCACCCAATACGTGGCCGCTTTCATTTAACAGATAACAAAGCGACACCTTGCCAGTGTCTTTCGGCAGTTTGCCGCACACCAGTTTGTTTAGCAGTTCGGTGGTGCCTTCGCCTTTTAGCTCAAAACGGTTAAAGCCGGAGACCTCCATTAAGCCGACGTTACTGGTGAGTGCCGCTATTTCACCGGCGACCACTGCTTTGGTTTCTGTGAACCTGAAGCTGTGCCTGTCCTCAAAGTCGGGTTGATTTTCCGGCTTAAAACACAGCACCCGCTCCCAGCCGTTAACTGTACCCCACACTGCATTCAGTGAGTCCAGCACGGCGTACAGCGGTGTGGTACGTGCCAGTCGTGCAGCCGGTCGGTGTTCGTGCGGCATGTGGTAGTGAAATTCGTTCTGGTAGTCTTCGATGGCTTTCAGGCAGGTATGCTCGGTGTTGGCATACTGCGTAAAACGACGCGGGTCGAGACACCAGGCATCCCATTCGCATTCGCCGTGTACCATGAGTTCGGCAAGTATTTTGCCGTGCCCGCCGCCTTCACCAATACCGGCACGCAGACCAATAATGCAATACGCATTTTCAACACCCGGTATTTGCCCAACCAGTGGCAAACCGTCGATGGTGTAGGTGATGGGGCCGTTTACTACGGTGTGAATACCTGCGTCCTGCAGTGCCGGCATGCGTTCGAATATGCGCTCCATGTTATCGAGGCAGCGGTCGAGGTCGGACGGGCAAAGAGCTCTGGTAAAGCCCGGGTCAATGCCGTCCATACCAAATGTTTTACAGCCCTGCTCGTATACACCAACCAGTAAACCTTTTTTCTCCTGACGACTGTAAAAGTCATCACCCGGGTCGCGAATTACCGGTACACGATAATCGAGTGCTTCAATTTCTGGCATGCTGTCGGTTAAAAAGTACATGTGCTCCATCGACGTGACCGGGTGTTCAACGCCGAGCATGTTACCCACCTCGTTAACGCGATAGCCGGTGGCGTTAACTACTTTCTCACAGGTGATATCAC
>CAYZVB010000124.1:6098-12075 GCA_964481315.1 uncultured Granulosicoccaceae bacterium
TAAACCGATGCACAGTGGCACCGGCTTCACGTGCCTTGCGCGCCAGTGCATGGGTAATACCTGAAGGGTCAATGTAGCCGTCAAGCGGATCCCACCAGGCGCCGAGCAACCCTTCGGTTTGCAACAGCGGGTGACGTTTGCCGGCTTCGGCAGCGTCAATCACTTCCATCTCTACCCCCATGCCGCGCGCCATGCCGACGTGGTAGTGGTAGATGTCGAGGTGGTCCTGCGTGTAGGCGGTGCGCATACCGCCGGTAATAAAGTAGTCAAACGGGTGATCGGCGTCTGCAGCAAGTTCGCGGTACAGATCAATGCTGTGGCGCTTGAGCCCGAACATGGTCTGGTTGCCGCCAAACTGTGTGACCTGTGCGGCGGCGTGCCAGGTAGAGCCCGAAGTCAGCTCGTCGCGTTCGACCAGGGCAACGTCAGTCCAGCCCTCGCGGGTCAGGTGGTACAGTGTTGAACACCCCGCAATCCCGCCACCAATGACCACCACGCGGGCGTGCGAAACAACCTGGTTACTCATGATTAGCTCCTGTGTGATGATGGGTTTTTAACCCACCGGCTGGTTCGTGACAAACGCAAATTTCTCGTTTATGGTTCAATATATTTGAACCATAATTTGTGTATGAAACACCACCTGCCACCGCTTGATACGCTGAAGGCTTTTGAGTCTGCGGCGCGCCACTTAAGCTTTACGCTGGCGGCTGAAGAACTGTGCATTAGCAAGGGTGCGGTCAGCTACCAGATTCGCCGCCTTGAAGAGGTGTTGCAATGCAGTCTGTTTAAACGTTCTGTGCGGCAGGTCTACCTTACCGAAGCCGGCCAGGCACTGTTGCACACCACCGCAAAACTGTTTGACGAGCTGGGCGAAACCCTCGAGCGTCTGGCCGACAAAGGTGCACGTGGCGGGGTGTCGGTGGCTGCCACCACTTACGTTGCTGCGCGCTGGCTGTCATCGCATATTAGCCGTTTTAACGAGCAACACGGCGAAGTCGCGGTGCTGTTGCAGCATTCGGTCAATTCGGCAGATTTTAAACTTGCCGATGTTGATCTGGCGATACGCTGGGGGCAGTGCCGTCAGCGTACCGATCCTAACTGCTTTGCCGAACTACCCATGGCGCTGTTTCCAGCCATCAGTCCGAAGTTGCTACAGCGGCTCGGCACAGATACTTCGTTACCGTTAAGCGCAAAGCAACTGCAGCAGGCACCGTTCAACCGTGTGCCGTTACTGTGTGAAGACAGACAACAGGACATGTGGCAGGAGTGGCTGCAGGCAGCCGGTGTGCGGCGGCTGACACTGCAAAACCCGCGACGCATTATTAGTGATGCCAACGTGCGTGTGCAGGCAGCGGTTGACGGGCAGGGGCTGGTGCTGGCAGATCATTTAATGCTTAATGAACTCGACAACGGCCTGTTGACCGCGCCGTTTAAAGAACAGCTCAACGGCTACGGGTATGTGTTTATGTCTGCCGGTTCGCGACTTTTAAACGACGATGCCCAAACGCTGAAAGCCTGGCTTAAAAGCACCATCGTTACCTCGGAATAACGGATATTAAATGATTGAATCGTTAATAAATAAATCCGAATTTATCGGTTTGGACAACATTGCCCACCTTGCCACCGGCGGCGAGGCGCCCATGTTGCGTTCACACCATCAGGTGTTGCAGCAGTTTCTGTCTGACAAAAGTGCCGGTGAACCTGCCCGTGACTTACAGGCACAGGTGATGGAGCAGGCGCGCGGCAAGTGCGCCACACTGTTTAAAGTACCGCCGCAGGATTTAACGTTTCTTTCATCTGCCACTGAAGGCATTAATACGCTTTGCTACGGACTTCAATGGCAACCCGGTGACAACGTGGTGGTGGCCGATGTGGAGTTTCCATCTGACATTCTGCCGTGGGCCAACCTTAAAGAAAAAGGCGTTGAAGTACGCATTGTACGCAACCGTGACTGGGTTATTGATGAGCACGATATTCTGTCGCAAATTGATGAGAAAACCCGTGTTGTAGCGGTGAGTCAGGTCAGTATGTTTACCGGTCAGCATATGGATGTTGCACTGTTATCCCGTGGAATACGCGATGCGGGCGCTATTTTCTTAATGGATGTCACGCATGCCGCCGGTGTGGTACCGGTCGATGCATCACTTGCAGATATTGCCGTTTCCAGCTGTTATAAGTGGATGATGGCAACGCATGGTACGGCAGTTTTTTACTGGAACCGCCAAACACTGCCGGACTTCGCGCCACCGTTTATTGGCTGGGCCAGTGTTGCCAGTGGCGGCGGCTGGAAGTCGCCGCTTGAGTATACGCTGCACGATAATGCCGATCGTTTTCTTGCCGCCAACCCGTCATATATCAGCTTGTATCTGCTAAACAACGCGCTCGACTATCTGCTTGCGGCAGGAGAAAAAAATATTCATGCACATACCTTAGCGCTGGGTAAGCAGGTGCGTGAAGGGCTTGAGCAGTTCAACCTCGAAATGATGACGCCTGCAGAAGATCACAAACGTGCCGGCAACACCTGCTTTATGGTTACCGGCGTTGATGAACTGAGAAAAGCGCTGGGCACACAGGGCGTGCTGGTATGGGGCGCATATGGTGATTTTGGCCGGGTGCGGGTGTCGGCCCATGTGCACAACGATTCAAACGATGTACAAAAACTGATCGATGCGCTCGCTAGTTACTTCGCGACGTAACTGCAGCGCTTTTATGCAGTGACCACGGTTGCGCTATTCATTAAGTTGCGTGCGATACTGATGCGGCGGTATGCCAAGGCTTGCCTTAAAGGTTCGGCTAAAGAAAGCGGCATCTTTAAATCCGCAACGGCGGGCGATTTCTGCAACGGACAGTGCCGTGTATTCAAGCAGGCGTTTAGCTTCGAGTATTCTGTGCCGGCGCACCAGATCATTGGGCGGTGCGCCCAGCCCGGCTTTGCATACACGCGTCAGGTGCGGTGCCGATATGCCAATGCGTTGTGCGTAAAGTGCTACAGACCACGGGTGTTGAAAGTTCTCTTCAAGTAAGTTGCAAAACGCTTCAATCTGCAGATCGTGCCTGCCGCGCGGCGCCGGTGTATTTACTGGTTTTAGTGAACTGGCTGTGCGCAAATCACCGGTCAGGTACAGAACAATTAAGTCAATCAGTGACAACAACACCTCTTCTTTATTAACTGCAACGCTGTGGTAAGCCTGACGCAGCTGGTCTATTAACGCCGCAACGTTGTCGAAATTGTCCGCTCGCCGGCCGGTGAATATCCTGCCGGTCCCTTCGTTAAATACTGCGAACCGCTGCTGCACGGTGGCGGGCATTTCGTCGAGTCGAATGCTGACAACATCGCCAACAATATCTTCCGAAAAACGGAAACCGTGTGGTACGCCGGGCGGCACGACAAGTATGATCTGATCGCTGCTGGTGTATTCAATATCGCCAACACGCAAAAACACATCGGCAGAGCTAAACAGAAAAATCTGTGCAAGGCGGCGATGGCGGTGGAGTCGGATAGTCCAATCGTGCTGGCTGCTGCGTTCGCGGATGGTTTCGTGGTGGATAGGGCCCGGCAGTTCGCCGGCCAGTAATTCGCCATATAATTCATAGCTGGGAATGGAATTTGCCATAGGGACGCCAACACACACAATCCGGTTAAACTGAGCAAAATGATCGAATAGTGCAATTATTTACATGTTGTGTCTATATCAATTATTCGCTCAGCTCGTAAGCTTTACAGCGTGACACGGTAAACGTAGAGGCACTGACGATAAACCGATAGCCTGTTGGCTACCGGTGCCGGTATTGGTCTTTTTATGGCTGCGCTTTGTAAGAAATTTTGATCAACACACATAACACTCAGGTCTGTATTATTGGCGCCGGTCCCAGTGGACTGCTGCTGTCGCAACTGCTGGCTAAAGCCGGCATCGAAAGCATTGTGCTTGATCGCAAAGACCGGGCATACATTGAGGGCCGCATTAGAGCCGGTGTACTCGAACAGGGCACCGTTACAGCGCTCGAAGAAGCAGGCGTGGCCGAACGGTTGCATGCCGAGGGGTTGCCGCACGATGGCTTTGAACTGGTGTTTGAAGGCGCCAGGCACCGTATTGACCTTGCCGGCTTAACCGGTAAGTCGGTTATGGTATACGGCCAGACAGAAATTACCAAAGATCTCTTTGATGCACGCTTTAATGCAGGGCAGCAGTTTTTCTTTGATGTTAATGATGCGTTGCCGGTTGATGTTAAGTCTAGTCAGCCTTCTGTAGTGTTTACTGTTAATGGTCAGCAGCATATTATTAAGTGTGACTACATTGCCGGATGCGATGGCTACCATGGCGTATCCCGTAGCGCGATACCGCCCGATGTACTGCAAACCTATGAACGTGTCTATCCGTTTGGCTGGCTTGGTGTACTGGTAGAGCAACCGCCGCTAAGCCACGAGTTGATTTATGCAAACCATCAGCGTGGTTTTGCGCTGGCTTCCATGCGCTCTGATACCCGCAGCCGTTACTACATACAATGCGATATCAATGACAACACAAATCAGTGGTCCGATGAACGGTTCTGGGAAGAGTTATCACGGCGCTTAGGGCCTGAACTCGCTGCCGGGTTGCACACCGGGGAGTCATTTGAAAAATCTATTGCACCGCTGCGTTCGTTTGTGGCCGAGCCAATGCGTTATGGCAACCTGTTTCTGGCCGGTGATGCGGCGCATATTGTGCCGCCTACCGGCGCGAAGGGGTTAAACCTTGCAGTGGCTGACATTCGTCTGCTTTCGCGTGCGCTTACAGAACACTATGTCAGTGGCAACAATTCCTATCTCGATAATTACTCCGAAACGGTGTTAAACCGGGTGTGGAAGGTAGAGCGTTTTTCGTGGCAGTTGTCGCAGCTAATGCATCAGTTTCCCGATCACTCACCGTTTGAAAAACGCATGCAACGTGCTGACTTTGACTACATTGCGGCATCAGAGGCTGCTTCAAAAACGATTGCCGAAAACTATGTCGGGCTGCCGCTTGAGTAGAGACCCTGAATAGATATAAGGCAAGGTCGCCGGTACAGTAGTACAATCGCGGACGACAATTCACTGAAAATATTTGCTCTAAGGGTCAATTATGGCTGACAAAAAAACTGCACTGGTTATCTCTGCCCATGCGGCAGACTTTGTCTGGCGTTGCGGTGGTGCAATAGCACTGCACCAGAAGCGTGGTTACGAGGTAACAGTCGCGTGCCTTTCCTACGGCGAACGCGGGGAAAGTGCCAGACTATGGAAGGAAGGTAAGTCGCTTGACGAAGTAAAAACCATCAGGCGCAAGGAAGCTGAAAATGCGGCAAAAGCACTGCATGTTCACGACCTGCAGTTCTTTGATCTTGGTGACTACCCGCTAGAGCTTGACCGTGATGCCAAATACAAACTGGTCGATCTGATTCGCGCAGTTCAACCAAACTTTATGCTCAGTCACTCACACTATGATCCGTACAACACCGATCATATGTACACCACTAAAGTGGCGATGGAAGTCAGAATGATTGCCCAGGCCTGGGGCCACAACCCTGGTGAAAAAGTGCTCGGTGCGCCGCAACTGTACTTATTTGAACCGCACCAGACAGAGCAAATGGGCTGGAAGCCCGATACGTTTCTTGATATCACCGACGTCTGGGACCAGAAGCGCGCAGCCATCGAATGTATGGAAGGGCAACACCACCTGTGGGATTACTACACCAATGTGGCGCAGAATCGCGGTAATCACTTCAGGCGTAACTCGGGCGGCATGGCCGGTGGCAGACCGGCGCAGTATGCCGAAGGTTTTGAGTCTGTATACCCGCGCTGTGTCGATGAGCTGTAGTTAACTGTTAGCTAATCAGGCCCGGTAACGTTAGCGATATTGCCGGTACAAAGGTAATAAGCATTAGTGCGATAAATATGGCCAGATAAAATGGCCATATGGTTCTGACGGCACTTTCTATCGGCAGCTTACCCACCGCACAGCCA
>CAYZVB010000124.1:12085-13897 GCA_964481315.1 uncultured Granulosicoccaceae bacterium
AACAAACAGGCATGACCCAACCGGCGGTGTGCACAAACCAAGGCCAAGGTTAACCAGCAGAATCATACCGAACTGCAGCGGATCGATGCCAAGTGTATTCATGATTGGCAGAAAGATCGGTGTACAGATAAGAATTAGCGCTGCCATATCCATGATCATGCCCAGTAACAGCAATACCGCGTTGATCATTAGCAGTATCAGAATCGGGTTGTCGGTAAGGCCTGTGAGCAGTTCTATGGTGAGTGTTGGTACCCGGAAAAAAGTCAGCATGTAGGCAAATGCACCGGCGCATGCAATCAGTATCATCACCATCGATGTGGTGCGAACCGCCTGGGTGACTGCGACTTTAAAATTTGCCCAGGTAATGGTGCGGTACACCAGCAGGGTTACCACAAACGCATACAGCGCACCGAACGCACCTGATTCTGTGGCAGTAAACACACCTGAAAGCACACCGCCAACAATAATGACAGCAGTAAGCAAACCCGGAATAGCGCTGAAGAAGCTCATGATCAGCACTGTCCAGCCGGGAAACTTCTCGGCACCGTAGCCACGTTTAACTGCAATCACATAGGCGGCAACCGCAAGGCAAATGCACATTAGAATGCCCGGTATGACACCGGCCAGAAACAGCTTTGAAATTGAAACCGCACCACCGGTTGCCAGTGCAAAAATAATCATGTTGTGACTTGGCGGAATAATAATACCGGCAATAGAAGAGGTAACGGTTACGTTAACGGCGTAGTCAGCATCGTAGCCTTTGTCTTTCATGACCGGCACCAGTATTGATCCAAGCGCCGAGATATCTGCAATGGCAGAACCTGAAATACCGCCAAACAACATCGAAGAAAACACATTAACAATGCCAAGCCCGCCGCGTACCGCACCCACAGCATTTTGTGCAAAGCGTACCAGTCGCATGGCAATGCCGCCGTGAAACATGAGTTCACCGGCAAAGATAAAAAACGGTATTGCCATTAACGAGTAAACGTTAATGCCGGCAACAATACGCTGGAACACAATTAATAGTGGTAAGCCTTCATGCCAGAAAGCCACCAGTGCAGAAATGCCCAGTGCAAAAGCGACAGGCAGGCCAATGATCACACAGCAGGCGAAAACACCCAGTAGCAGCAGAAGTCCCATTGTTTTACTCGATGGTGTCGCGGCGTTGATCACGACCCGTTAACAGACGGATCAGATGGCCCAGTGAAAATAGAAATACCAGTGCACCGCAAATAGTCAGTGGCAGTGACCGCAGCCCCTCAGGCACCTGAATAAGCGGAATGAGGGTTTTCCATTTGAATTTGGTGAGTTCCAGCCCGTACCAGAACATAAACCCACCGAACGCCATCATCAGGAAGTCGGTAATGAATACAAACACCGTACGTACAAATGAAGGCACAGCCGAGCGGAACAATACAACGGATAAGTGCGTGTCCTGTCGCACACCAACGGCCGCCCCCAGAAACCCGATGACCATAAGCAGCAGATGTGACACCTGTTCTACCCAGGTAGGTGTATCGTTTAACACATAGCGACCGAATACCAGCCAGGCAAACATCAGTGTCATTGAGACCAGTGCAACGCCTGCGAGTATTTGGCAGATTTTGGTTAGCAGGTCGAATACACCATCCATGCTTTTTATAAGCACTGGTGAATCTGGTGTGTTGTTCATGATGCTCCTTTAAGTGAAAGCGCCCGCACCGGAGGGAATGCGGGCGCTGTCAGGCTACTACTTGTCCGACGGCACGGGCAACTGCCAACCCGTGCTGCCGAACTACTCCCTTGCAAGCTTTAAAGGTGTTGCGTACC
>CAYZVB010000125.1:0-13847 GCA_964481315.1 uncultured Granulosicoccaceae bacterium
GGACTGGAACCGGTCACCTACCCTAATGCAGCATTAAAGAAAGTACTGAAACGCACACTCGGCGTGCCGGTGTTTCAGGAGCAGGTGATGGAACTGGCCATGGTGGCAGCAGGCTTCAGCCCAGGAGAGGCCGATGAACTGCGACGTTCCATGGCCGCCTGGCGCAGAGTCGGCACCGTCGAGCGCTTTCGCCAGCGACTCATGGAGGGCATGGAAAGCAACGGCTACGATGAAACCTTTGCCGATGCCGTATTCCGGCAGATTCGCGGCTTCGGTGAATACGGCTTTCCGGAATCACACGCTGCCAGTTTTGCATTACTGGTGTATGTGTCGGCATGGCTTAAGTGCCACGAGCCGGCCGCATTCTGTTGCGCCATTATGAACAGCCTGCCAATGGGTTTTTATGCCCCTTCCGATCTGGTGGCCGATGCCAGACGCCACGGCGTGGAAGTTCGCGAAATCGATATCAATGAAAGCCGCGCAGATCATCATCTGCAGCCCGTCAAACGCGACTTTGCCGTGCGGCTCGGCTTCAGACTGGTGAAAAATCTTTCGCAAAACGGTATTGAACGGCTGGTACACGAGCGCGAGCAGAGCGGGCCCTACACTTCTATTAGTAATCTGCTTTCACGCACCCGCCTTAACACTCGCGACCAGCAGGCGCTTGCCGCGGCCGGTGCGCTGAAATCAATCAGTGGCAATCGTCACCGTGCGCACTGGGATCTGCTGGGCGTCGAGCGCCTGCCCGGCATGCTTGAAGAGGCATCCGCCGAAGACATTCCACAACAGCTCCCGCTCATCAGCGAAGGCGAAGATATTGTTGCCGACTATCAGAGCGTCGGCTTTACGCTCGGGCGGCATCCACTGGCACTACTGCGCGAACAACTCAGCAGCCGGAATATTCTCACCACAAAGCAATGGCTGGAAACCCGCGGCGACGGCCAGTTTGCCCGCATTGCCGGACTGGTTAAGGTACGCCAGCGCCCGGGCAGCGCCAAGGGCGTGATTTTCATGACCACCGAAGACGAAACCGGCCTGGCCAACATTATTATCTGGCAGAACGTCACCGAGAAATATCGCAAGGCTGTCATTGGCGCCAGGCTGGTTGTAATCGCAGGCACCACACAGCGGGAGGGGCAAGTGGTGCATCTGGTGGCGAAATCAGTCGAAGATAACACCGCCATGCTCGGCAGCCTGGCAACTCAGTCGCGCGACTTCCATTAAAGGTAATTTCCAAATTTCTGGCAATGTCAACCCGTAAAACACAACAAAAAAAGTCACAATCACGTAAAAAAACCCTTGACGAAATCACCTTAAACAGAATTTCGACAAGGGTTTTCCACAGTACATTCACTATTGACAACTGCGTCACAACAAGAAACACACAACCACGCTCAAAAAATCATTGCAAATCACGTATGTCTATGTTTTCTAACAAATAAACAGGCTGATCAAAAAATGACCATTTTGTTATAACTCCTTGATTAGACGCCCTGAAAAACCCTTCATCCGGGACTTATCCACTAAGTTATCCACAGAAATTGTGGATAATGAACAGTGTCATTTTCAGTGCTTCATTAATGTGACAATTTGAGAAGAAACTGATCACACCGACCTGCCATTGAGCTATTCAGCTTAGTGACGGGCTTCTGTGATACAAACATGTTTTATCAACGTCCAGAGTTTGTAACGATGTCAGGAAACTGGAAATACGCACAAAGAATTATCGCAGTCCTTGCACTTCTGCTTAGCACTTCCGGCTGCGCCATCATGAGCAAGGCCGACTGCATTGACGGTGACTGGCAATCTGCCGGTTATTACGATGCAAACCGGGGATACACCGCAGGGCGCCTTACAAAGCGCGCCAGTGCCTGTGCGAAACACGGCGAACCATCCGACGAGGCAGCGTATCAGTTCGGCTACACCAAAGGTCTGGAGACTTACTGCACAGCAGAGCGTGGGTTATATCTGGGCAGCAGAAACAGCGATTACCGGGGGATTTGCCCTGCAGCAGTCGAAAGCACTTTCCTGAGACAATACATCTACGGCCTGCAGATCGCGCGCAATGAAGTCACCCATCGATCCTTCTGGCTTGAAAACAAATTATTTAATGCACGGTTCCATCGAACCAGAACTGACAACAGCGACGATCTACTGAGACTCACGCGGCGCATAGACCGGATCGATAATCGTCTTGACAACCTGCGCAACACGCGCTTTCAGATCAGTCGTAAAATCGCGCTCTGGACAGCGCGACTGGAAGGTGAATAGCTGCTGCCGGCAACCCCGGCAGCAACCAAAACGAGCAGTTAGCCCATTTTCTTGGCGAGCTTTTGCTTGGTCTGAGTAACTGACTTGCTGTTTGCTGCCTTAACTTTGTTGTCGATCTTGGTGATTTCTGCCAGATCCGGAATTTCCTGAACACGGGCACGCTCTGCACTGAGCATCGCTTCGAGCTCGAGAATGCGAGACATCAGCTCCTGACCCGACTTGCGACGCTCAACAATCAACAGTTGCTCGAGCTCTTCAATGCGGGCACGCAGCTCAGCGTCGGTAGATTCGAATTCAGTGATGGTTGTCATCAGTGAAGTGATTTCGCGCTCGAAGTCAGCACCCGCAGCGGCGGCCTGATCTTTCTCGCGATTAGCGGCTTCCAGCTTGTCGCGCAGGCGCTGATTTTCATCGGCATTACCGGCAAGTTGCTTCTGCAGGGACTCATTGTCCTTGGTCAGTGATTTCACTTCGAGCTTCAGTACAGAGATATCTGCATTGCGTGCACCGAGCTCGTCTTTCAGTGCCGCGATCTGTGCCTGCAGGTCTTTGACCTGGGCCGCAGAGTCACTGGCTGCTGCAGAAGCTGCTGCCAGTTCTTTTTTTGCTTGTTCGAGTTGTTTTTCCAGCTGAGCGATCTGGTTTTCGCCACAGCCAATCGCTTCGTTCAGGCTATGAACCAGGGAGCCAATGTCTTTTTCTATTTTTTGCCTTTCACTATTGGTGAGTCGTGCATGCATATCAGTCGTCTACGTGTTGGTTGATCGAGGGGGTAACACCTGTCTCTAAAGCAGCTTTGAGGCCGACATGGTGTTCGTCGCCAAACAAATTTCAGCATCGTGAACCCGGCCTTAAATGAGTAGCGTCTGAACTGAAAATCTATTTAAGTTTTTTTCCAGAAAAGCACTGCAAACCATTGTTACTCATAAAATTTTGACGCTCCAATACCGTGTATTCACTGCGTTGTCAGATCACGTGTCAGAGTTTCGTCGATATGCGCGAACAACATTTTTCAGGTGCTGCAGACGGAAATATTCCAAGCGCGAATGGACGACAGATTCTGGTCGGTTTAAGCGCCATGAATTGGGTATAATTTCGGGCTCCTCTGACCGGCCATCGGACCGCAGAAAATGCCCAACGCGCTTTATGATGCTCTGTTTGCAATTCACGCCGACAACCCCAACACCTTCCTGCACCAGAGTGACAACACCGCACTCAGTTACCGTGACTTTATCGCCACCGTCGGAAAACTCGCCAACACACTGACTGCACTCGGGGCAAAACCCGGTGACCGGGTGCTGGCTCAGGTCAATAAGTCTACTGAAGCGCTGGCACTTTATGCGGCCTGCGTTCAGTGCGGCAGTATATTTATACCGCTCAACACGGCCTACACCAGTAAAGAAGTAGAGTACTTTATCTCTGATGCCAGCCCTTCCGTGGTTGTGTGTGACCCGCAGGCTGCACCCGGTATAGAACCGCTGACTGAAGCAACAGTGGTCACGCTTGGCAGCAGCGGTGACGGCACATTGATGCAGGCTGCGCAAAAACACGAAAGCACCTTTAGCACCGTACCTCGCGAATCATCGGATATTGCAGCGATACTTTATACGTCCGGCACCACCGGACGTTCCAAGGGCGCGATGCTGACACACCACAACCTGCTGTCCAATGCACAAACACTGGTCGACTACTGGCAGTTCACCCGTGAAGACAATCTGTTGCACGCACTGCCGATTTATCACACCCACGGACTATTCGTTGCCACCAACACCATCATGCTGTGCGGTGCCGCAATGATCTTTCTGCCAAAGTTTAATGTCGACGACATGGTCGCTCATCTGCCACAAGCCACCTCGATGATGGGTGTACCGACCTTCTACACCCGACTGCTTGCCGATGACCGCATGACCGGCGACCTGGTGAGCCACATGCGCCTGTTTATTTCAGGCAGCGCACCATTACTTGCCGAAACCCACGAAGAATTTGAACGTCGTACCGGACAAAAAATTCTCGAACGCTACGGCATGACAGAAACCAACATGAACACGTCCAACCCGTACAGCGGCGACAGAAAGGCAGGTACCGTTGGTTTTGCATTACCGGGCGTTGAAATCAAAATCTGTGACCCGGAAGGCGGCGACGAGCTCAACGACAACGAAATCGGTATGCTAGAAGTGCGTGGCCCCAATGTCTTTTCAGGCTACTGGCAAATGCCGGAAAAAACCGCTGAAGAATTACGTGATAACGGATTTTTTATCACCGGTGATCTTGCCACCAAAGACGCAGATGGTTACATCCGCATTGTCGGCCGTGACAAAGATCTGATTATCTCCGGCGGATTTAATATCTACCCAAAAGAAATTGAACTGTTGCTCGACGACTGCGAAGGTGTGCTTGAATCTGCTGTAGTGGCCGCACCGCATACAGATTTTGGTGAAGGTGTGGTGGCAATGCTGGTCGCAAATCCCGGAGCCAGCATCGACATTGAAGCCGTTAAAGCAACTGTCGCCGAAAATCTCGCAAAGTTTAAACAGCCCAAAGCTTATCAGGTGGTACCCGAACTACCGAGAAACGCGATGGGCAAGGTGCAGAAAAACATACTGCGCGAACAGGTGAAAAACACTTTTGCAACGTAAGCCGTTACCTGCGGCCGTAAAACACAATTAATACAACACAGAGTCTGATAGTTACTTAATGCCTACATTTTCTCCCGGCCAACGCTGGATCAGTGACGCTGAAACCGATCTTGGTCTCGGTACTATATTAAAAACAGAAAGCCGCCTGGTGACCGTCGTGTATATGGCAAGCGGCGAGGTGCGCAACTACTCCAGCGAAACCGCACCATTAACAAGGGTTATTTTTGGCGTCGGTGATCGTATAAAAAGTGCCGAAGCTATAGAAATTATTGTTACCGAAGTCGAGGAGCTTGACGGGCTGATTATCTACACCGGCACCACCGTCGACGGTGAAGAAACCACACTGATGGAAACGCAGCTCGATAACTTCACGCAGTTTAATCGTCCGTCAGATAAGCTGCTGAATGCGCAATTCGATAAAGAACGCCGCTATCACCTGCGCCTGCAAACAAGGCAAATGCAACAACAACTATCAGGCTCTGAGGTTTACGGGTTATGCGGCGCACGCGTCGATCTCATCCCGCACCAGCTCTTTATTGCCAACGAAGTTGCCACCCGCCCCAACCCCAGAGTGTTACTGGCAGACGAAGTGGGATTGGGTAAAACTATCGAAAGCGGGCTCATACTGCACCACCAGCTGACTCGCGGTGCAATCAGTCGTGTACTGATTCTGGTGCCGGAGCCACTGCTGCATCAGTGGCTGGTTGAGCTGCGACGTCGATTTAACCTTCACTTCAGCATCATTGACGATCTGCTCTATGAGGAGTCACTGGAGTCTGCGACTGACGGCAATCCTTTTCTCGACAGACAACTGGTACTGGCGTCTATGTCGTTTCTGTTATCTGATGCCGCCATTACTGAAAAGGCTATCAGCGCCGGCTGGGACACACTGGTGATTGATGAAGCACACCATCTTGATCTTGGTACCGGGGACGACAGTGCTGCAGGTATTGCCAGTCTGGCAGAAGCGGTACCCTCACTGCTGCTGCTAACAGCGACACCTGAACAGTCCGGCAACGAAGGCCATTTCGAAAGGCTGCAACTACTCGACCCGCACCGTTTTAACTCGCTTGCCAGGTTTCGTGATGAAGAAGCGGGCTACCGCTCGATGGCAGACATTGCCACCGCCATTAATAACAACACCACGCTCACTACCGAACAGCAATCAACACTTCAGCAGCTGGAAATTACCGCAGAAGATCCAACCAGTGTCATAGACGAACTCATCGACCTGCACGGTACCGGACGCGTGATGTTTCGCAATACCCGCAGCGCTGTGAGCGGATTTCCAGACCGCGTGTTCCACCCTTACACTCTGCAGGCAGGCGGGCTGATCGACTGGCTAAACGAAACGCTTACAGAACTTGCGCCCAACAAGGTACTGTTAATTTGTAACAGCGTTAACCGCGTCGAATCATTACGCGAAGCACTTAAAAATCAATTTGGTCTGCATGCTGCGGTGTTCCATGAAGATATGTCGATAGTCGAGCGTGACCGCGCCGCAGAATATTTTGCAGACGATGAAACCGGCAGCCAGATACTAATATGCTCTGAAATTGGCAGCGAAGGCAGAAACTTCCAGTTCCTGCACCATATGGTACTTCTTGATTTACCGGAAAACGCCGATCTGCTCGAACAACGTATCGGCCGCCTTGACCGCATTGGTCAAACCCAAACGGTCAATATTCACGTACCATATGAAGGCGGCTCAAGCGATGAGTTTCTGCAACGCTGGTACCATGACGGACTCAATGCATTCGAACAGACCTGTCAGGTTGGGGAGATTGTTAGAAAACAGCTTGCAGAAGACTTTGATACCTTGCTAACTGCTACCGAGCGTGACCCGTCTGCAGTGAACAGCCTGGTCGATAAAGCAGCAGAACTAACAACAAAAGAAGCAGAGAAAATTGAACAGGGACGCGACCGGTTACTTGAACTAAGCTCGCACCGTGAAGAGGTGTCAAGTCGGATTATCGAAGAGATTGTCGATTACGACAGCGACACCACACTGCGAAAGTACATTGACCAGGCTTTCGACAACCTTGGTATCAACATCGAAGACCAGTCAGCGCATACTTATATAGTGTCGGCCGGTGAACACATGGCAGTCAGTGAATTCCCCGGACTCCCCGATGAAGGGCTGACCATGACTTTCAGGCGCCACATTGCACTGGCCCGTGAAGAAGTACAATTCTTCTCGTGGGAACACCCGCTGGTTCAGACCACAATGGATCAGATAATCTCCGGAGGCTTCGGGCAGGTACTCGTTGGCGCCATGCAGGACGAAGATCTCAAAAAAGGCAGCGTGTTACTTGAGGCGCATTATGTATTTGATTGCCCGGCACCACAGTCACTGGCGGTTGAACAATACTTTGGCGATGATCTGCTTCGCGTTGTGCTTAGTGAAGACTGTGAGGATCTCTCCACCCAACTTTCACACGACTATTTAAACGAAGCGTTTCGATCGATAAAGAAGCCGCTTGCCAAGCAGGTAGTAACCGTCAAGCGCCCTGCCCTGCAACAACAGCTTACCACTGCCGAAACTATCGCCAGCGATGCCGTTGAGGCAATAAAACAACAGGCACTAGCCAACGCCGAAGCGACAATCGGTGCGCAATTGCAGCGCCTCGAAAGCCTCGCACAGCGTAACCAGTCAGTACGTGAAGATGAAATTCAGGCGGTAAAAGACAAGCTGACTGAAACAACCCGCGCACTTATGCAACTGCGCTGCGTGCTCGACTCGGTACGCGTCTTTGGCATTGCCTGACCCAATAAATTACGGATAACGTGAAAATGAAAATCGTATCGTTTAACGTCAACAGCCTGCGACTGCGGTTCCATCAGATTGAAGCACTCATAGACCGGCATGCGCCGGATATTATTGGTCTTCAGGAAACCAAAGTGCCCGATGCAGAATTTCCAATCGAAGAGATCTGCAATATGGGTTACCACGTCGAATTTCATGGCCAGAAAACCCACTATGGCGTGGCATTAATGTCACGACTGCCATTCAAGTCTGTGATCAAGGGGTTGCCTGGCGACACCGAAGACTCACAACGCAGATTAATTGGCGGTGTGTTTGAAACTAAAGACGGTAAACCAATCACGGTGTTTAACGGTTACTTTCCGAACGGTGAAAAGCGTGATCATCCGGTGAAGTTTCCGGGCAAGGAAAAATTTTACGCAGATCTGATCAGCCATTTAAACGCAGACTACAACAACAGCGATCCGATAGCCGTGATTGGCGATTTCAATATTGCACCGGTAGATGAAGATATCGGCATTAGCGAATCACGAAAGAAAACCTGGCTCAAACAGGGCCACGTTAGTTTTTTACCGGAAGAACGTGAATGGTTTGCCGAGCTGAGCAGCTTTGGGCTGGACGACACCTACCGGGTTAAATACCCGGACTCGACCGACTACCTGAGTTGGTTCGACTACCGCACGCGAGGTTTCGAGCGCAGCCCAAAAAGCGGCTTGCGCATCGACCACATTCTAACCACTGAAACGCTGACAAAAACCCTTGTCGACAGCGGCGTGGACTACGACATTCGCGGGATGGAAAAGCCTTCCGATCACGCGCCTGTATGGAGCGAGTTCGACTATTAACCCGCATTATTCATAAGGCGACGGACCAAAATTGAGTAAATTCCTCTATTCATAGTGTCAAACGAACAAAGGTTGGATCTGCAGGATAAAGACAGAGTGTCTATTCACCATCAGATGAAAATATTGCTGCACATCTCACCTGATCTGCACTATTTCCACTGAGTGGCGAATACTCATAAATAATGCAGGTTAAAGAACTGATTATTTCTTTTCTTTTTTCTTGTCGTCGTCACCGTCGGGAATCAGTGCACCGGCAGTTGCCGTGACTCCTTTCGCGGCAACTTTACCAACCCCGACAGCGGTACTGGCAGCAGCATCCACCAGCGCAACAGCCGTGCAGCCGGATGTCATCGATACAACAATTACTAACGCGCAAAAAAGTCTCAACATTGCTTTTCCAGATAGAAAGTGTGGCACAGAGCACTTCAACGACCGGTGATAATTTATCTTGAGTCAACCGGCTTGAGTCAGACAGGCGAAGCTGGCACAGTCACAGCAGTTAAACAAACTGGCAGAATTCCATGGCGTCATCTGAAACGATACTACACCCCGGCGTGTACCGTATTCTGACTGAAAACCAGATTGAACACGAGGCCCTGCCCTGTGATCCGGCACTGGCGGACACCGCAGAGTTCTGCCGCGAGTATGGTTTTGCACCGGAACAGTCTGCCAATGCACTGGTGGTTGGTTCCACCAAGGGAGACCCTGTCTTTGCCTGCTGTGTGGTACTTGCCAACTGCCGGCTCGATGTCAACAAAGTGGTGCGCAGGAAACTGGGCGCAAGACGTGTTTCATTTGCCAACCCGGAAGTCACCAAAGAGATGACCGGCATGGAGCTTGGCGGGGTAACACCCATCGGGTTACCGGCAACGCTACCGTTGTGGATAGACAGCCGAGTGATGCAATGTGAAAAGATTATTCTCGGCGGTGGCAACCGCTCATCAAAACTACTGTTGCCGCCACAGGGGCTGCTGAAACTACCAAACTCAGAGGTAGTGGAAGGTTTGGCAAACCTGATTCCGACAGATTAACAATTACCCTTCGTCAGAGATGTACTGATAATCGTTACTGGCGACAGAGCTAATTAAAGTAAACGAGAATATATCCACGCTGGGGCGCCACTTAACAATCGCGGAGCTCGCACCGGTAGTGATTAGTGCAGATTGTCGAATGGTTTCCATTGGCGCATGATCACCACATACACGGCGCTTCACATAAGACTTCAGCCAGAGCGGCGCATCGCCACCCTGCAGAAACTCCATGAACATATCCTGCAGCGAAAATTCGTCTGCCTTGTAGCCGTGCGCATCATAAAAGGCCAGTCCGAATAGCTCGTATTCGGTGGTCTCAAATTTGGCAGCTACAAAATTAAGTTCTTCGATATCACGGCTTACGTCTTGTTGAATCAAAAGCCTGTTCTCGCTCGATCTGTTTTCGCTAATACGGGCAGTCCGAGCAAAACGCATGCTCAAGCCTTCCCCACTACCTCAGACAGATCGGCGTCGTTGATAGTTTCTTGATCGCATCGCCAGTTTCAGGTCAGGTAATCTGTGAGTGGCAGTTACCGGGACTGTGACCGGCGTCTCGATTTGCGAAACACGCTTTTAACGGGACCGCTGCAGCGTCACTCAGTTCGCCGAATGGCCGCCAGCCAGACAATCGATTATCGGGCAGTCCGGCAGATCATTGCCGCAACAGTCATCGGTGAGTGCAGCAAGGCTGTCTCTGAGCGATTCCAGCTCTTTGATTTTCAGACTGATCGCCTCGATTTTATCGGTGGCAATGGCTTTAACATCGGCGCTGGCGCGGTGCTTGTCTTCGTACAGCGACAACAACTGCCGACACTCAACAATCGTAAACCCGAGCGCCCGCGCACGCTGCAGAAATTTGAGTTTATCAATCTGCAAAGCGGTGTAGGCGCGATAGCCGTTATCGTTTCGCTTCGGCGTCACCAACCCTATATCTTCGTAGTAACGAATTGTCTTCGCTGTCAGCCCGGATGCACGCGCGGCGGAACCGATGTTCACATCGACGTTAGACACTGCCAACTCCCGCTGTTGTGATTATAGCCAAATGCCTTATACCACTTGCTAACCACCACTATATATTGCCTCCAGTTACTGGAAGGTCAAGGGGCACAGGCTATTATTCAAGCGGAAAAAACACACCGTCACTGTAAACACCGTTCTGCGAGTCGACCTCGACAATAAGATCTGCCAGCTGGTAATACACCGGCCTGGCCAACAGAGCAGCGAGATTGTCCCGCACAATGCAGTAGGGTTTTGATTCATTGTCGTCGTGTGCGATCCACAGTTTGTTCTGGCTGCCGGCAGTAAAGCGGTTGCCGGTGTTATCAGTAAAACGCAGGCGCTGATCAGTACCACTGCCTGTTACCTCCATCAACTGCACTACAAACGGTACATCTTCCACCTCTACACGCAGCTTTTCGTGCGGTGTAACCAGGTAGTAGTCTTCACCATCGAGGCGCAGTATCGTCGAAAACAACGCCACCATACGTGCCCGCTCGATCCTGCTGCCGCGGTAATACCAGTGTCCGACAGAATCGATTCGAATGTCACTTTCGCGAGTGGTTTCAGGGTGCCAGTCGGACACCGGTGGAGGTTTGCGATCGGCATACTGCCTGACCAAAGCATCGAGACTGTCGTTGTTAAAATCTGTCATCAGAATGTGCCGGAAGTTGCATTGTTGCAACTCCCGATATTAACTTGTTGTACATCCCGGCGCTGTATACTTTCGCCGGAATTGCCCCGAACTCAAAGGCACAGCATGAACCTCGAACTCATCGATTTTTCCGTCGACAACCAGATTGCGCGTATCACCATCAAGCGCGGCACCGTGTTCAATGCGCTCAACCTGCAGGCGATGCGAGAGCTGATGGACATCGCCAACCACTGCGGCAGCGACCCCGACATTCGCGCCGCGATTCTGACCGGCGAAGGCGACAAAGCTTTCTGTGCCGGTGGTGATGTCGCAGACTTCGCCGAAAACGCTGACCGGGTGACCGTTTTACTGAAGGAAATGACCACCTGCATGCACACGGCCGTGTCTCGCTTCGCCCGCATGAATGCGCCGTTAATTGCTCGAATCAACGGCGTGGCCGCCGGTGCCGGCCTGAGCCTCGCTGCCTGCAGCGACCTGGCCATCTGTACTACTGCCAGCAAATTCACCAGCGCCTACACCGCCATTGGCCTGACGCCCGACGGTAGCTCAACTTACTTTCTGTCGCGGCTGATCGGCACCCGGCGCGCCATGGAACTGTACCTGACCAACCGCACCTTAAGTGCAGCCGAAGCGCTCGACTGGGGTTTAGTCAATCGCGTGGTGGAACCGGAAAATCTCGACAACGAAGTCAACAAGCTTGCAGAACAGCTTGCCAGCGGCCCAACACGTGCGCACGGTGGCGTGAAAAAATTATTGCAAATGTCACTCAACGACACACTCGAATCGCAAATGGAGCGCGAGACCCGCTGCATTGTTGACATGAGCACCACCCCCGATGGCATTGAAGGTGTTAAAGCATTCACAGAGAAGCGAAAACCGACATTTACCGGACAGTGATTAACATCAGCAGGTGCACACCACCATTCAAAGTCATTATCGCACTGCTGACAGTATTATCTGTTAGCACATCACGGGCAGGTGTAACCACTGAAGAGCGCTTTATTTACTACGACATCAGCGGCAACACCGCCAGTGAGTTGCGTGCATCAATTAACAGCCATACCAGAAATTTCAAAAACCGATTTGATGCCGCAACCCAATGGAAAATCACCTGGCAATTTGGCTATAAACCCAGACAAAAGAAATGCAAAATCACTGAAGTTAATATTGAAGCATCAATAGACTATGTGCTGCCACGGTGGCTGGGCGCATCTGAACATCCAAACAAACAACTCGTTAAACAGTGGCAGAATTTCCGTACTCAACTGCTGGCGCATGAAAAGCAGCACGGTGCTTTTGTTAAAGCTGCAACACTTGAAGTTGAACGAAGAATTATTACAGCCGACGACACCAGCTTTGCTCCACCTAACTGTAAAAAACTACAAAAGCGTGCCAACAGACGCGCACAGTCAGTGATTACCAAACTGGAAATGCAACACAAGACTTTTGATCGCGAAACCAATCACGGTCGCAGCACAGGTGCATCGTTCCCGTAGATTATCGATCGAGATATTTCTCTTTCAAATCGAGTATCAGGTACTCGAGATCATCAACGTCATCCTGTTCTGTCACTGCCACTTTCTCTACAGGCTCTGCGGCAGAGGCAGGCTTCTTAACCGATCGAAACGCCATCGGATCACCGCTGGCATCGACACCATAAAGTCGCGCGCCACACTCAAGCAACATAATCGAACCACCCAGAACGCCCTGACGAATGTCTTCGGCATCGTCGGCGTTCACCGCACCCACCCGAAACAGATCATCAAGCGCGAGTAAAAAAGGATTGTTGTCAGCGATCTCTACAACCGAGTAGCTTTGTGTCTGCATACTGTTGCTGGCAAGGTCATTCGCTGCTCGAATAATTCTTCTTGTCGCTGTGGCGGGTTCTTCATCGCCGTTAAAGACGATTGTTCTGCCCCAGCTGCCACCCAGTCGCATTACCTTCAGACCATTCTCATCAGTACCAGCCAATCTGGCACACGCACGGTAAATGAGATCAACACCGTCAATCAGCCTGGAAATTCTGTCAGGGTCGCTGGCGCTGTCTGCCGCATCGACAATGCGTATTTTGATTTCACTGGCAGTATCGTAAAAATCAACCGGATCCGCCTGATCCTGCACCAACGCGCTCAGGTGCGATAAAAACGCCTGCCCCTGCAATACCAGCTTGAGGCACTTCATGCGCTTGCGACGTTTGTCACCGGCACTACCGGTATCCAGATCAAACCAAAAGCTTGGAGATTGCAGCTCGGCTAAGCCGGCATGAGAAGCCACCACCACTTCAGAGTTCGAAAACCCGCTGGCAGAATCGAGATAACAAGAAGACGCCTCAGACAGCGCTTTATTGGTTTCGGTGTTTTCACTCGCCAGACAAGCCTGCAATGCAGGCACCAGCGCGCATCGCTGCAGCGTTTGCACCACCACCTGAGAACAAGCAAATAACTGCTCTGAATTCACTGCGCGTCCGGAAACCTAAACGACAGCGTATGACAATATCATGCCACTGCTTCGCCTGCGATGTATCCGGAGAGATGTAACAAACAGGAAGTTCCACAGCGTTAGCGCTGCGAACAAAGTGAGGGTGAGCTAGTTGCATTGGTCGGGGCGAGAGGATTCGAACCTCCGACCCCCACAACCCCATTGTGGTGC
>CAYZVB010000126.1:0-13621 GCA_964481315.1 uncultured Granulosicoccaceae bacterium
GTACTGATCTTACGAAAATATCTGAAGCAGGCGGCGCACTGACGGTTCGGTTCTAAGCCGCATGGCGCATGGTTCGAGTGTATATAGTTAATTGTGAATGGCTGGATTGATAATGCCATTTGACGTGTAATTTTAGGTAAGCCGGATGAACGCAGGAAGCAATATCTTATATCACGCACTTTGATCGGGCTAATGGCGCTTGCAATGGCTGCTGCAACTATACCGGCATATACCAATCCGACGCTAAACCCCGGTCTTCCGAACCTGACCTGGGCTGCGCTTTCTCTTGGCGATACTGCGGGTGCGTTTCTCGGTCGTCAATTAACGCTGATTCTTATAGCGCTCATTGGCGCTGTTGTTGGCCACCGATACCTTGTGATGATCGGCGGGTTTGGCTTGATGTTTATGAATGGCCATGATGCGATACTGATGGGCTTATTGGGCGGACCAATTGCCGCTGCAATTGGCGGGCTGGTGTTTGCGATATTGTCTGCTGTGGCGATATTCCTGGTATGGAAGGCCCCCGAGTCCGCACCAGTACCTGCAACAGACACGACAATCTCGGAATAGCCTGCGTTTTTGCAGGTAATTTTCAGCGGTAAAATCACAGCCCGGGAATGTCGGTAAGAAAAACCCGAAATTCATTTTTTGTGTGATGGTGTCGTCAGCCCCTTGCATGCTCTTATAGCTACGCGTGCGAAAGAAAGACCATCATCGGGTCATGTAGTAAATTTCCAAAGCGCGCTAATTTCGAGTCTGTTACGGGCGGTCTGTTTAATATTTACGGGCGCGGTGAAAAATTGCCTGCTTAATCGTCATGACATATAATGTGGCTAAAGAGCTGCAGGTGTGGTGATGAAGTGTAGGGTAAGAACCATTTATGCTGTTGTTTTGCTCATGTTCGTCTTTAACGCTTTTGCAGATACGCTTTCTGACACGCTGGTTTATAGGGATAAGGAAAGTGTGATTGAAGAAGCGCCACTAGACGATATTCTGGTGCGGGAGAATTTGTCTGATCTGTTCAGGTCGAATACCGATTGCACAGATACCGATCGTTGCTATAGTGCGAAATGGAAGATCGTTGATCGTGTACTTTATCTGGTTGACGTGAGAAAAGACGGCCATATGAATGTGCCGCTGTCACGTCTTTTACCTGACGATGACGCGTCGTTCAAGGCCGTGTGGTTCTCCGGAAATATCACAGCACATACCGGCTACCAGTCCATTGTTACCGAGAAGGAGTGCACTCTGGTGCTGGAGATTGCAGATGGTGTGCTTATGCGCGAATACTACGATTGTTCTTAGTTGCACTAATTTCCGAGCCCTTCGGGTAGTAGAGGCAGTTTATGGTTAGCGATGGTTTAAACGGAGGTTGTCTGTGTGGACGAGTGCGCTACACCGTAAAAAACTCGGCAAATGGAGTAATCCATTGCCATTGTTCGCGTTGCCGTAAAGGGCATGGCAGTTTGGTTACTACCTGTGGAATAGTAAACCGCGATGACATTCTGATGATTCGGGGGCAGAGCGCGCTAACCCGGTTTACCTATCCCGCCGCAGTTCATCGACAGTTTTGTTCTGTTTGTGGATGTTCGATAATTTACACCGTAGAGAAGTATCCGGACGTCGTGTTCTACTACCCGGCGACTCTGGACAACGGTGTTCACCCAGGCCATGCGGAAGGCACCGAACATCATATCTATGTGGGCTCGAAGGCGGAGTGGGAAGTGTTTGAAACGTCTTTACCCTGGCACAATGAAGATATTGACGATTCTGCGTACTGCAAAAGTTAGATGTGACGCTAAATAATTGCCAGCGTCGCGGCAATTGAATTGATCCGACGTTTCAGAGTAGGCGGTGTTTTGCTTCGCGCAGTTTAGCTGTACTGACAGGCAGTGTACGGCTGGAACAATTGTGTGGGATTAGATTCCGGGCTTGTCAGTGTTCCCGGGGGTGACTGTGCCACGCTTTCTACCGGTAAGAGCGGCCATACCTGCGCCGGCGTAGTCCAGACGATCACATTTTATAATGCCTTCAATCCCAACACTGCTCCCGTGTAACCTAATGGCATGCGCCAGTGCTTCGAATAGCAATTCACGGTCTACGCCTGTGGCACGATGAAATACGAAAGGCGGTGACAGTGCCTCGCCACTTCTGCCAATCACCGGCAGATCGTTCGGTATTTTAAACTGGTTGACTAAATGGGCATCTATGGCAGCAAGGTCGGCGTGGTCGTTGTGCAACATTGAAAGGCTGTTAACGTGTGAACCACTAATGACGGTATTTGACACTTCAATGTTGCGGGCTTCCATCCATTCAACCAGTGCACTAAAGCCTGAGCGTGAGCTGACGGCATTGACCGCGATACGCGCAACGCTTTGCGGCTGTTGCTGTCGGGAGACAATGTGGCTGTAGTAGCATCCGGATGAGCAGTCGAGCTGGCTGAACACCGGTCTGGCAATAACACGCAGTTGTGCACCTTCTGCGGTAAACAAATCCGGACCGCAGCACTGGCTTAGCAGCAAGCCCGGTGTTTGCCATAAATCTCTAATCCGGATTTGGCGTTCGAGTACCGGCTCAATACCTTGTACCCCGTTTTTCACCAGGTGCTTAGCCATTGTTTGCCATAGCTGGTCCAGTGAGGGGGCGGTGAGGTGGTTGTCGTACCAGGGCAGGGTAGCGGTGTGGGTGGGGCTCAATCTGAAAGTTCACTGTAACTGCGTGAGGGGGTGTTTTTTGTAAAAGAGTTGACCGCTGAGATTGCGGATGGTTCTGGAGCGCTGCGGTGACATTCTGTTTTTTAGTGCACGGTGTTATTAGTTGTGACAGCAGCGGGAGAATTATAGAAAATAACACGGAACAGAGTCAGCAAAAGAGAGTTGAATGACAGATAAATTTAACAACCCCGCCACCGCGGCCGGTGAGCCTTGTTACGTCGACAACAAAGGCAGAAAGCGCTGGCATCGTAATGATGAGGTGGCGGGTGTGGTAAAGCAGCTGGGAGATTATCTGATTATCGGCGGCTACCCGCCGGATCATGCAAAGCGCTATGCGCGGCTGGCTCACACGATTTCTCGAATGCCTGAATTGGTAGATGCACTTGCGGAGAACAATCAGCTCGAGTCAATTGCTGGCGTTGGCGGCACTATCACAGGTTATCTGGACGAAATTGTCCGTACCGGTACAACGGCAAAGTTTAACGACAACCAGTATGGCGAGCTGCCTCCACGGTCGGTACTTGAGCTTACATCGGTGCATAAACTCGGTGCCGGCACTGCACGAGTCCTGTACCGCGAGCATGGAATCGATAGCATGCAGTCGTTGTGTCAGGCGCTGGCTGACGGCAGGCTTGCGGGTATTCGCGGTATTGGCCCTGCAATGCTCAAAACCATCGGTGCACATTGTGAATAGCCGGTTGCGGTCGCCTCCGGAGTCGATATAGTGCACACTGATTTTACAAAACTGGTAGCAAGGACAAGGCGTGATTAGCCAGAAACTCAACGACACTCTCACGTTAGTTACGCCGGGTACCCCTGCCGGTGCGGTATTGCGAAGTTATTGGCAGCCTGCCGCATTGACCGAAGAACTGCAGGGCGCACGTCCGGTGGTGCCGGTGCGTTTGATGGGGGAAGATCTGGTGTTGTTTCGCGACCAGCAGGGTGAGCTCGGTCTGATCGACAGGCACTGCCCGCACCGAGGCGCAGACCTGTGCTACGGGCGCCTTGAAGATAACGGTTTGCGTTGTCCGTTTCACGGCTGGCACTTTAATCGTGACGGTCAGTGTGTTGAACAGCCCGGCGAGCCCGAGGGTTCACGCATGCATACGCGTATTAAAAGCACCGCGTATCCGGTGGTTGAGAAAAATGGAATTGTGTTTGCGTATCTCGGGGAAGGGGAGCCACCGGAGTTTCCGGCACTCGATTGTTTTGTTGCTCCCGACACTCACGTGTTTGCGTTTAAAGGGCTGTGGGAATGCAACTGGCTGCAGGCACTGGAAGTGGGTATCGACCCGGCGCATGCTTCTTTTTTACACCGGTTTCTGGAAGACGAAGACACCAGTAAAAGTTACGGCAAACAGTTTCGCGACAAAGCAGAAGGCACTGACATTCCAATGACGCAACTGCTGCGTGACTACCCGCGACCCGAAATTACCATAGAGGACACTGACTACGGTATGCGGCTTATTGCGCTGCGGCACTTGAACGACGGTCGTACCCATGTGCGTGTGACTAATCAGATATTTCCGTGTGCGATCAGTATTCCCATGTCGCGCGAAATGATCATCACGCAGTGGCACGTACCCATAGACAACGAAAATTGCTACTGGTACTCCATGTTCACCAGTTTTGATAAACCGGTAGACAAAGAAAAAATGCGTGCCCAGCGTTTGGCGGAACACGAGTTGCCGTCTTATGCGTCGAAGAAAAACCGTCGCAACAACTACGGATACAACCCGCAGGAGCAACAGAACCTGACCTATACCGGGATGGGGATGGACATTAACGTGCATGATCAGTGGGCGGTAGAATCTCTGGGGCGTATCCAGGATCGCACGCGTGAACATCTGGGTAAAACCGATGCTGGCATTATTCGCTACCGCAAAAAGTTGCGAGCCGCCATTGATGCATTGCAGAAACCGGACTCGGCTCAACACCTGCCAATGACTAACGGCGTTAGCCCCGCTTCAATCACCGGTCCGGTGTCTAATGACACCATCACTGATTCGCAGGACTGGCGCCGCGCTTTTGTTGAAAGTGATGCTGAAAGAAGAGCCAACTGCACTGGCTGGAATGCCGGTCTGCCAGAATAATTAAAGTGCCGATATAAATCAGCAGCGGGTAACTACTTTAGTGTCACAGTCAAAACAATCCGAGCTAAAAGACAAACTGCTGCATGGCGATCTTGCCCGATGCGGGTTGCTCGATAAACAGTCTGCAGATGCATCGCTATCCCTGGTTAGTGCAGTAGAGCAAAGCGGGCTTGAAACTATCCGTCTGTTGTTTGCCGATCAGCACGGCATTCTTAGAGGTAAAACCGTGGTTGCCAGTGCTCTGCCATCGGTACTGGCTAACGGCCTCGGTGTGCCGGGTACGTTACTGTTAAAAGACACTTCGCACAGAACCAGTTTTCCGGTATGGACCGACACCACCTCTGAACACACCGGGCCGCTGGCCGGTGCCGCCGATGTGTTGCTGGTGCCGGAGCCTGCCACCTTTCGCGAGCTGCCGTGGACCAGTAAGTCTGCCTGGGTGTTTTGCACACCGGTATTGAAAGATGGTACCGCAATCGATTTTGCACCGCGCACCGTATTGCAGCGTTCGGTAGAGCAACTGGCAGCGCAGAACCTGCAACTGATTGTCGGGCTGGAGGTAGAGTTTCATGTGTTTGAGTTGCTGGACGCACATCGCGAACATGCCGACACCAGTATGCCCGGCAAGGCACCGTTAACACGATCACTGGCGCAGGGTTATCAGTTTCTGACAGAAACGCGGTACGCCGATCTTGAGCCGGTAATGGATGACCTGCGGCATCACTGTGAACAGCTGCAGCTGCCAATCCGTACCATGGAAGTGGAAATGGGGCCCAGTCAGTTTGAGTTTACCTTTGAGCCCGCTGATCCTTTAACGCATGCCAATAACATGATGATGTTTCGCACCATGGTGAAGGAAGTCTGCGCACGGCAGGGGTTACACGCTTCGTTTATGTGCCGGCCAAAACTCGATAACGTGGCATCTAATGGCTGGCACCTGCACCAGTCGGTGATTGATATTTCAAGCGGTCGTAATCTAATGATGCCTGAAGCTGGCACTAAGCTGTCACCGCTTGCCGGTCAGTGGGTTGCCGGGCTGCTTGCACATGCCCGTGAAAGTTGTCTGCTAACTACGCCCACCGTGAACGGCTATAAACGGTATCAGCCATATCAACTGGCACCCGACAGCATTCAATGGGGCAGAGACAATCGCGGCGCAATGATCCGTTACTTAACACGACCGGGAGATACTGCCAGCCGCATTGAAAACCGCGTTGCTGAAACCGCTGCCAATCCGTATTACTTTTTTGCTTCGCAGATTTTATCGGGCCTATCCGGTGTTACACAGCAGCTTGCTCCTCCAGATGCGGTAGAGCGCCCCTACGACAACAGCAGTGATTCACTGCCCGGCAGTCTTATTGAAGCGATAGATGCGTTTGATCAGTCGCCGCTATACCGCAGTATGTGCGGCGATGGTTTTGTTGACTATCTGACAACGTTAAAGCGCGCCGAATGGAAGCGCTACAGCATGACCGTGTCAGACTGGGAGCACACGGAGTACTTTTCTCTTTTTTAGAGCGGCGTATAATTTTTGCGGAAGTTAAGCCGGCTGATAACCTGGTTCGGGCTGCCAGCCATTGCTGCCCTCCGGTAACAGATCAAGCAGGTGCCACACTGCGCAAAAATCATCACCGGGTCCAAACATGGAAGATGCCACGCGAACCACTTTCTTGCCTTCGCGCTTAAACACCGATACCCCAGGCATGTAACCCTCATCGGTATGAAAGCCCATGTCACCGGCGAAAGTAGTATTTTCCACTGATACCATTGGGAACTGCCAGCCCCGTTCCGATTTATAGGTTTGCTGCACATCCGGGCTGTCAGGTGAGCTAATAACAAACGCAGCGCGGTTTTGCAGGTGGCCGGCAACACCGTTAAACCCGTCGCTCCACAGCATGCAGTAGTTGCAGCTAATACCCATGTTGTGCACCATGAACAGGCTGTCGTGGTCGCCAAACAGAGAGGAGAGCTTTACTTCGCCTTCGGGGGTTGTGAAGGTGTAGTCGTTTACTGTTTGTTTTGGCAGTACTTTCTGCAGCGCTGCAATCTGTTTGCGTAACTCCATAATCTGCAACCGCATTTCATTTATTTTTTCCGCAGACATAATGGTGGTTCCGTTTGTTTGAAAACAGTTGACAATGTACCGTCAGGTGGCGGAATCTCCAAACCTGCGCGGCATAATTCATTGTAAAACAAACGCTATGAAATTAAGTGATGAAGAAAAATCGGTGCTCAATGGCGAAATCGGTAACCCTGCCGACCGTATGGCCATGGAGATTGTGACGCAGGCCGGTCGCATGCTGGGCGCGGACTCGCTGGTTAAAATTGCATCAACGCATATCGACGGCTGTCTGTACCACGGTGACTCCGGTGCGCTTTTTTGTGAAAAGCTGGTCGAAGGCGGCGGCAAAGTTAAAGTGCCTTCTACCACCAATGTCGGTGCACTGAACCTGATGGACCCGAAGCAATCGCGACTGCCAGAGCCGCAACGCAAGATGGCGCTGCGGTTAATGGTGGCACACGCCAGAATGGGCTGTACGCCCAGCTGGACCTGTGCACCATACCAGGCGGGTGCGCGGCCGCAGTTCGGTACTCAGATCGCCTGGGGCGAATCGAATGCGGTAGCGTTTGCCAACACCGTGCTCGGAGCGCGAACCAACCGCTACGGTGACTTTCTCGACATTGCCTGCGCGATTACCGCAAGAGCGCCGCACTACGGACTGCATTGCACCGAAAACCGCATTGCAACTTTAAAGCTCGATGTCAGCGGGTTGTCTTTAACATTAAAACAGGAAGATGCGTTTTATCCGGTTCTCGGTTCGCTGATCGGTCGGCTTGCCGGTGAAACGGTGTCTGTGGTCGACGGCCTTGATACTCAACCTGCCGATGATCAGTTAAAAGCATTGTGTGCAGGAGCAGCATCGACCGGTGCAGTGGGGTTAATACATATCGTTGGCGTTACACCTGAAGCGCCCGACCTTGCAACGGCACTTTGCGACCAGCAGCCCGCTGACACCATTGTGATTACCCACCAGATGATTATTGATGCACGTGACAGTCTCAGTGCCGCCGGACAGGGCAGTATCGATTCTGTAGCGCTTGGCAGTCCGCACTTTTCAACAGACGAGTGCAGGCGTTTGTTGCAGTTGGCGGGTGGTAAAAAGTTTGGGGTGCCGGTGTATGTTTGTCTCGGGCGCCACACCGTTGAAGCGCTGGAAGCTGCAAATGAAAAGCAGCAACTGGTAGATCTGGGTGTGGTACTGGTGGTCGATACCTGTGTGGTTGTGACACCTATTCTGCCTGAGTCTCCAGGAGTGATGATGACGAACTCTGCCAAGTTTGCACACTACGCAACCGGCAATACCGGACACCAGCCGGTGTTCGGCACGCTGGCCGACTGTGTTGCCAGTGCCCAGCAGGGTAAGGTAGTTCGTGACCGGAATGTCTGGGGTGTGCAATGACGTGGCAGGCTGAAGTGTTGTTTGCCGGTACGGCAAACGCGCAGGTTATGCGTTTGGAAGCACCGATCAGTTTCTGGGGTGGTGTTGATCCGGTCACTTCCAACATTGTACTGGCCGGGCACCCGCAACTCGGCATGCCGGTAGCAAATAAAATACTGGTGGTGCCGCAGCTGGTCGGGTCTAGTTCATCGTCTGCGGTAATGCTTGAGCTGGTGTATAAAAAAATGGCACCGGCAGCACTGGTGTTATGTCACCGTGATGCCATTCTGCCTGTAGGGGTGCTGGTTGCACAGCAGATGGACTGGCCTACCATACCCGTAGTAGTGCTTGCAGAGGCACCTTTTCAGAGTGGCGAAAAACTGAAAATAGACGAGAGTGGCGCTATCACAAAAGTATGTGATTAGTTTTTTAATCTGTTCGGAGTTTAAGTGCCGGCCAGCCAGATAGTGTGCCGAGTGCCTTTGTTGCCATGCGCAAATACGTGAATCTGCTCTGCGCGAAGACCGCAATGATGCAGCCGAGAGCGAAAATTGTTGTCGACACTGGCAGACCAGTAAGCAAGGACGCCACCCGGTCGCAGTGCAAGGTGTGCCGCACGAATTCCGGCATCACTATATAACCAGTTGTTGTCGCTGTGTGTCAGGCCTTCCGGTCCATTGTCAACGTCGAGCGCAATAACATCATAGGTGGATTGCTGCGTTCTGATCAGCTTGCAGACATCAATGACCTGCACATCGCAGCGCGGGTCATTTACCGGGTAGCCGCTGAATTCACCCAGCGGGCCACGATTCCACTCGACTACTTCGGGAATCAGCTCTGCCACCGTGACACGCGCCGCAGCGCCAACACTCTGCAGTACGGCGCTCAAAGTGAAACCCATACCCAGACCACCGATCAGCACACGTGCGTTGGCGGTACTATCGAGTCGCTTGCACGGCAGTTTGCCAAGCGCATCTTCAGAGCCGTGTTTGCGTGTACACATCAGCTCATTGTTGCCGAGCTTGATATGAAAGTCGTCTTTACTCTTAAACAGAGTCAGTGACTGTTCCGAGCCCGGAATGGGTGCGGTGCCAAGTTGTGTCCAGTGGCGCATATGTGAATGATGCTGTTCTGAGAAGTTGCCAGGTGCCGGGTATACGTGTCAGCAGTGGATCGAAGCCAGTCTATGGGAAACCGGCGGTGCGTTTGTGGAAGCATCTGAACTGCTTTTCAGGTTACTGCTCGAGTATTAAGGTTTGCTCGTTTCCATAGAGACCGCTTTGTTCCTTAATGTAAACCTTGCCGTCTTTGCCAAGATAAGCGAGGTTAAGTGACCGGGCAGCCTCGAGTTTCCATCGTACGGTGCCGTCGTAGTTCAGTGATGTCACTGCGTTGATGCCGTCCACAGAGTCAACCTGATGAAGGGCAATGATTGCTTTTGAACCGAAAAACAAATCAACGATGCTCTCTGCATCGACAATTCTTTGCAATATTTCCCCATTGGCGGCGTCAATCGCTCCGAGGTAGATATCGTCGTCGTATACAATGGCGTAAATCTCAGAGTCGTCATCACTGAGTGCCTGCAGTTCAATGTAATGGTTTCTTTTCTGCAGCCAAAGTGTCTTGCCTGTCTTGTCAGTAGCGGCAAGCGCTGCATCCGGCACCCGGAACTGATACAGCGTGCCGTCTGTGGCAGTTAGTACAGTAAAAGCGAAGGTGCCAAAGGATTTCACATAGCTGTGCTTTAGGGGATAACCACTGTTGGAAATATCCGTGCCGGCGGCATCGGTGATGGTGATTTTGTCTACGGAAGTGTTATCTACCAGGCAACTACCGATTGAGTGACTCCAGCCCCAGCCATCGTCGTCGGGATCTGTTCCTGCGTCAGTGGTGGGGCATATCACCGGGTTCGCGGTGCTTTGAATGACGACGCAGGAAGCGCCGTTCTCCCAACCCCAGCCGTCGCCATCGGGGTCGGTGGTGGTGCCGGGGCAATACGGGGTCGGGTCGAGCGACTGACTCATGGCATTGCCGCCTGCCAGCAGACAAAACGCTGCAATGTAACCTGCTATCTGTGCGGTTCGCATGCTAATTTCTCAGAGCGTTATTTATGTCATGACAATCTACTTCAAATCAGGGTGATGATACAAGTATTGTCTTTTGCGGTCGGCGCAGGTGCAGATGGTCAAAGAAGCGGTTGCTCAATCTTATTTGGCAGCGTAATAATGTGGATACCGAAATGCGGTATAGCGATGTACAAACCCGCGCAGGGTAAGCGTATCGTGAGTTTTTTTTAGTATTGTGGAGAGCGTGATGGATGCGCCCAAATTGTTATGGCTCAGGGGTTTATGCTGGCTGGGTGTTTTCTTAGTCTGGCTGGTACCGTTTGCAGGCATTGCAGGTATGCTTATCTTCGGGCAGCAGGCAGTGACATCGATCATTGCTGCTGTAGGTGATGTTTTTGGTGGTATGCAGAGCCAGTCAACGAGCTTTGCAGACAGCAGGTTACTTATTGCGGGTGCCGCTGTAATGCAGATAGTAACGGTTGTTGTTTATGCATTACTTGCCACGGCTGTATTTGCTATGGCCATTGCCTGTATCGATTTGCGTAATATGTATGCCCTGAAAAATACAGGGTCGGTCTCTGCTGAAGCCAATGTACCGATGCGCACTAGCGCACCGGTAAATACCCCTGCAGAATCGCCCCAAAGGCGGGTGTCTGATGTTTTAAGTGAAGGCGAGCTTGATGCGATTCGCAGTAAGTATCGTTCTCGATAAGAATATTGTATCAATGAAATTATCCGGGTTGTTACAATGCCACCGTTGCTATTGTATAAACCCCCTGTTTATAAACCTGGCGGAGCGGCACTGTGATATCCGGGCTTAATCATCTGACAATTGCAGTGTCAGACCTTGATCAGTCATGCCGCTTTTATGGTGATTTACTCGGCATACAAATCGTTGCGCGGTGGGACTCCGGTGCCTACCTGCAGGCGGGTAGTTTGTGGCTGTGTTTGTCGCTGGATAACGCGGTTCCGGCGAAAGACTATACGCACTTTGCGTTTACCGTCAGTGACGAAAGTATTCCGGCATGGCGGAAAAAACTCATCGGTGCCGGTGTTAGACTGTGGCGCGAGAATCGCAGCGAAGGAAGTTCGGTATACTTCCTTGACCCGGACGGTCATCAGCTGGAGCTGCATGCCGGCGACCTGCAATCGCGCCTGCGGGCGATTGAAAAACAACCCTACAAAGGGTTACAGCTGTTTCCCTAGATTAATCGCACTTTTGGAGCACAATTATGTGGCCCGAGCCGTTTTCTGTTAGTGGCAATGTTGTAGAAGTGGTGCCACTGTCGCAGCAGCATGAAGCAGAATTGCAGGAAGCTGCAGCCGACGGTGAACTGCACAAGCTGTGGTACACCACTATACCCGAGCCTGCAGCCGTCGGTAGTGAAATTGATCGTCGTTTAGCATTGCAGGAATCCGGTTCCATGCTGCCGTTTGCCATTATTGACAAGTCCGATGACCGTGCAGTGGGTATGACAACTTACATGAATATAGATGCAGCCAACCGGCGGCTTGAAATCGGTTCGACCTGGTATCGGAAGTCAGTTCAGCGCAGTGCGCTTAATACCGAGTGTAAGCTGTTATTGTTGCAGCACGCATTTGAGCAACTCGATTGTGTGGCCGTGGAGTTTCGAACCCACTTTGTAAACGTGCAAAGCAGGCGTGCCATTGAACGGCTAGGCGCAAAGCTTGATGGCGTGCTGCGTTCACATATGATTATGGCTAACGGCACACTGCGTGATACGGCGGTGTATTCAATAATTTCGTCTGAGTGGCCGACTGTGAAGGCTAACCTGCAGTGGCAGCTTGAAAAGCCCCGTTAGTTAATAATTAGCCGGCCCTGATTGGTGCCATCAGCACAACTTTGTCGTCGTGCTTTATAACGGTGGTGTCGAGTTCTTCGGCCTGCAGCATGGTGTCGTTAATGCTGACATAACAGCGGCCATCGTCAGGGATAGCCAGTGTGTTCAGCAAGTCTCTGGCGGTGCTGTTGTCGGGTAGTTCAACTTCACCGCGGTTGCGGCTGCTGCCTGCCGGCAGATACTTGCCGAGCAGGCCGGTGGTTTTTACGCTGATGTGCATGCTCAAAATGCTTTATTGCAGGTTAAGGCGCTGCAGTGTCTCTGCGGTAGGCACGCCCTGATCATTCCAGCCGCGCAGCTCGTAGTATTCGGTAAGCATGGTGTCGAGCTCGCAGACCCGGCCCTTAGCGGTGCCGCTTGGTGCAGGGTCGTTCAGTAGTCGCGGAGGCAATGTGTCGTCGGCTTTGCTTAAGCCCGCTGCCAGATTGAACTGCCGCTCGAGGTTCCAGATACGCTCGCCAACGTTTTCAAGTTTTTGTACCGTCCAGTTGCCTTCGCAGGCTGCGTCGAGCTGTTCGGCATAGTCTGAAAGGTCCCATGCGCCGGAGGTAAACAGACACAGCCCGGTACTGTCGATGGTGGCAATGGCATCTTGTGAGGTTTTACACGGCTGTGCCTTACCTTGAGCGCTCTGGTCTTCCATGTCTTCAGCGAATACATCGTGCTTGAGGTGGCAGGCACCGCGGTTGCTGGTGGCATAACCAAGCCCCATGCCGGGCAGGGCGCGTGAGTCGTAGCCGGCAAACTCCTGGCCTTTCACAACCATGGCAAGTTCCGGGTGTCCATACTTTTCGCACAGGCGTTTTGCTCCAAGGCCAAGTTGTTTGCCGAAGCCTTCTGCCTTGCCGGTTTTCTCTGCCATGATGGTGAGTGCTTCGGCGTTGCCGAAGTTCAGTGGCACACCATCGGTGTCTTCGTCGGTGATAATGCCGCGTTCGTAGAGTTCCATGGCTGCGGCAAGAGTCACACCGAATGAAATTGGATCCATGCCGTGTTCGTTCATCATGTAGCCGGCAAACGTAAGTGCGTCGATATCGTCCACACCGCACACCGGACCAAACGCAAAAGCGGTTTCGTATTCAAGGCCGCCCGAGGCATGCCAGTACTCTTTGCGGTTCACGATAGTAAAGTGGTTCTGGTCGATGTGTGCGACGCGACCGCAGGCAATGGTGCAGCCAAAACAGGCTTTGTTGGTTAACAGATTGGTGTGGCCGTTGGCGTTGGGAGTGACCATAGCCTCGGGGTTGATTTTGTCTGTGCCTTCGAACTGTACTTCCTGAAAGTTGCGGGTGGGTAAACCACCGAAAGCCTGCATGGTGTCGATCATGGCGTTGGTGCCGAGCTCGGTCAGTTCTTTGCGGCCTTCGTCGTGTTCGAGTTTTTTCCAGGCGTTTTTAACGGTGGTCATGAAGCGTGGGATGTCTTCGACACTGACACCTTTGGTGC
>CAYZVB010000127.1:0-9084 GCA_964481315.1 uncultured Granulosicoccaceae bacterium
CGGTCGGCAAAAGGTGGTGGTGGTCAGCGTCATACTGGCGTCTGCATCCGGCATTGGGATGCTTTCAAGACATAACGAGAACTGCGTTGATTCAGGGTCGCCACTCACCACCGTGGCATCGGATTCCTTTGACCAGTACATCGGGCGAATATAAATGGCATCGTCGGCGGCAAAGTTGGCGAGTCCCTCGTGGGTAATTTCCATCATCGCAGCAGTCGACAGGGTAGGCTTCAGACCCATCGCAATTGCCGACTGATTAACCCGTTCGCAATGGGCTTCAAGATCAGGTGACACGCCATTGAATTTTCGCGCGCCATCGAAAACCAGCGTGCCGAGCCAGGTGGCGTGGTCGGCTGCCCCCATAATCGGGGTGTTGCCCTTCTCCCATTTTTCATTGAAGAAGGTGAATATCTTTTCGCCAACGGCCATTGGTAGTTCCAGAAGAGAGCGGTGCGCAATATTAACAGCGCATGCCCGCTCGAAAAACCATTGCCAGCGCAGTTTTGAAAAGTTTGACCAATTGGATAAAAATTGATTTAATCATCCCGAAGCATCGCACTGGTGAGGAAAATGCGCGATACAGACCCGACGATTGAACTGCAATCCGATCTGCACCCGCCGCTGTCGGCACATGAAGCCGCAGTTGAGGCAGACCGCTGTTACTTCTGTTACGACGCCCCGTGTATGACGGCGTGCCCGACCGGCATAGATGTGCCGCTGTTTATCCGCCAGATTCAGTCCGGCAATCCTCGCGGCTCGGCCAGGACCATTCTCGATGAAAATATTCTCGGCGGCATGTGCGCGCGGGTTTGCCCGACTGAAACCCTGTGTGAGCAGGCGTGCGTGCGGCAAACGGCCGAAAACGCGCCGGTAAAGATTGGAGCACTGCAGCGCTACTCAACCGATGTGTTAATGGCCGACGGCGAGCACCCGTACCAGCGGGGCGCGCCAAGCGGACGCAAGGTGGCAGTGGTTGGCGCGGGACCGGCCGGACTCGCCTGCGCGCACCGGCTTTCGATGTACGGGCATGCGGTGACGGTTTTCGATGCCAACGATAAGCCGGGGGGGCTTAATGAATACGGCATTGCCGCGTACAAAACGGTTGATAATTTTGCTCAGCGCGAAGTTGATTTTGTATTGGGTATTGGTGGAATCGATATAAAGTCCGGCACATCGCTGGGTGCTGACATCAAACTGTCTGATCTGACTGAGCAGTACGACGCGGTGTTTCTTGGCATTGGCCTGAGCGATGTCAACTCGCCGGACATGGAAGGTGATTCACTGGCGGGTGTCGAGAACGCAGTAGATTTTATTAAACAACTCAGACAAACGCAGGATTATTCAACGCTTAACACCGGCGACAATGTGCTGGTCATCGGTGGTGGTATGACCGCTACCGACGCTGCCGTTCAGTCGAAAATGCTTGGTGCATCTGAAGTCACCATCGCCTATCGTCGCGGTGCCGAACACATGAACGCCAGCACCTATGAACAGCATTTAGCGCAGACGCATGGTGTGGTGATCAAACACTACCTGCAGCCAGTGCGCTTTATCGACAATGGTAGCGGCCGGGTTGGATCGGTAGAGCTTGAACAAATGTCCTTAAGCGATGGCAAACTCACCGGTACGGGTGAATATACGGTGCTGCAGGCAGATCAGGTGTTTAAGGCAATTGGTCAGGATTTACAGACTAACCCGCTTGACGGTATCGCGCTTGAGTTAACAGGGAATCGAATTGTGGTTAATGCCGACAGGCAAACCAGTCACGCAAATATTTTTGCCGGTGGTGATTGTGTGGCCGACGGCGACGATCTCACCGTCAGCGCGGTACAGGACGGCAAACTTGCCGCCGAAGCAATTCACCGGCAACTGACGTAAACGGAGAACACATCATGGCTGACCTTACTTCAACATTCGCCGGTATTACCTCTCCCAATCCGTTCTGGCTCGCATCCGCACCGCCAACTGATAAAGCCTATAACGTGGTGCGGGCGTTTGAGGCCGGCTGGGGAGGCGTGGTGTGGAAAACGCTGGGCGAAGACCCGCACATCGTCAACGTTAACGGACCTCGCTATGGTGTGGTGCACAGTGCCGACCGTCGTGTGATGGGTATCAATAACATTGAGTTGATTACCGACAGACCACTGCAGGTTAATCTCGATGAGATAGCGCAGGTAAAAAAAGACTGGCCCGACCGCGCCATGGTGGTGTCACTGATGGTGCCGTGTGAAGAGAGAAACTGGAAAGATATTTTAAAGAAAGTCGAAGACACCGGTGCTGATGGTGTTGAATTAAACTTTGGTTGTCCGCACGGCATGTCGGAGCGCGGCATGGGTGCTGCGGTCGGGCAGGTACCGGACTACATTGAAATGGTGACCCGCTGGTGCAAGGAAACAACCGCCATGCCGGTTATTGTCAAGCTCACGCCTAATATCACCGACATTCGTTATCCCGCACGTGCTGCCCTTGCCGGTGGTGCCGATGCAGTGTCACTGATTAATACGGTCAGTTCTATTGTCAGCGTTAACCTCGATACCATGTCGCCGGAGCCTTCCATCGATGGTAAAGGATCGCACGGCGGGTATTGTGGTCCGGCGGTAAAACCGATAGCGTTGAACATGGTGGCTGAAATTGCCCGTGATCAGGATACTGCCAACTTACCGATTTCCGGTATAGGCGGTATTACCACCTGGCGTGATGCCGCAGAGTTTCTCACGCTTGGTGCCGGCAACGTGCAGGTGTGTACGGCAGCAATGACTTACGGCTTTCGAATTGTTGAAGAGCTGACCACCGGGCTTAGCAACTGGATGGACGAGAAAAACTATTCCAGTGTTGATCAGTTTGTCGGTCTTGCCACACCCAATGTGACTGACTGGCAGTATCTGAACTTAAACTATGTGACTAAAGCCCGAATTGATCAGGATAAGTGCATTCAGTGCGGCAGGTGCCACGTGGTGTGCGAAGACACCTCGCACCAGGCTATTACGCAGCAGAAAAACGGCAAACGTTATTTCGAAGTGATCGATGAAGAATGCGTTGGCTGTAACCTGTGTGTCAGTGTTTGTCCGGTGGATGACTGCATCACCATGGAGCAGCTAACCTCCGGTACCGACCCGCGTACCAACACGGAAATATCGGCGGACTACGGCAACTGGACAACACACCCGAATAACCCGATGGCAACGAGCTAGCAGGTGGATTTTCAGCGTGGTACAAGTCCGTTGATGATGATGGTTTTTAGTGTGTGTTCTGCATTGCTGTGCAATGTTGTGCTGTCGTCGCTCAGAATTTCTGTCTGCGCGCTGAAATCGGCATAGTGTTGTGTGGCAGCCCAAATGAGAAATAACAAATTCAAAGGGCAAACCGGTGCAATACGGCCAGTGTCAATCCACTGCTGGATAACGTCGCATTTTTTGTCAACCAGTTGCTTCAGGTCTGTTTGCAAAAAGTCCTTAATCATGGGGGCGCCTTGAAGAATTTCGTTGGCAAACAATCTCGACGCCTCCGGCTGTTCGATGCTCAGTTGCAGCTTGCTTTGTGTGTAGGCCCAGATTTGTTCAAAAGGGTCACCGTCCGCCTTAAGGTCGATTAACGGGGCAAGCCATGCGGACAAAGTGTTTTCCAGTACTTTTACATAGATGTCGTTTTTGCTTTTATAGTAGTAAAGCAGATTTGCCTTCGACATTTCAGCGCGCTCTGCGATTTGTGCAACAGTACTGCCGCGATACCCGTAGCGTGAAAACACATCAAGCGCTGCGTCAAGAATTTTTTGCCGGTTGCGAATCTGTATGCGAGAGGGCTTGTCCACCGGCGTTTTTTTATTTGCATCGGACATATGTTTTCCGGCGACAATTTGTAATAGCAGGTAATTATCCGTGTTACGACCGTTGACCAATTCTTCGAGCTGGGATACGTTGATCAACAGGACCAAGTATAGTGCTGAGTTCGCTGTTGAGGGAAGCGCGATTTTCAGGTTCGTTGAACACTCAGTTTTTCCCGATTTGTTATCAACACAGATAAACCGTCATGTCTAAATCAGTCAGCCGACCCAATAACCTCGAATCGTTCTGGATGCCGTTCACTGCCAACCGGCAGTTTAAACAGGCGCCAAGAATGATGGTGTCGGCGAAAGATATGCACTACACCACCGACGATGGCAGACAGGTACTCGATGGTACCGCAGGTCTGTGGTGCTGCAATGCCGGGCACGGACGTCCGAAAATTATTGAGGCAGTACAAAAGCAGGTGGCCGAGCTCGACTATGCGCCGGCTTTTCAACTTGGCCACCCGAAAGTTTTTGAGCTCGCTACCGAGCTCACCGATATATCGCCCGCATCCATGAATCACGTGTTTTTCACCAACTCCGGTTCGGAGTCGGTTGAAACTGCATTAAAAATGGCCATTGCCTATCATCGTGCACGCGGCGATGGCAGCCGCACCAGGCTGATCGGTCGCGAACGCGGCTACCATGGCGTTAACTTCGGTGGCATATCCGTAGGTGGTATTGTCTCTAATCGCAAGATGTTTGGAACGCTGCTTGGCGGGGTCGATCACATTCGCCATACGCATGACATTGAAAGAAATGCTTACTCGCGTGGTTTACCCGAGCACGGTGCGGAGCTCGCCGACGATCTCGAACGCCTTGTTGCACTACACGATGCATCAACCATTGCGGCCGTTATTGTCGAACCGATGGCTGGATCGACCGGTGTATTAATGCCACCGGTGGGCTACCTGCAAAGGCTGCGCGACATCTGCGACAAGCACGGTATTCTGCTAATATTCGATGAAGTCATTACCGGCTTCGGGCGCCTTGGTGGAGCATTTTCGGCAGATGTATTCGGCGTTGTGCCCGACATGATGACCACCGCCAAAGGACTTACCAGTGGTGTGATACCCATGGGTGCGGTGTTTGTACGTGACGACATTCACGATGCCTTTATGACCTGTGCTGCAGCGCTGGGTACACTGCAAACTTATCGCGAAGAAGGGTTGCTCACGCGTGCTGCTGAACTCGCGCCGTACTGGGAAGAAAGGCTGCACGCGATGCGCGGTTTGCCGCATGTGATTGATATTCGAAACTACGGGCTGATCGGCGCCGTTGAACTCGAACCCATTGCCGGTGAACCCACAAAACGTGCATTCACGGCTTTTCTCAACGCCTTTGAAAACGACTTACTGATCCGTACTACCGGGGATATTATTGCCTTGTCCCCACCGTTAATTATCAGTAAAGACCAAATTGACTTTCTATTCGACACACTTAGTGCTGTTATAAAAAAGCTCGACTGACCAATCCGCATTTGCGGCAACACTTCAGGGGGAACCATGACCATTTCCAGCAACATGAAAATCAACAGCGAACGACTGTGGGATTCAATCATGGAGATGGCGGAAATAGGGCCGGGTATCGCAGGCGGCAATAATCGTCAAACGCTGACCGACGACGATGCTAAAGGACGTGAGCTGTTTAAAAGCTGGTGTGATGCCGCAGGGCTTAGCATGGGGGTCGATCAAATGGGAACCATGTTCGCACGCCGCGAAGGTACCGACCCTGACGCCCTGCCGGTGTACGTTGGCAGCCATCTCGACACGCAACCCACCGGCGGCAAATACGACGGCGTTCTTGGGGTGTTGGGCGGGCTTGAAATTATCCGCCAGCTCAATGATATGAACGTTAAAACCAAACATCCGATCGTTGTTGTTAACTGGACTAACGAAGAAGGTACCCGCTTCGCTCCGGCCATGGTCGCCTCTGGTGTGTTTGCAGGTGTGCACACGCTTGACTGGGCTTATGATCGTGAAGATGCCGACGGTGCAAAACTTGGCGACGAACTCAAACGTATCGGCTGGTGCGGTGATGAGAAAGTCGGTGATCGTAAAATGAAAGCCTTCTTTGAGTTACATATTGAGCAGGGCCCAATACTCGAAAAAGAAAATAAAGACATCGGTGTGGTCACGCACGGGCAGGGCCTGTGCTGGCTGCAGGTGACTGTTACCGGAAAGGAAAGTCATACCGGTTCAACGCCAATGCCAATGCGTGTGAACGCAGGTTTAGGTATGGCAAAAATCACCCAGTTGGTTGACGAAATCGCCTGGTCTCATAAACCGGATGCGGTGGGTGCCATAGGTCACTGTGATGTTTACCCTAACTCGCGAAACATCATTCCGGGTAAGTGTGTATTTACTGTCGACTTCCGCCACCCGGACAAAGCTGTTATCACCGACATGGAGTCAAAACTTCGCGAAGGTGCAAAAAAAATATGTGATGAAGCCGGCCTTGGTCTCGAGATTGAGCAGGTTGGCGGCTTTGACCCGGTAGCGTTTGATGAACAATGCGTGAGCGCGGTACGCAGTGCTGCAGAACGACTCGGCTACAGCCACCGGAATATTGTATCCGGTGCCGGTCACGATGCCTGCTGGATAAACCGCGTTGCACCTACCGCCATGGTGATGTGCCCGTGCGTTGACGGGTTATCACACAACGAAGCCGAGGAAATAACACCGGCATGGGCTGCTGCCGGAACCAATGTACTTTTTCACGCGGTGGTAGAAACCGCGGAAGTGGTCGAATAGGGGAAACTTATGTGTGCTGCTAAATCCAAAAGCAAAGTCATTGCAGGTGGTACGGTTGTTACCGCCGATTTAAGTTATCAGGCCGATGTGCTCGTTGAAAACGGCCGTATTACCGCGATTGGTCAAAACCTTAAGGGTGATGAAAAGCTCGACGCCACCGGCTGTTATGTCATGCCCGGTGGTATCGATCCGCATACACATCTTGAAATGCCTTTTATGGGCACTTATTCAACGGACGATTTTGAATCCGGCACCCGTGCCGCACTGTCGGGTGGCACCACCATGGTGGTGGATTTTTGTTTGCCTTCACCCGGGCAGTCACTGCTTGAAGCACGGCAAATGTGGGACAACAAAACATCTAAAGCTGCATGTGACTACTCCTTTCACATGGCCATTACCTGGTGGGATGAACAGGTCTTCAATGAAATGGCGACTGTGGTAGACAGTGGCATTAATACTTTCAAGCACTTTCTGGCGTACAAAGGTGCACTGATGGTCGACGACGATGAAATGTTCTCGTCGTTTCAGCGCTGTGCAGCCATTGGTGCCATGCCACTGGTGCATGCAGAAAACGGTGATGTCGTCGCACAAATGCAGGCGAGGCTGCTCGAAGAAGGCAACAACGGTCCCGAAGGCCACGCTTACTCGCGTCCACCGGAAGTGGAAGGGGAAGCCGCCAACCGCGCTATCATGATTGCCGATATGGCAGGTGTACCGCTGTATATAGTCCATGTATCCTGCGAGCAGGCACACGAAGCAATTCGCCGCGCACGGCAGAAAGGTATGCGCGTTTATGGCGAGCCGCTGGTACAGCACCTAACGCTTGATGAATCCGAATACTTTAATAAAGACTGGGATCATGCAGCGCGCCGGGTGATGTCTCCGCCATTTAGAAGTATGGATCACCAGGACAGTCTGTGGGCAGGCTTGCAGGCCGGCAGCCTGCAGGTGGTGGCCACTGATCATTGCTCTTTCACTACTGAACAGAAGCGCTTCGGTCTTGGTGACTTCACCAAAATACCGAATGGTACAGGGGGGCTTGAAGACAGACTGCCTGTGCTGTGGACCAAAGGCGTCAATACCGGCCGGCTGACACCTAATGAATTTGTTGCTGTTACGTCGACCAACATCGCCAAAATACTGAACATGTACCCAAAGAAGGGGGCAATTCTGGAAGGTGCCGATGCCGATATTATTGTGTGGGATCCAAAGCGCAGTAAAACCATTGCAGCAGACAAACAGCAGTCGGCAATTGATTACAATGTCTTTGAAGGCATTGAGGTTACCGGCCTGCCGCGCTTCACCATGACCCGCGGTGTGGTGTCGGTGACCGAAGACGAAGTTAAGGCACAGGAAGGGCACGGTGAGTTTGTGGCCCGCGATGCGTACCCGGCAGTGAACAAAGCATTGTCGCAGTGGAAAGAGCTCACGTCGCCTCGTCCTGTAGTCCGTGATCCGGCCAAAATGCCGGCCGGAGTCTGATGGCAGTCACTAATACCAACACTGCTGATACCATCACGGCCCGTGGACTGTCGCTAACGTTTGAGACTAACGACGGGCCGGTACATGCATTGTCCGACGTCGACTTGTCGGTACAGCAGGGTGACTTTGTGTCATTCATCGGTCCGTCCGGCTGTGGCAAAACAACCCTGCTGCGAGTAATTGCCGATCTTGAACAACCGACCGGCGGCAATATTGTGGTCAACGGCGTCAGCCCGCATGAAGCGAGACTGGCGCGTGCCTACGGTTATGTGTTTCAGGCTGCGTCTCTTTATCCGTGGCGCACTATTTCCAGAAACGTCGCGCTACCACTTGAAATCATGGGGTTGTCGAAGGCGGAGCAAAGACAGCGGGTAGAGCGTAACCTCGAGCTGGTTAATCTGTCCGGCTTTGAAAAAAAATACCCGTGGCAGTTATCCGGTGGCATGCAGCAGCGTGCATCCATTGCAAGAGCACTGGCGGTAGAGCCCGATCTATTGTTAATGGACGAGCCGTTCGGTGCGCTCGATGAAATTGTTCGTGATCATCTCAACGAACAGTTGCTTAAGCTCTGGGACAAAACCAGTAAAACGGTGGTGTTTGTTACCCACTCCATACCCGAGGCGGTGTTTCTGTCGACGCATATTGTGGTGATGTCGCCGCGCCCGGGTCGGATAATTGATGTGATCGAAAGTCCTTTGCCACGCCATCGTGAACTCGATATTCGTGAAACCCCTGAATTTCTCGATATAGCGCATCGAGTCAGGGAAGGTTTACGCGAGGGACATAGCTATGACTAGTGACGACGCTATGGCTAGCTGCGTTGTCTGCGGGGCTCCGGCTTGAGTAAGGGGAACACAATCGTCTCCCGTGTATGGCCGGTAGTTGTGGTGGTCATCGCAATATTTGTGATCTGGTATATCGCCGCCGTTGGTTTAAACACGCCTTTTCAAAAAGACATGTACAAACGCGGCAACCTCGAGAACGTACCCGTCAGTCAACTGATTAGCGATACACTCAATCAGGAAC
>CAYZVB010000127.1:9136-11440 GCA_964481315.1 uncultured Granulosicoccaceae bacterium
TGAGCTTTATAAAACGACGGTGCAAAAAAAGATTACGTCAAAGCGCAGCCTGATCTATCACTCGTGGATTACTTTATCCACCGCGTTGCTGGGCTTTATTATTGGTACTGCCCTGGGTATGTTGCTGGCGGTTGCTATTGTGCACAACCGTGCGCTTGATAAAAGTCTGATGCCGTGGATTATTGCCTCCCAAACTATTCCTATTCTGGCAATTGCACCGATGATCATTGTTGTACTAAATGCCATCGGTATTCAGGGCTTGTTGCCGAAGGCTTTTATATCTACTTACCTAAGTTTTTTTCCGGTTGCAGTCGGCATGGTAAAAGGCCTGCGTTCGCCGGAGCGTAACCATGTAGATCTCATGCACACGTACAGTGCCTCTGCTTCACAAACGCTGTGGAAGCTGCGGCTGCCTGCTGCAATGCCGTATCTTTTTACCAGTATGAAAGTGGCCATTGCCATTTCAATGGTCGGCGCCATTGTCGGTGAGTTGCCGACCGGTGCGGTCGCCGGCCTGGGTGCTCGGTTACTGGCAGGGTCGTATTACGGGCAGACGATACAAATCTGGTCTGCGCTGGTGATGGCTTCAGTGCTTGCCGCAGTTCTGGTTGGACTGGTTTCTCTGGCTAATCATGTTGTGCTCAAGCGTATGGGGATGCAGTGATGGCACAATCGCGCCCCGCCGTTACCGTTACGCTGCTGCAAAAAGCGTTACTAACCATTGTTGCTGCCGGTGCATTGTTACTGCTGTATTTGCCGGTTGCAGATAAAACGATAGGCACTCACAACGCTGCTGCAATAACCATATATGCAGGCGTTGCATTGCTGCTGGTCACCGCCTGGTATGGCTGGCCGGCACTGATGCAGCGTATGTCGTTATCCGGTTCGTTACTGGCATTGGCGGTGTCTTTCGGCGGTGCCTGGTTTCTTATTAAGATTTTAAGCGTTGCTCAGGTAGCCAGCGGCTTCTGGTGCGGTCTGGTAGCGGCGTGGGCGCTTGGCTGGTTTGCCGTCGAAAGACTCGCATCCGTTGATACGCGTAATCAAATCATAAGCTGGTCGTTGAGGCTGCTGATACCTATAGCCTTAGGTGCGTGGTTGTTAATTATCTGGGAAGCAGTAACACGCGGACTTTCAGTGCCCCAGGTATTATTGCCGTCACCCAGTGCTATTGCCACGCGTTTTGCTGCTTCTACTGCAACGCTTTGGGCAGACTTTAAGCAAACCTTTTTAAAGGCAGTGTTAATTGGTTATGCGCTTGGTTGTGGTAGCGGGTTTCTGGTTGCGCTGTTGATTGACCGTTCCGATTTCATGAAACGCGGACTGCTGCCTATCGGCAATCTTGTGTCGGCGTTGCCGGTCGTTGGTATTGCGCCGATCATGGTCATGTGGTTCGGTTTTGACTGGCCGTCCAAGGCCGCAGTGGTTGTAGTGATGACATTCTTCCCGATGCTGGTAAACACCGTTGCAGGGTTGGCGGCATCCGATGCAATGCAGCGTGACTTAATGAAAACCTATGCAGCAGGCTACGGCCAGACTCTGTTTAAACTGCGTCTGCCGCTGGCCATGCCTTTTATATTTAATGCGTTGAAAATTAATTCTACACTGGCGCTTATCGGTGCCATTGTCGCCGAGTTTTTTGGTACCCCTATTGTCGGCATGGGGTTCAGGATTTCGACCGAGGTTGGTCGAATGAATGTCGATATGGTCTGGGCAGAGATTGCTGTTGCCGCAATTGCCGGATCGTTGTTTTATGGTTTGATAGGACTCATTGAGCGGGTGTTAACTTTCTGGCACCCATCGCCGCTAGTTGGAGAACAAAGCTATGAAAAAATTGCTGGTTACCTCGATCGCTGCCACACTGGGAATTCTCAGTTCGGCAGTGCAGGCCGCAGATGATTTTACGCTACAGTTAAAGTGGGTGACGCAGGCGCAGTTTGCCGGGTACTACGTTGCCAAGGACAAGGGCTTTTATGACGAAGAAGGGCTCGACGTAACAATAAAGCCCGGCGGCCCCGATATCGCGCCGCCACAGGTGATTGCCGGAGGTGGTGCCGACGTCATTGTCGACTGGATGCCTTCTGCACTGGCCAGTCGTGAAAAAGGTGTGGCGCTGGTCAACATTGCACAGCCGTTCAAGCGCTCCGGCATGATGCTCACGTGCCGCAAGGAAACTGGTATCAAAGACCCTGCAGACTTCGCCGGTAAAACCCTGGGTGTGTGGTTTTACGGCAATGAATATCCGTTTCTCAGCTGGATGTCGAAACTGAGCCTGGCGACCGATGGCAGTGATGCCGGCGTCAC
>CAYZVB010000127.1:11450-13617 GCA_964481315.1 uncultured Granulosicoccaceae bacterium
GTGTTGAAACAGGGCTTCAACGTCGATCCCATTTTGCAAAAGCAGGCAGATTGTGTTTCCACGATGACCTACAATGAGTACTGGCAGATTATCGATGCAGGTATTCCCGCCGAAGAACTCGAAGTCTTCAAATACGAAGATCAGGGCGTCTCCACCATGGAAGACGGTCTTTATGTGCTTGAAGAGAACCTGAATGACGCGGCGTTCGTAGATAAAGCAGCCCGATTTGTCAGAGCCTCCATGAAAGGCTGGCAGTTCGCTCGTGAAAACCCCGACGAGGCGGCTGATATAGTGCTTGAAAATGATGCGTCGGGTGCTCAGACTGAGAAGCACCAGCGTCGGATGATGGGTGAGATTAACAAGCTCACCGAGGGTTCCGACGGCAGGCTTGATCCCGCCGATTATCAGCGTACAGTGGACACCCTGCTGTCTGGCGGTTCAGACCCGGTCATCACCAAAGCACCGGAAGGCGCATGGACACACGCCGTTATTGATAAAGCCATGTAATTTACACTGCAGTACCGGCTATTGCGGCCGGAAAAAGCGAAATCACGACTGCCCCGGCGAATGCCGGGGCTTTTTACTGTAAAAACCGGTCTCCGGGATAAACCATCCCGGTCAGAGGCAACCAATTCCTGAGTATCAGGCAACAAACTCCAAGTTATGAAGCAAGACACACAAGAAATTAACGCACCGCTGCCTGATACCACGGTTTCGGTCAAAGACACCTTCGGCATTGATGTAGACATGCAGGTGCCGGCCTACAGCGAAAGTTCCGAGCTGGTGCCCGATCTCGATCCGGACTACCTGTTCGACCCGCGCACCACGCTGGCCATTCTTTCCGGTTTTGCCGGTGATCGTCGCGTGCTGGTCACGGGTTTTCACGGCACCGGTAAGTCAACCCACATCGAGCAGGTGGCTGCGCGTCTAAACTGGCCGTGCCTGCGTATTAATCTCGATAGCCACGTCAGCCGCATCGATCTGATCGGCAAAGACGCTATCGTGCTGCAGGATGGCAAACAGGTCACTGAATTTCAGGACGGTATTCTGCCGTGGGCCTATCAGCGCAACGTGGCGCTGGTGTTCGATGAATACGATGCCGGTCGACCGGATGTCATGTTTGTGATTCAGCGGGTGCTGGAATCATCGGGCCGCTTAACGCTGCTCGATCAAAGCCGCGTCATCCGCCCGCACGCAAGTTTCCGTTTGTTTGCAACCGCCAATACCGTCGGTCTGGGGGATACCACCGGGCTGTACCACGGCACTCAGCAGATCAACCAGGCGCAGATGGACCGCTGGTCAATCACCACCGTGCTGAACTACCTGCCGGAAGAAAAAGAAGTTGAGATTGTGCTGGCCAAAGCACCGCACCTGCAAAGTGATGAAGGGCGTGCAACGGTTGAAAAGATGGTCGCGCTGGCCGGGCTGACGCGTTCGGCGTTCCGCAACGGTGATCTGTCTACCGTGATGAGTCCGAGAACTGTCCTTACCTGGACGCAAAACAGCGAGTTCTTCGAAAACATCGCGTTGGCGTTTGAGCTGACTTTTCTCAACAAGTGCGACCCGGTTGAGCGGGAACTGCTTGAAGAACTTTACCAGCGTGTGTTTAACGAAGAAGTGTCGGTAGCTGCTGCTATCTGATGTTGCGTTGCGTATGGCTGCTGAAGACAACAAACCTAACAGTGAAGTTACCACAGACCCGGATCTGTTAAAGCGGTCTCTTGGAGCCTGTGCGCGGGCGGTTTCCGGTGATGACAGTCTGCAGGTTAACTTCGAGCGCGGACACAGCTCTGTCGAAATCGGTGGTAACCGCCTGCAGGATATCGACGTTGGTCTAAGTGCTGAAGAACTTGCCGTCACGCGCGGCCAGACCGATGCACTGGCATTGTGGCGCGCGCACCATGACAGCACTGTGCATCAGCGTGCGGCACCATTCGACCCTGCAGCCCGCTATGCGTTTGATATTGTCGAACAGGCGCGGGTAGAGTCGGTCGGCACCCGCAATCTCGACGGTGTGGCCAGTAACCTCGAAGACTCGCACTCGGCACGCATTGCCAGTCTCGATTTAAAAAACGATGCTGCGGTACTTGCCGAAGCGCTCGGCGTGCTCATGCGGCAACAGCTTAGCGGTCGCGATGCCTCTCAGGCCGGCAAGGCACTGCTTGCC
>CAYZVB010000128.1:0-4141 GCA_964481315.1 uncultured Granulosicoccaceae bacterium
GGGATGGTTTATCTCAAACACTTGACAGCAGTCCTTCAGCCGGCCTGCTGATTCTTGACTGGCTGGCAAACGAACTAAACAGTGGTGCGCTAAAAGAGCATTCACTAAGCGGTATTGTCGGGGGATTTTCAGCAGGCGTGCCGGCGCGAAACCACACCTACGACAAAGTCCCTGCGTCTGGTCGTCATAACTGGGCTGCCGAAGCAGAGGTGAAAAAACGCTGTATGGCGTTACTGCGGCAGCACTGCGACAGTTTCACCCTTGTGGACTAATGGCTTGTGGCGTATTCGCTTTGTCGTGCCGTTTAAACGGTGACCGGGCTTTCTCGTTAATGTTATCTTCCGGCGCATGCGTCAGGATAAGTTAAAGCGGCCCGGTATCGTCTATCTGGCTTTTGGTCAGTTGCTGGTGTGGGCATCTCTTCTTTACGTGTTTCCAGCGCTTTTATTACGGTGGGAGGACGGCTTTGGCTGGTCAAAGACTGCACTCACCGGTGCGCTCACTATAGCCCTGCTGTGTTCCGCGGTTTGCTCACCAAAGGTCGGGCGATTGATTGATCGAGGTGCCGGTCCGGTATTGCTCGCCGGCGGTGCGGCAACCGGGGCGCTATGTTTGTTGCTGCTGACATTCGTCACGGCACTGTGGCAGTTCTATCTGCTTTGGGCGTTGATTGGTTGCACGCTTTCCGCCTGCCTGTACGAGCCGTGCTTTATGTTAATTACTCGCGCGTATGGCAAGGACGCCAAGCGTTCAATTATTGTCGTCACATTAATCGCCGGATTTGCCAGTTCGTTCAGCTTTCCTGTTGCGCACTGGGTAGCCGAAGAAGCCGGGTTCAGAGCGGTGTTGCTGAGTTTTTCTGCAATTGCTTTTTTTCTTAGTGCACCGCTGCTGTGGTACGGCGGTATGCTTGTCGAGCATGATGTGAAAGCTGATTTACCGGCCACTGGTAAAGCCGCTAACATGACGTACCTCAGTAGTCCGTTGTTGCTAAAGCTTGCGTGCGGTTTTGCAGTGCTGGCCATCGTGCATGGTTCGACTCTTCACCACTTGTTACCGCTGCTGCGTGATCGTGGCATTAGTGCTGGTAACGCGGTTTTTGTTGCCAGCCTGATTGGGCCGATGCAGGTGGCAGGCAGACTGGTGATGACGGCATTTCAGCACCGGCTGAGCCACACGTTAATTGCGCATAGCTGTTTTGTGTTTATGGGTTTGTCGATGGCGCTTTTGTACTGCGCGTTGTTTGGGTTGTGGGTCGCCGTTGCGTTTGCGATTGTATTTGGCGCGAGCTACGGCGTGGTGAGCATTATCCGCCCGGTGATTGCCAGGGATTTTCTTGGTGATACCGATTTTGGTGCCAAGTCTGGATTACTGGCTTTTTTCTATCTGATCGGCTCTGCAATAGCGCCGTATTTTGCGTCCCTGGTGTGGTCGGTCGGTGGCTACAACCTGTTACTGTCGGTGCTGGTGCTTTGCAGCGCGGCCGGACTTTTGCTCATCCGCTCTGCTACAAAGACGCCACCTGCTTTTTAATTTTCAAGACGTCGCATTAAGTGCCGTTTGCAGCGTCTTATTTCCGTCTGTTTGGCTTGTATCCTGCTCGTATTTTTATCTATTCCTGACGAGATTCAATCATGGCGGAAGCTCAAAGCCTGCCACTGCTTAGTCAATATAGTGACGCATTTACCCAGCTGCATGACGGTAAGAAGCGCTGTATGGACTACGGCATGGATCGGGTAGCGTTGAACCGGTATGTCGTGGATGCCGCCACCAGTACCTCACAACAAGATCCCTCTGCTTTGTTGTCTATGGTCGACCCTGATCTGGTTGAAGAGGGTGTCAGTCCGGCAGAAAAGCAACAGCACTGCAAAGATTATTTGTCACGGCTTGTGGCACTGCAGGAAGAGGTCAACACGCTGCAGAAAGTAGCGCGTGAAAAAGGTATTGCCGGCGGTTTACTGAATATTGTCGGACAGGCTTCTATCCAGAGTCCGGATGATCACGGTGCTTCGGTGATCCATCAGCTCAGCGCACTGATGGATGACAATGGCAAAACGAAACCGACCGCGGCTATTGTTGATGGTGTTTCGGTAGTCGAGACGTCGGCAGCAGAGCCTGGCTCGCAACCGGCCGCCAATGATGTGCTGCCGCAGGACGACAACCAACCTGCAGGAATTGCAGCGTGGCTGCGTATGGCGAAACAGGACTGGAAATCACTCAGTGTCGATGTGCTGTTTTGTCTTGCTGCCAGTTTTTTTGCCATCAGTCTGGTCAGTTGATGAGCAGCTACTGTATTGACGTATCGAGCGGCAAAGACTGAGGCTATGCCGGGCTTTACATTGTCATCGGGCATTGGACGCATACCCAACATCGAAAGATTTCTCGATGTGACAAAGCTTTCAAGAAACCCTTTATACCTGGTGAAAGGGGATTGTAACGCAGTTTACTCATGGGGCTCTAAACCTTACAGCGTTCACTCCGAGCGACTTGCGCAACGCTTTAGGCTGTCGCACATCAGACTTGAAGACGGATTTATCTGTTCGTTCGGGAAAAGCATTCGCCCGCGCAAGTACTCACTGGTGGCAGACCCGGTGGGCATTTACTACGATGCCACCGCACCATCGCGTTTGGAAAACCTGTTGAACGGCATCGATGCCGCGAGCGACTGCCTCAATGATGTGGCAATGCAGGTAAGGGCAAAGAACTTAATCAGCCGAATAGTTGATAGCGGTATTTCGAAGTACAACTATCTGCCCGGCACAGAGGTACACACTGAATCATGGGCAGATCAGATCACTGACCGCACTGTGCTTGTGGTTGACCAAACCGTGGGTGATCAGTCGGTGCGACTCGGCGGTATGGATCAGCAGCGCTTCGATGCAATGCTCGACTCTGCCATTCGCGAGCATGGTGCAGAGCAGGTGATCGTCAAGGTGCATCCCGACGTGCTCGCAGGGAAAAAACAGGGTTATCTGGCAGAAAACGCTGCAACGCAGGGTGTGCGGGTTATTGGTGATGATTTACCTGCCACGCAACTGTCAACGTTTAATAGCATCTATGTTGGCACGTCACTGCTGGGCATGGAAGCGTTGCTGCATGGTGGAACGGTGCGATGTTTCGGACAGCCGTTTTACGCCGGCTGGGGGTTAACCACCGACGAAGCACCGCATTCGCGTCGCACTGAAAGCCGCGCGCTGGAGCAGTTGTTTATTGCTGCGTACCTGCTTTATCCGCGCTATGTCGATCCGGTGTCCGGCGACATCTGCGAGCTTGAACAGATTCTTGATCATATCGAACTGCAGTTTGCACAGCGCCGCAGGGTAAAGCGTCGCTACACCTGCGTGGGGATTACGCCGTGGAAGAAAAGATACATTAACCAGTACCTGCAGAGTCAGGATTTTGCTCACCGACACTGGTCGAAAAAAGACTTGCTGAACGTCGCCAACGATGTGGCGGATGAAAGTGAATCACTGCTGGTCTGGGGTAGAAAATCAGAAGATTCTGCCATTGAAATGCATTTACAGGGTCGTCCGGTGGCGCGCATGGAAGACGGCTTCCTGCGATCTGTTGGGCTTGGCAGCAACTTTACCGCACCACGTTCTCTGGTGGTTGATGACCTCGGCATCTACTTCGACGCAACCCGTCCGTCACGGCTTGAAGTGCTGCTGCAGAACTATCAGTGCAGTGAGTCTGAGAAAGCCCGTGCTGCCGAATTGATCAACACGCTGAAAGAGCAGCGTATCAGCAAATATGTCAGCGCCAATGATGAGGCCGGTGGTTCAGATTTCTATCGGGGCAAACAGGTTTTGCTGGTGATCGGCCAGGTCGAGGGTGATGCCTCGCTGCGTTTTGGCACGACGGACGTTCGCAGCAACCTTGAGTTACTGCAGGCTGTCAGAGCGTCGAACCCGAAAAGTATCGTCGTCTACAAACCGCATCCCGACGTGGTCAGCGGCAACCGTGATGACGGAATTGATAATTATGGAAAACTATCATCCCTTTGTGATCGGGTTGAGATCGAACTGCCGATCCAAAATGTGATGCACCTATGTGAGGAAATACACACAATGACCTCGCTGGCGGGAATGGAAGCGCTACTTTGGGGCAAAAAGGTCGTTACATACGGTAGACCGTTTTATGC
>CAYZVB010000128.1:4151-13595 GCA_964481315.1 uncultured Granulosicoccaceae bacterium
TGTCGAAAAAACCATCGATGCGCTGGTAGAAGAACGGTTACAAAGTGCTGGCTCGCTGACTGCCACCGGACTAGAAAAATACGCGAACATTGTTCGCAATATAAGAAAAGGTCTTACTTATGCCGCGTAATGTGTTGCTTCTCCAGGGACCGGTGGGGCCGTTTTTTCGAAAACTTGCCACACAACTGGAACAAAACGGCCATAACGTTCTGAAAGTGAACCTGAACGGCGGTGATTTCTTCTACTACCAGCACGGCGATTACATCAATTATCGAAACACGCCTGCAATGTGGCCGTTCTGGATTGAGTCGGTCATTGTTGAGCGGGAAATCGAGCGTATTTACCTTTTCGGAGATTGTCGTCGCTACCACCGGCAGGCAATTGCAATAGCCAAAAGATTGGGGGTTGAGATCTTTGTCTTTGAAGAAGGCTATGTCAGGCCCAACTACACGACGCTGGAGCGTGATGGAGTAAACGGTAATTCCGGGGCCTGTGATAAAACCGAGCTGGCTAAAGCGCTTGAGTCGATGGATGTTCCACAAACCGCAGAAGACAAAACGTCGGCACCGGTTAACAGTGTTTTTGTCAGTGCTGCCACCAGTGCCATGAAGTACTACATCGCTTCAGCGGTGATGCGAAGTCATTTTCCAGGTTACGAGCACCATCGATCGTTAAAAGTTTTCTCGGAAGGAATGTACTGGATACGCTCGGGCTTTCGAAAGTGTTTGTACCGGCTCAGCGAGCGGAGTGTTAGTAACAAACTAATCAACGGTGAACTGCCGTACTTCCTGGTGCCACTGCAGGTACACAACGACACACAGGTGACTCAGCATTCCGACTATGGCAGCGTTGAGGAATTTATCGAACGTGTGATTGTGTCTTTCGCGAGTGCTGCTGAAAACACTAACCTGGTATTTAAACATCACCCGTACGACAGAGGCTATAAGTGTTATAAAAAACACATACGCGAGCTGGTACGAAAGCACAATGTTCAGGGCCGTGTATTCTATGTGCACGATACCGACCTGCCGGCACTGTTGCGCAATGCCACGGGTTCGGTACTGATTAACAGCACTGTCGGTATTTCTTCGCTTTACCACCAGACGCCGGTGAAAGCGATGGGCAATGCGATCTATGACTTGCAGGGCCTTACTCATCAGGGTTCACTGGAAGCATTCTGGCAATCCCCTGGACAGGTAGACAAGGCATTGTTTCAGAAGTTTCGCGACTATTTGATAGCTAAAACACAGATTAACGGTTCTGTTTACACTGAAGTCGATGCAGAGTGCGGTGCGTCTGGAATGATCTGGTCTGCAGATATGTTTAGAACGCACATACAGGCGACCTATCACAACGTTATTGATCTTGAAGAGCGCAGAGCGGAAGAGTCAGCGCTGGAAAGAGAAGCAGAGAAAAAGCTCGCGGTATAAGACGCTTTTAGCCTGTTTTAAAAGACAAATAACGCTGACCCTCCTTGTGAGAGTCAGCGTTTTTTTATGCCTGTGAATGTAGACTCATTTGGCCGCTGCTGATCAGAGCTTTGCTTTGTTCCCTGATTGATCGCTTTTTTAGTATTGATGCAAGCGCTTTACTGATTGCAGCGGCACTTCGTGATTCTATTGATTGTCTGAGCTTGTCGTTTGCTTCGCAAAGCGACAATAGTATCCGGTGTTCACCAGCCCCGGTGAAGCCGCAGCGGTCGCAACCCGGTGCATCGTTAAGCGTGCTGTCTGCACTGATTCCAAGTTGTTCCATCCGGTCAATCTCTGTTTTGTTTGGAGTATGCGCCTCGGCACAGTGCGGGCACACCAGGTGTGCATGATCTAAAGCAATGCAATGTGAAAGATTACTTGCCAGCTGTCGCTCGCTTATTGCCAGGTCTGTCAGTTGTCTGATTGCATGAGCCGAATCAGTGGTTTGAATAAAAATTGTGGCTGAAACATACTGCTCCAGTATGGTGTTTACCAGTTCTGTGTGACGGCTGCGCCGCCAGTCAATAAAGACATGGTCTGCATCTGCAGTTGCTGTGTACTGCGGATTTTCCGTTGTTATCTGATTAACTCTGGGTATGTCTTTCCTTTGCGAAAATTCAAAGGACATGATCTTTGTTTCGAGGTGTTGATGCTCCCCCATCAGCGGGTAGTAGAGTGTGCAGAGTAGGTCGCTGCACGGGCTTGAAACAACCGTTATCCCGCCAGCCTTCTTTGCCAGATTCGCTCTAAGCGTCTTTATTGCAACCGCAGAAAGAGCAGTTTGCTCAAGTGTCTCAGGAATGTTAGCCGGATGACTGATTTCAATTGTCAGCACCAGCCCGGCGGTGGCTGTAAATGTATGGCACACCACGTGGCAGTCGGCGCGGCGGTGTCTTACCGTGGTGGTAAACGTGTCGGTTGAATTGCACGGCTCATTGCGAATGTGCGCAAGCTCACCAAGCAACTCGGGCACCAGAGTGGGTGAGTCAAAACGTGTCTCATCGAGCCTGCCATTGACTCGTTTGCGTACACGACAAAAATCCGCTTCCTGTTCGAGGTGAACAGTCCGCACCTGATGATCGATGGCGTCGTCAAGCAACTGTGCCAGTAGTCCGGCAGAGCTGGTTGATTCGTCGTTTCTCGCGTAAAACGGTTCAGCCGACGCACGCGCCGCCAGGTTGGTTTTATGCATTTAAGTCGCCTTAGTGTCTGGTAACAGACAGTTATCGGCAGACTGACCTGTGCATTACAGTGGAAAACTGCAACCCGCGGCCTGATCTATTGCCGTGCCGCGGGTTGTGTAATCGCAGGTTAAGTATTTGAACGGTTTACTTGAAATAGACGGGCTGTACTTCGCCGCTTGAGATTTTCTGCCGCCAGATCGCCGGGCCGGTCTGATGTACCGCCTCGCCAAGACTGTCTACCGCGACGGTGACCGGCATATCTTTGACCACAAATTCGTGAATAGCCTCCATACCGAGATCTTCAAACGCGATGATGCGGGCAGAAGTGATGGCACGCGATACCAGATATGCCGCACCACCGACTGCCATCAGATACACCGACCTGTGCTTTTTGATAGCGTCGATGCCGGCCGGCCCGCGTTCAGCCTTGCCAACCATGCCGAGCAGGCCGGTTTCGGCCAGCATCATCTCGGTGAATTTATCCATCCGTGTGGAAGTGGTCGGGCCTGCCGGTCCAACCGCTTCATCTCTGACCGCATCTACAGGACCAACGTAGTAGATTAGTTTGCCGGTCAGATCGACAGGCAGTTCTTCACCTTTTTCAAGCAGTTCTTTAATGCGTTTATGTGCTGCATCGCGACCGGTGAGCAGTGTGCCGTTGAGTAACAGCGTTTCACCGGGTTTGAAAGTCTGTACTTCTTCTGCGGTGAGTGTGTCGAGATTGATCGAGCGGGCGCTTGGGCCGATGTCCCAGGTAATCTCGGGCCAGTCCGACAACGCCGGCGGCGACTGCAGGCTTGCACCGTTGCCGTCGAGTACAAAGTGTGCGTGACGGGTGGCTGCGCAGTTGGGAATCATGCTGACCGGCAATGACGCGGCGTGCGTCGGGTAGTCGGCGATTTTTACATCAAGCACTGTAGTCAGGCCGCCAAGCCCCTGTGCACCTATTCCAAGCGCGTTGACCTTTTCAAAAATCTCCAGCCGCAGCTCTTCGATACGGGTGGCCGGGCCGCGTGCCTTGATTTCGTGAATGTCGATCGGGTCCATCAGGACCTGCTTGGCCAGCACGGCTGATTTTTCCGCGGTGCCGCCAATACCAATGCCGAGCATACCGGGCGGACACCAGCCGGCTCCCATGGTCGGTACGGTGTTAACCACCCAGTCGACGATACTGTCACTGGGGTTCAACATAGCCATTTTCGATTTGTTTTCAGAACCACCGCCCTTGGCGGCAATGTCTATCTCGACAGTATCGCCGGCAACCATCTCGGTGTGTATGACCGCCGGTGTGTTATCGCGGGTATTGTTACGCTTGCCGGCAGGGTCTTCCAGAATAGAAGCGCGCAGCGTGTTGTCAGGGTGCAGGTAGGCGCGGCGTACGCCTTCATTGATCATGTCGTTGAGCGTCATCTCGGCTTCCCAGCGCACGTCCATTCCTACTTTCACAAACACAGTAACAATGCCGGTGTCCTGACAGATCGGCCGGTGTCCCTCTGCACACAGGCGGCTGTTGATGAGAATTTGCGCCATGGCATCTTTGGCGGGCTTCGACTCCTCGCGCTGGTAGGCTTCGTGTACAGCATCGACGAAATCTTTCGGGTGATAATAAGAAATAAACTGCAGCGCATCGGCAACGCTGTCGATGACGTGGTCCTGATGTATTGTTGTCATGCTCAAATCAAGTCAGTTGGGTGTGTGGCTAATATAGCGCGTGTGGGGGTGAATGCCATCCCTCGGGGCTGCGACCGAGGCGTGTCTCAGTCCGGTAATCCGCTGTAACGTGCTTGACTGGGTTCGGCCGTTGTGGATAAATTAACTGCGCACATACTCTACCTGTCTGGATCTTTGTCATGGGCTTTACACTCAACAGACTGAACGTCTCGTGGCGTTGGCGAAGCACCAACCTCCGCACCCACACCCGTTCCGATTCTGTTTTAGCTCATGAGTTTCCCGATGAATACCAGCCAGGGCGCAACGCGCACCACCTCTAAAGACAACAACTCAGCTCCTTCGCCAGCCGACTCCCCGAAAATTGTCCTGACGCGAGAAATACTCGCCGACCTCGACACGCCGGTCTCTACCTACCTTAAAGTAGCCAATCTGCCGAAAACTTATCTGTTCGAATCGGTAACCGGTGGCGACAAGTGGGGCAGGTATTCGATTATTGGACTGCCGTGTCGGGAGTCGATTACCGTCAATGGCAATGAAATTACTCATACCGTTGACGATGAAGTGGTATCGACAACAGTCGAATCCGATCCGCTGCAATGGATTGAAGCATTCCAGGCTGCCTACCGCGTGAACGAAGATCATCAACTGCCGCGATTCATCGGTGGGCTGGTTGGTTATTTCGGATACGAAACCATCGGCTATATTGAGTCAAAGCTCAGTGGCCCGCCAGCAGCCGACCCTATTGGTACGCCAGACATCGCACTAATGATTTCCAATGAAGTCATTGTGTTTGACAACCTGCTTGGCAAGCTCATTATTGTGGTGCATGCGCTGACCGGTGAAGAGCAGGCCGGTGAAAAACGTCTCGATGAAATTGAACGTCAGTTGCGCGCACCAGCGCCACCGTTAGCAGAACATCAGCCGCGCGCGCTTGAAGCCGGTGATTTCAGTTCACTGTACGGACAGAATGCCTACATGGCAGGTGTGCAGCGCATTCGCGAATACATTACTGCCGGTGACTGCATGCAGGTGGTGCTGGCACAACGACTTGCTGCACCTTTCAGTGCCAGTGCACTGAGCCTGTATCGCGCTTTGCGACTGCTGAACCCGTCGCCGTATATGTATCACCTCGATTTTGGTGACTATCAGATAGTTGGTTCATCACCGGAAATTCTGGTGCGCCTTGAGGGCGACGAAGTGACTGTGCGGCCGATTGCCGGTACCCGCCCGCGCGGTGCCACCGAAAGTGAAGATATCGCTTATGAAGAAAGCCTGCTGAATGATCCCAAAGAACTCGCAGAACATCTGATGCTGATTGATCTCGGTCGCAACGATGTTGGTCGAATTGCCGCCACCGGGTCGGTGAGTCTGACTGAAAAAATGCAGATCGAACGCTATTCGCACGTGATGCATATTGTTTCCAATGTCTGCGGCAGTCTTAAGCCCGGACAGTCGGCAATGGATGTCATTCGCGCTACATTTCCGGCCGGCACCGTCAGTGGTGCACCAAAGATTCGTGCGATGGAAATTATCCGTGAGCTCGAACCGATCAAGCGCGGTATTTATTCAGGTGCGGTGGGTTATCTTTCGTGGAACGGCAACCTCGATACTGCCATTGCCATTCGTACTGCAGTGGTGAAGGATGGTGAAGTGTTTGTGCAGGCAGGTGCCGGTGTGGTGTACGACTCAGACCCTGCCGGTGAGTGGGAAGAAACCATGAACAAGGCCAGGGCGGTGGTGCAGGCCGCACGGCTTGCCGAAACCGGATTCGACAGCGCATCGGTCAGTCGCTTTTCATCGTCATGCAGTGCGGGCTCACCGCCAAACAAATCTCAACAGGAAAAGGAGGCGTAAGTCATGTTGCTAATGATCGATAACTACGACTCCTTTACCTACAACCTGGTGCAGTACTTTGGTGAACTCGGCGCCAGTGTGACGGTCGAGCGCAACGATGAAATTACCGTACAGCAGGTGCTCGACAGCAAGCCGCACTGCCTGGTGATATCACCGGGGCCGTGTACCCCGAAAGAGGCAGGTATCTCGGTAGAGCTGATTAAATCTTCTGCGGGGTCACTGCCGCTGTTCGGTGTTTGTCTGGGTATGCAGTGTATCGGTGAGGCTTTCGGTGGCAACATAGTGAGTGCCGGAGAAATCATGCACGGCAAAACCTCAGAGGTTTATCATTCCGGTAAAGGTGTCTTTAGCGGATTGCCCAATCCGGTGGTAACCACGCGTTATCATTCACTGGTCATTGATCAGCAAAGTCTGCCGGACTGTCTGGAGGTAACTGCATGGACACAAACGGCAGACGGCGACATCGAAGAGATCATGGGGGTCCGGCACCGCACACTGGATGTTGAAGGTGTGCAGTTTCATCCCGAATCAATATTGACTGAAAACGGTCACGATATGCTCAACAACTTTCTACAGGGCTGCGGCTATGGCAAACAAGTTTGATATTCGCGAGGCGATTGTAAAAGTCATTGACGGTAAAGACCTCGCGCACGATGAAATGAACAGCGTGATGCGCCAGATTATGTCCGGTGAATGTGGCGATGCACAGATCGGTGGTTTTTTGTGTGCGCTGCGCTGTAAAAATGAATCGGTAGAAGAAGTTGCCGCGGCTGCAGAAGTTATGCGGGAACTTGCCAGTGGTGTGCGTTGTGAAAGCAGTGACCTGATCGATATCGTCGGCACCGGTGGCGACAGCAGCAGTACATTTAATATCTCAACCACCAGTGCGCTGGTGGCTGCTGCTGCGGGTTTAAAAGTCGCCAAGCATGGCAACCGCGCTGTTTCCAGCAGCTCCGGTGCTGCAGATCTGCTCGAGGCTGCCGGCGTTAATATCGAACTCGACGCTGATCAGGTAGCTGCCTGCGTCGATCAGGTAGGGCTCGGGTTTATGTTTGCGCCGCGTCATCACGGTGCTATGCGTTACGCCATTGGTCCGCGCAAAGAGCTTGGTATGCGAACCATTTTTAATGTGCTTGGTCCGCTCACCAACCCGGCTTCTGCACCGCGACAGGTCATGGGGGTTTACAGTGAACACCTGGTCGAACCGATGGCGCAGGTGCTGAAGAAACTCGGTAGCGTCGGTGCCATGGTTGTGCACGGCAAAGACGGCATGGATGAAATTAGCAATGGTGCCGGGACGCACGTCGCCGAACTTAAAGACGGTGAAGTTCGCTGTTATACCGTATCACCGGCAGATTTTGGCATGTCGATGTCACCCATCGACGATATACGCGTAGCCGGTGCCGTTGAAAGTCTGGCCATGGTCAGGCAGGTGTTAAACAACCAGCCGGGTGCTGCCAGAGATATTGTTGCGTTGAATGCCGGTGCCGCGATTTATGTCGGTGGCAAGGCAGCGGGCCATAAAGAGGGCGTCAACATGGCGCTGGCGCTGCTTGAAGATGGCAGCGCGCTGGCCAAACTTGATGAGCTGGTGAAATGCAGTAACCAGTTTTCTGCATAGTTGTGGAGTGCCATTATGAATAACACCCCCGATGTTCTAAAAAAAATTCTGTCACGCAAAGCTGAAGAAATTGCCGATGCCTGTGACCGGGAAAGTTTAAAGGCCTTATCACATCGTGCGGCAGATGCATCTGCTCCGCGCGGGTTTACGCAGTCATTAAAAAACAGCATTGGCGAAGGGCGCGCCGCTGTCATTGCAGAAATTAAAAAAGCCTCACCCAGCAAAGGCATACTTCGCGAAAACTTTGATCCGGCTGCCATCGCACGCAGTTATAGTGAAGGCGGGGCGAGTTGTTTATCCGTTCTGACTGACCGTGACTTTTTTATGGGCAGTGAAGAAAACCTTCGCAGGGCACGCGATGCATGCGACCTGCCGGTAATCAGAAAGGACTTCATTATCGACCCTTACCAGGTGTATGAAGCACGGGCGATGGGCGCTGACTGTATTTTGTTGATTGTTTCAGCACTTGGTGATGCGCAGATGGCCGACCTCTACGGACTTGCCGGGCACCTTGATATGGATGTGCTGATTGAAGTGCACGATCAGCAGGAGCTTGAGCGTGCGATGCAACTGGCGCCGCCACTGATTGGCATTAATAACCGCAACCTGCGCACGTTTGAAGTCTCGCTTAATACAACACTGGATATGCTCGACAACATTCCCGATGGATGCCTGACAGTGACCGAAAGCGGAATACTGGCGCCGGCCGATGTAGCGCTGATGCGTCAGAACAATGTCAATGCATTTCTGGTTGGCGAAGCCTTTATGCGTGCCGACTCTCCGGGTGACAAGTTGCGCGAGCTGTTCGGATGATGTGCAGGGTATTTATCTGAGTGCAGACAAAAAAAGCCCTCACGCAGTGAGGGCTTTTTAATATTCACAACTTTGTTATCAGGTGATTAGCGGGTGCCGTAAATCACCATTGTTTTACCACGTGCGTGGATAAGTCCCCGATCTTCGAGATCTTTTAGTACCCGGCCAACCATCTCTCTGGAGCAACCAACAATTCTGGCAATCTCCTGACGGGTGATGCGAATCTGCATGCCGTCCGGATGAGTAATTGAATCGGGTTGCTGAGCCAGGTCAAGCAATGTAGAGGCGACGCGTCCGGTCACATCGAGGAAGGCCAGGTCGCGTACTTTGGTACTGGTTTTACGCAGGCGTGATGCAAGCTGCGTCGACAGTGCAAAAAGAATTTCCGGTGACTGTTCAGCCAGCCTGCGGAATTGCTCGTAGTTAATTTCAGCGACTTCGCATTTGTTGCGTGCAACGACCCATGCACTGCGCTCGCTTTCTTCGTCAAACAAACCCATTTCGCCGAAGAAGTCACCATTGTTCAGGTAGGCCAAAACAATCTCGCGTCCGTCATCATCTTCAATTACCACACTGACCGAGCCATCGACCATGTAATACAATGTATCCGGCTTATCGCCGTGATGAATGATTGTTGTCTTCGCCGGGTACTGGCGGCGATGACTGTGGCGTAGGAGTGTCTCCAGCCATTCAGCTTTCTGTGGCGCATGTCGTGGTGGAAGCATGTGATCCTTTCTCCGCGTATTCACTTGCAGTAGTTGTTCGTGGGTGGACTTGAGCAATAATCGTTCACAGCGTTGAGCGTTGGTTGACAACGAGATTGAATTTT
>CAYZVB010000129.1:0-13580 GCA_964481315.1 uncultured Granulosicoccaceae bacterium
ACGATTAACGCCATCGCTATGATAGCTCCAAGCACTACTGACTTAATCCAAAAACCGGTAATCACACCGACAACCACTGCCCAGGTTAGACCATGCAGAAAACCGACAGCCAGTTCTTTTCTCAGTATCCAGGTAGTATTGGACGAATTGATATGATCTTTTGATAGTCCCTGAATAATCAGGGTCAGTGTCTGGCTACCCGCAATACCTCCCATGCTGCTGACAATTGGCATGAGTACCGCGAGCGCGACAATTTGCTGAACAGTTGATTGAAATATACTAATGACCCAGGCGGCCAGAAACACCGTGGCCAGGTTAACAGCCAGCCACACCGTGCGTTTCTTGTAGCTACTGATGCGTGGTGAAAACAAATCGGTCTGGCCATCGAGACCATCTCTTTTCATGAACTGGTCGTCTGCCTGCCTGCTTAGTACGTGCATCGCATCGTCAACGGTCACGCGCCCCAGTAGGTGTCCATTGGCATCAATCACAGGTACATTCACGAGTCGTCTGTCCGAAAAAACCTCCATGAGCGTTATTTCAGTGGCATCTTCGGATAGCCGGGCGGCCTCGGAATCCATGTATGCGGCGACGGTGTGATCAGCCGGATGTAAAATCAGGCTTGTGAGCGCGAGCTTCCCGAGGAAGGAATTCTGTTGATCGGTGACCATGACTGATGTGTTGTACGCCGGCATCGTTTTGTGCTCACGGCGCAGGTGTTCCTGAACTTTTCCAAGCGTCCATTCCGGTCGGACGCTGATTGCCGGGGTCATCCAGCGAATCGCCGAGTTTTCTGGATAGTCGAGTCGTAGATTGATTTCCTGGACAGTTTTGTGGTCAAGTTCTTCGAACACACTTGAGGTGCGATCACTGTCAAGCTGTTCTATCAGATCGGCCGCATGGCGTACCTCCAATTGTCCTGCGAGTACCGATAGTTCATCCACATCAATGCCCTCGACAATGGTGCGATGAATGGCGGGCGGTAACAGTGGAAGAATTGATAAGCGCTGTGACTCAGTGAGCGTGCTCCACATCGTTAACCGTTCCGGCAACGGCAAACAGCTGAGCTGAATACTCTGCTGAACGATGTCCTCGGCATCCCGAGGTAACGTTGATGCGTCCGTTATTGTCATAAATCGTGTGAGCTCGTTCTGCGGTGTTACACAGGTCCTACATGCCTCGGTGATCTCCCGGGGTCTTAAGGTCTGGGCTTAACTGGGTCAGCCAATGCTTTTAACAGCCGATGCTCCGCACAGAGTAGAGGTACGATTGCTGGCTTCAATAGAAACGTAGCCCATCTGGTCGGAGGCAACAGAAACCGTTGTATATTAACACCCATCATCATGCCGGTGATCCTGGGTAGGTCGATGGCGGTGAACGATAGCATGACCAACAGCGCGAAGGCGATGATCCAATGCTGGGGGTGCCAATGGGCGGGGATAGAACTCGTCGTGAGGTAGCCGACACCCAGCAAGCAAAATAGTCGAATCAATTGGTGCGCCCTTAGGTAAGTTTCCAATTCAAGCACGGAAAGGGCTTCTTTAAATGGGTGAGCGTTGATTTCTCGCTCTCGTCGGTGCAATGAGACCAACGCATGTTCAGCGCACACCGATATGCTATGCCCGGCAATCATTGCTAACTCAGCGTTACGGCCGACCGGCAATGTATCCCAAGCCTGCAAAATGATGGGCTTTTCCAGAGATACCTTTTATCGCTATAAGGAAGCAGTAGATGATGGTGGGGTCGAGGCGTTATTCGAGAAATCGCGCAGAAAGCCGAATCTTCGTAAACGAGTAGATCCGCTGATTGAGGACGCTGTGTTGAAGTACGCTGTCGAAGATCCAGCACATGGTCAAACCCGAACCAGCAATGAATTGCGCAAACGAGGAATTTTCGTCTCTCCGACCGGTGTACGCAGTATTTGGCTCAGACACGACCTGGCGTGTTTCAAAGATCGTCTCAGCGCACGGGAGAAGCACGTTGCTGGAATCTGGGTGGTTTTCACTGAATCGCTGCTCAAGGCGATTCGTCGGACGTCCGCATTGGCTTGTTTTATTTGGCTCTGTTTCCGTTTGGTCCTCTGCCGAATCTGTTGCTGTTTTTGGCCTTCACCAGCGTATGGCTGATCAACTTTAATCGGTAAAACTTCGTATCTAAGCTCGAACAATGTTAACACTCCGAGTTAATATCGCATTTCGGTTAACTCGTCACTCGGATAAAAACGATGAATATCAAACGTGTAAGCTGCACTTTGTTGGTATCTTCAGTAATCTCATTTTCGCATGTATCTTCGGCGCAGGATCAAGAACGTCTATCGGACGAGATGAAAGCCATGGCTACTGGATGGAGCGGTACTGCTAATATTGGCTTCACCAACGCGGGTGGCAATTCTGAAGCCCGCAGTTTGTCTGGTGGTATTCGGCTTGGGAAATCAACAGGCTTATGGCGTCATATAGTGTTCGGGTCTGTGCTATCCGGAGAGTCGACGATATTGGTAGAGCGCCGCAACGATTTAGGTGAAGTCGAAATTGACCCGACCACCAATGCACCTATACGCGATATAATTAAGGGTGATAACGCTGAACGTTATGCTCTGGGCTACCAGCCAAGATACCAGTGGAAGAAAGATACCTATTTATTTGGTATCATTGATTGGGAGCAGGATAAGCCCGCAAACATAGAAACCGCAACTCGTCAGATATTCGGTGTTGGCCATACGTTTTGGCGAGATCAGAAGGGTTACTTTACTGGTGAGGCGGGTATAGGCAATAAAAACCTCAGTCCGGTGTTTGGTGACGATCTTGATGGTGGTATCGGTTATCTGGGATTTAATTTCTCTACACGTTTAAACGACGTTACTACGTTTAATGCAGATTTCAAATCTGATTTTGGTAGTGATAACACCTTTTCTGAAATAGGCTTAGGTATGACGTTTAAGGTGTCGGATCGTATGGCGATAAAGCTAAGTCATTTTCTACGAAATAATACCGGATTATCGGATCCTACTAATCCGCTGAACTCCGATACCGACACAGTCACGACATTTAATCTGTTATTCGACATTGACACTTGAGAAACCTTCATTCGATAGATTGACCGAATTGGTACGACGCTGACGCTTGCCATTCTGGGAGCGACAGCTATCAATTTTGGTTGTGGCGTATACGTCAACGCGTTATTACGCTCGGAGTGTGTAGCACCAATCAGTTTAATCAACCTATAGTCAGTAGGACCTCCACGAAAACTCGGTTTGTTTGCACCAATGGATACATGTGAGAAGTGATTAACGTGCCTGTCGTTAGCAGTCACCAAGTGAGTTGCTGAAGTAGCGAGGTCAATCGTTTTCATCTTAATTTCACGTGATGTGCTGGCAGTTGGTGAATGTTCACAAAGTACCGCGCAGCGCTGCGGGCCTGTACTGGCGAATAATAACGTTTGCGCTTCGTCTGCTTACCCCTACAGATAGGTATTTTCCTATCCATTTGAGTTTCAATTCCCCTTCATGGACCTGTTTTGTTGTTTGTGTCCGCGCTCCATGATCGTGGTGGAAGGTAATGAGTATATGCCGTACCGGCTACCGTGCTGGATTTTCTCGAAAAACGATCAGGAGCACTGACACCATGAGCGATAATCACTTCACCCGGGAGATCGCAGCCGCAGATCCGGAAATAGCGACCGCGATTGACGATGAATGCCTTCGACAGCAGAACGAAATCGAGCTCATTGCATCGGAAAATATTGTCTCCAGAGCCGTGATGCAGGCACAAGGGTCGGTAATGACCAACAAATATGCTGAGGGATATCCTGGTCGGCGCTACTACGGAGGCTGCGCGCATGTTGATGTCGCTGAGGACCTGGCCATCAGGCGTGCCAGAGAGTTGTTCGACTGCGAACACGTCAATGTACAACCACACTCCGGTGCACAAGCTAACCAGGCAGTCTTTCAGTCTCTGATGAGACCTGGAGATACCTTCCTCGGTCTCGATCTTGCGGCTGGCGGTCACCTTACGCATGGTTCACCGGTTAATCAATCCGGCAAGTGGTTTAATGCAGTTACTTACGGAGTCGACAAAGATACCCACCAGATTGACTATGAAGCCGTCGAGCAACTAGCCGTTGAGAATAAACCGAAGGTAATCATTGCCGGAGGTTCGGCCTACCCTCGAATAATTGACTTTGAAAAGTTCCGGGAGATAGCCGATTCGGTTGATGCCAAATTGATGGTCGACATGGCTCACTTCGCCGGCCTGGTCGCAGGTGGCGTCCACCCTAACCCGCTCGAATATGCTCACGTGGTAACGACGACTACGCACAAGACACTGCGCGGTCCTCGAGGCGGAATGATCCTGTCTGACCACCCTGAGCTGGGTAAGCAGATAAACTCATCAGTTTTCCCCGGGTTGCAGGGCGGACCTTTAATGCATGTCATTGCCGCCAAGGCCGTGGCGTTTGGTGAGGCCTTGCGTCCCGAGTTCAAACGTTATGCACAAGCGGTTTTAGACAATGCCAATGTACTTGCGGAAACCATTGCAGAGGGTGGATTCGAACTCGTTTCAGGTGGTACTGACACACACGTAATGCTCGTCGATCTCACCCCAAAACAGCTTACTGGCAAAGCCGCTGAGGCTTCACTTGGTAGGGCGGGTATCACCTGTAATAAAAACGGTATTCCATTCGATAGCGAGTCTCCGTTCGTTACTTTCGGCATTCGGCTTGGCACACCAGCAGCAACATCGCGCGGCTTCGGCACGCGTGAATTTAAATTCGTTGGAGCGATGATCGTTGAAGTATTGACTGGCCTTGCCACTCATGGCGAAGCAGGCAACAGAGCGGTTGAAGAGTCTGTCGAAAAATCAGTGAGAAAACTGACGGCGGATTTTCCGATTTATGCATAAACCGATATGTCTAACAATATGGGTAGTAATAATACTGCCCATATAATTCGTCAAAGCAGTAGTAACTAGCGTTGCCGCATCATCAGGTCGAGTCGATACTTCATCCAGACAAAGCTGGAGCGACCCACATGAGTCAACAACACTTCGAACCCTTGCACATCCCTCACACACTGGCGGCTGGTCCGGGGCCCGGTAACACTGACCCTCGCGTGCTCGAACGTTTTGCGCAATGCGGCGTCGCAGACCATATGCAGGCTGATGTGCTACGTGGCATGGCCGAGTGCAAGTTGATGTTGAGGCAGGTATTTCAGACTCAGAACGTCTATACATTTGGAGTTGCAGGAACTGGCTGGAGTGGCCTGGACGCAATGATGAGTGCGGTGATGCCGGGCGATAAGATTGTCGCGTTTGTGAACGGTACTTTCTCTGGCATCGATGGATTGACTCTACGTATGAAGGCAGCTACGGCTGAAGAACTTGCCGCGAATCCGATAGATCCTCGAGCAGAGTCTGTTGTAACCGTTGAAGTGCCCCACGGTGAATCCGTCACTGAATCCGTGATACATGCTGCCATTGCGGAGCACCAGCCTAAGTGGGCTTTCCTGGCGCACTGGGAGACCGGGTCTGGCCGCGTTAACGATCTGAGGGCGTTTTCCGATGCTTGTGCAAGGCACAACGCAATGGGGTTGGTAGACGCTGTTTCGTCGCTCGGTGTAGACAACTTTTCTATTGATGACTACCCAGGGGTAAGTGCGTGGGCTTCCTGCCCGCAAAAAGGCATCTGCTGCCTTCCACTCACTTATGCCCCTGTCAGCTTCACAGACCAGTACATAGACGTGCTGAATACCACAGGTGCGCGCACGTTCGTCCACCATCCAATGTTAGAAGCGCGGCACTGGGGCATCATCGATGGCGAGGATGTTGATAAGCCGACTTACCACCGAACCCATTCCGCGTATGCGGTTGCTGCTTTCCACGAGGCATTACGGCTCACGCTCGCCGAATCAGTCGCTGTGCGCTCGGAGAAATATGCCATGCACGAAGCCGCGCTACGCGGTGCAGTAGAAGCAGTCGGGTGTCGCGTAACATCGAACATGACCAGCCTTATCGTTTTGAATCTACCCGAACAACTGGCTGGCCGCGAGATGGAACTGGTACAGCAGTGCCGGGCCGCGGGCTTCGGCATCTGGCCGACGCTTAGCGAACCGGTACAGGTCCGCATCGGTATTCTTAACCAACTAAGCCGCGAGGCTGTGGCGGAAATCGTCACGCTGTTTGTTAGAGCCATGATTGAGATGGGGGCCGACGTGTCAGCTGAAGCAGCAATCGAGTCGCTGGATCAATACTACACCGGGATCGCATCGCGACAGGCAATACGCGACGTGGCCTGACTTTCAATCGATTCATGAGCAGATGACGAAGGAATGTCATCGTTTGACGGGCTGGGTGCTATGCCCAGCCTGTACCCCCAATCTTATCTGCGCAAAGTTTTGCGCATCAGTAGCGAGTGCACCCAACCATGGATATTCACGAGTACCAGGCAAAAGAACTCCTAAGTCAGTTTGGCGTTGACCACCCACCCGGCGCGCTAGCGTATAGCCCGGAACAGGCCTCATATCGTACCCGGGAGCTGGGTGGTGATTGTTGGGTGGTAAAAGCTCAGGTGCATGCTGGTGGTCGCGGCAAAGCTGGCGGTGTGCATGTGTGCAGGACAGATAACGAGGTACAAGAAGCTTGTCGCTCAATGTTTGGACAAAAGCTGGTGACTCACCAAACCGGTCCCGATGGCAAAGGCGTCTACCGGGTTTATGTCGAGTGCGCGGTGGATATCGCATGCGAATTCTATCTTGGGCTGGTGTTAGATCGGGCAACTCAGCGCATTATGGTGATCTGCTCGAACGAAGGAGGAATGGAGATCGAGGAGCTGTCGGCGCAGCGACCGGACAGTCTGGTTCGCGCAGTGATTGAACCCGCCGTCGGGCTACGTGATTTTCAGTGCCGCGAAATCGCATTTCAACTGGGGTTTAAATCAACAGTTGTCCAGCACTTCGCAAGAACACTCAAAGGGTGTTATCGCGCTTTTCGCGATCTTGACGCGACCATGGTAGAAGTTAACCCACTGGTGTTAACCGGTGACGGGCGAGTGTTAGCACTCGATGCGAAAATGGCTTTCGACGACAATGCCTTGTTTCGCCACCCACAGGTGTCCGAACTACGAGACAAAAGCCAGGAGGATGCACGCGAGAGCCATGCCGCGGATCGCGGACTGAACTATGTTGGCCTGGACGGCAAAATTGGCTGTATCGTCAATGGTGCGGGGCTGGCCATGGCAACGATGGACACTATTAAACTGGCAGGAGGCGAACCCGCCAACTTTCTCGACATCGGTGGTGGTGCAACGCCTGAGCGGGTGGCTAAAGCATTTCGGCTGATACTGTCTGATCCGAACATCGATACCATCCTCGTCAACATATTTGCCGGCATCAATCGATGTGACTGGGTCGCAGAAGGCGTGATCAAAGCGTTGCGGGAGAATCACGTAGATGTGCCTGTAGTGGTGCGACTGTCCGGAACAAATGTAGAAGCCGGGGTGGAGCTACTGGCAAATAGTGGCTTACCGGTAATTCGCGTTTCTTCACTACTCGAAGCTGCAGAAAAATCGGTGGAAGCGGCAGCCTTCCATGCACAGACAAACGATTCTAAAGCGCCACACAAGCAATCAATGGAGGAATTCGCATGAGCATTCTTCTAAACGAACAGTCGCGAGTTATTGTGCAGGGCATAACCGGCAAGATGGCACAATTCCACACGCGTGAAATGATCGACTACGGTACCCGTGTTGTAGGGGGTGTCGTGCCTGGCCGAGGCGGCGAAACCGTAGAAGGTGTTCCGGTATTCGACACTGTCAAAGAAGCTGTGAGTCAGACCGGTGCCGACACCAGTCTGGTGATTGTGCCTCCACCTTTTGCCGCCGACAGTATCATGGAAGCGGCCAATGGCGGTATTCGCTATTGCGTTTGCGTGACAGACGGTATACCCGCGCAGGATATGATGACGGTGAAGCGCTACATGTTCCGATTTCCGAAGGACTCCCGCATGACGCTGACCGGTCCGAATTGCGCAGGCACCATTAGTCCGGGCAGAGCGCTGCTCGGAATTATGCCAGGGCATATTTACCAGCCTGGAACGGTAGGTATAGTCGGTCGTTCGGGTACGCTTGGCTACGAGGCAGCAGCACAGTTAAAGTCACTCGGAATCGGCGTGTCTACATCGGTAGGTATAGGCGGCGATCCAATCAACGGGGCATCGTTTAAGGACATACTGGTGAGATTCGAACAGGACGATGATACTGACATTGTCTGCATGATCGGAGAGATCGGCGGCCCCCAGGAGGCCGAAGCTGCTGCATTTGTGAAAGCGCACATGAGTAAACCGGTGGTCGGATACATAGCCGGTTTGACGGCGCCGAAAGGTCGAACAATGGGGCATGCTGGTGCAATTATCTCGGCCTTTGGAGAGAGTGCACCGGAGAAAGCGGAAATACTTGCCGAGGCCGGTGTACGAGTCGTGCAACAACCTTCCGAGATCGGCGCGACGGTGGCAAAAGTCATGGCTGCCTCCGGACTGGAGGTTGCATGACATGGCTACCCACGTGCCTGAGCTGACGCAGGACGTAAGAACGAACAGCAAAGACAGATCGCCAGTCGAGGTATCGCAAGACACGGTGGTCATAAACACGATGGTATCTGAAGATTTTTCTGTTCTGGATGCCGGCTCTACACAACTGGTACTCGCGCTTTGGCAAAACGTCCTCTCCCGCAGAGCACCGGCAGTGGCCATGCACTTCGCGTCCGGCTTGCCGGCACCATTGCCAACGGCCAAAGCGGCAATCCCTTATTTACAGGCGCTCAATATACGCTATCAGCTGCTACGTATCGTCGATGAAAACGTTGCCATTCGCGCACGCGGTCTTATAGAAGATCAGAGTGGCGAAGCCGCTATACCCGAGAGCTTTGCCAGCTTGTTCGAAGGACACTGCGACAAACACAACATCGCTGAACTGGTTTCAGGTACGCGCGTCGGTCCGACACTCACAGCGCACCCGACCGAGACCAAAAGAGTGACCGTGCTTGAAATACACCGGCGGATCTATCGCGGGCTGGTGATGCTCGAAACTGATCGCTGGACAAAGCGTGAGCGACAATCCCTGCACGATGACATTGAAGCCGACATCGACCTGCTGTGGCTGACGGGTGAGCTGCGCCTAGATCGTCCGACGCCCGAGGACGAAATTGGCTGGGGTCTGCACTTCTTCAGTGAAACGTTATTCGATGCGGTACCTCAAATGTGCGCCAGCCTGCAACGCGCTATTACGTTTGATGACGTCAACAGTGACATCACGCCACAGCTTCAGTTTCACTCGTGGATCGGTGGCGACAGAGATGGCAATCCCCATGTCACAACTGCGGTGACTCGTCACGCACTCGACAAGGGGCAGGAAATCGTGCTGGCCCGCTATGACCAGGCATTGCAGGAAGCAGCAGCGCAACTGTCTGTCAGTGACTTCATTGCTACCCTAAGTGATATTGAGTTCGAATCTTTGCAGGCGATCATCGGACACCAGCCGGCGGCGTTGTGCAATCCCAATGAAACGTTTCGCCAGGCACTATCGATCATCAGACAACGATTGTCCGAGGGGGGCTATTCCCATATATCAGATTTCATTGCCGATCTGATGGCAATTGAGCAAGCGCTTGAATCACTGCAGGCTGGATTGCTGGTGCGTCGTCACATCCGGCCGATCCGCTGGTCGGCTGAAATCTTTGGCTTTCGCACAGTGACCCTGGACATACGGCAGAACTCGACAGTGTGCAATAAGACGCTGCAAGAAATCTGGCAGCAGACAACCCCCGAGCTATCGCCGGACTACGGTTCACGACACTGGTCGGAGCGCATACGCGATGAACTGGCAGTTGATCAGTTGCCGCAACTTGATGCACGACGTTTGTCTGCGCAGGCAATGGAACTGCTCGACCTGTTGTCGCTTATCTTAGAACGAACCGAAGGCGCAGACCCGAAAGCCATCGGGCCTTTCATACTGTCGATGACCCAATCAGCAGACGACCTGGCTGCAGTGTTGTTGCTGGCACGCTACGCAGGCTTTGACCGCGAGGCTCCGCAACTGCGCGTTGTTCCGTTGTTCGAAACCATCGAAGATCTGCGCAACGCCCCGCGTATAATGGGTGAGTACCTTCAAATTCCAACAGTGCGGCGCAGTGCCAGTCGGCCGTCGGCGACGGGTAACGGCAAAGTGATCGAAGTGATGCTCGGTTACTCCGACAGCAATAAGGACGGCGGGTTCCTGTGTTCAAACTGGGAGGTGCATGTTGCGCAAGGGCGTATCGTATCGACACTTGATGCACTCGGTTACCAGACGACATTCTTCCATGGCCGTGGAGGCAGTGTCAGTCGAGGTGGTGCGCCAACACACCGGGCAATTGAAGCACAGCCACCAGGTACAGTGGGCGATTGTATTCGATTGACAGAGCAGGGAGAGATCGTATCAGCACGCTATGCCAATCGCGGTTCGGCAGCGGCACATCTTGAACTGCTGTTGTCTAGCACCTTGTCCCACCGACTAAAAAAGCCGACACGTCAGGCAAACGCAGAGTATGACAATGTAATGGAAGCGTTGTCGGGCCTGAGCCAGACTGCCTATACCGCACTGGTACATTCCGATGGTTTTCTGGACTACTTTCAACAGGCAAGCCCCGTTGAGGAGCTGGCCAAGCTAAAAATCGGTTCGCGTCCGGCAAAACGATTCGGTGCCAATACACTGGATGATCTGCGCGCGATACCTTGGGTGTTTTCATGGACACAGAATCGACACCTGATTACCGGCTGGTACGGGTTCGGTAGTGCAGTTGAAAGCTTCCATTCTATTCGCGGCGACAACGGTATTAGCCTGTTGCAGGAAATGTTTCGGCGATCCGATTTCTTTCGCCTGGTGGTAGATGAAACTGAGAAAACGCTGTTTCAAACTGACCTCGGCATTGCTCACGGCTATTCTTCACTGGTCGAAGATTACAACGTGCGTGATACGATTTTCAGAAAAATCTCCGAAGAATATGAGCGCAGCGTTCAGGCCGTCACCCTGATCACCGGTGAACCGCCTCTGGCTAGTCGGTTTCCGGAATTCCGCTACCAGTTTGATCGGTACGCGAAGGATCTCGATCGCATACATTTGTTGCAAATTGAATTGTTGCGCGATGCACGACGCGATGGGGAGGACACCACAGTCACCATTCCCCTGCTGCAATCGATGCACTGTATATCATCTGCGTTGGGCTGGACCGGTTAACAATTTTCCCGTAACGCTTATCAGTAATCACTTTCGCCAAAGAGAAAACCATGAGCTTCCACATTATTGAAACCGCGCCGGCCAGACTTAACCGCAGTGAGCTTGCAGTGCCGGGATCACAACCCGACCTGTTCGAAAAAGCGGCAACGTCACGGGCAGATGTTATTTTTCTCGATCTGGAAGATGCAGTGGCACCAGATGAGAAAGTTCGTGCACGCAGCAATGTGATTGAAGCGCTCAATGATATTGACTGGGGTAGCAAAGTGATGTCAGTGCGAATTAACGGCCTCGATACTTACTATATGTATCGCGACGTCGTGGATGTGGTCGAGCAAGCCGGTCCAAAACTCGATCTGTTGATGATTCCTAAAGTCGGGACCGCAGCAGATGTCTATGCACTCGATATGCTGGTCACCCAGATAGAGGATGCCACTGGCATTAGGCGCCGCATCGGCTTCGAACACATTATTGAAACGGCACTCGGTATGCAGAACGTTACTGAAATTGCCGCTGCGTCAAAACGTAACGAAAGCCTGCACTTCGGTGTGGCGGATTATGCAGCATCAACCCGTGCAAGAACCACAGTCATCGGCGGTGTTAATGCAGACTACGCGGTGTTAACTGACCCGCTTGATGACCAATCCAGAGCCTCACACTGGGGTGATATGTGGCACTATGCGCTGGCGCGCATGGTGGTAGCCTGTCGTGCTAACGGCTTGCGGCCCATCGACGGACCTTTCGGTGACTTCGGTGATCAACCGGGTTACATTGCCGCAGCTAAGCGTGCGGCAGTGTTGGGATGTGAAGGGAAATGGGCCATTCACCCGAGCCAAATAGCGCTTGCAAACGAGGTAATGAGCCCGTCGGATGCAGAACTTGATAAGGCGGAAAGGATACTCGCTGCCATGTCACAGGCGGAGTCACAGGGCAAGGGAGCTGTCTCACTGGATGGACGACTGATAGACTATGCATCGATCAGACAAGCAGAAGTAATGGTAGAAAAAGGTCGTCAGATCGAAGCTTGCACCGCTTAATACACAGTACAACATAAATTCAATACTTAAGCGCCAAACTATGCAAATCACTTTTCTCGGCAGAAATACCATAGGTCCGACGATCGAGATTGTACGTCCGCAATGAACCACGAATGGCAGGAAGATGATCGTAAAAGTGCCGATCTGGTGGCAGCATTGCTCGTCCCACTACATAGATAATATTGGGATCACGGGGTGGAATTAGCAGCACATGAGTTCAATTGGCGACCAAGAAAAACACTAGGCGCATACATGGCAACCGCTGCCAAGGATCAGACGAGTAAATGAACGTTTGCGAGAGCATGGACACAGAAATCTTTCAGAAAATATATGATGAGTACCCAGCTAATATTGCACTGTTGGATTGTAATGGCGATATCAAATCCGTCAATCGAGGATGGAAACAGTACGCCACTAGGAATCATGGTAATGTGGTAACGCCTTGGTCTGAAATAAACTACATAGCGATTTGTGAGTCGGCAGTACGCGACAACAATCAGCATGCACAGGCAGTACTTAGTGGGCTTGAATCAGTGTTTAAGCAGCAAGTAGAACAATTTCAGTACGTTTACCCGTGCCACAGCCCTACGCACCAAGCTTGGTATAGACTTAGAGTTCTTCCGATAGACGTCAGTCGTGGCAAACTCTACGTCGTGTTGCACGAAGACTGCACGATTGAAGTATTAACTGGTCAAGCGCTTGAGAAAGAAGACAATATTGACGCGCTCACTGGGCTCGGTAACCGACGTGGTTGTCTGCATTTTTTAAAAAAGCAGTGGCGACGTGATCAGCGTTATAAATCTGAGTTATCCGTGCTGACGATCGAAATAGATGACCAAGAAAAGTATCAGCAACAACACTGTCGCACGCTGAGCAATTTTTGTATGAGACGTGTGACTCAGGTTATCGCCGGCGTCACACGCCGCCCCAGCGATTACGGTGCGAGAATTAGAGGAGAAGAGTTTGTGGTTATCCTCGGTACCACAACGCAAAGAGATGCAGTAGCTATCGCGGAGCAGTTGAAAAGCTCCATCGAGCTATTTGCTTTCCAAGATTTTCACCAAACTCCCGATTTGCGAATAACTATCAGCGTTGGCGTATCGTCAGTAACACCGCACCGCCACCTAAGTCCTGATGACCTACTGGACAAGTCATGCGAGGCACTTCACTTGGCAAAGTTTACTGGTGGAAACACTGTCGCGATCTTATAATCGCTCGACATAAACTGTAAGCGGTGTCAGCCAACATATTGTTCCGATCGCTGATATGGTGCCCTAGTGATGTTGTGCT
>CAYZVB010000130.1:0-13580 GCA_964481315.1 uncultured Granulosicoccaceae bacterium
CCGCCAGTGCGGCTTCAATATCGTCAAGATAGGCCGTAGCACACTGAGGTGCTGTATCCCTGCCGTCGGTAATCATGTGTAGCATTGGCACTACTGCATGCCGCTTGCAGGTTTCGATCAATGCCATCACATGATCAAGGTGGCTGTGTACACCGCCATCTGAAACCAGACCAATCAAATGCAGCGGTCGCTTTGCTGTTGCCGCCGCCTTGCAGGCATCGACGAAGGCACTGTTTTGATAGAAGCTGCCATCTGCCACGCTGTCATTAATCACCACCAGATCCTGTCGCAGGATGCTGCCGCAACCGATGGTGGAATGCCCTACTTCCGAGTTACCCATTTGTCCGCTTGGCAGGCCGACCGCACCACCTGAAGCTTCCAGCACGGCCACCGGATTGGACGAATACAACGCATCGAGATTTGGTGTCTTTGCAAGCGCCACCGCATTATCGAGCTTTGAAGGATTGAGACCAACGCCATCCATGATGATAAGTAGCGTGGCGCGCCGCGGGGCTGAATGGTTTTGTGGCATGGTGCAGCCTTCTGGATTGGTGTGAACCGGCTTTCACAAGCAACCGGCATTATAGCTATGCCAGTCTTATGCAAGGGTTGTGCAGCGGCACAACCCAACGTGCACCGCTGACCGGTCAGTCTTTGCTGTCGTCAGTTTTTTTCTGATCGAGCTTTTCTATTTCAGACTCAAGCCCGGCATCTTCAACAGCTTCATCGTCAGTAACCGCAGAACCCGGCGCAATGGAATTGCCGTCATCTGCAGCTGTATCGTTATTGCTTTGATAACGTGCCTCTGCTGCGTCGACGTATTCCTGTTTGCGCTTCAAAAAGATTCGCGAGAAAAATATCCCAACTTCAAACAGCAGCCACATCGGCAGTGCCAGCAGTGTTTGAGAAATGATATCGGGTGGTGTGAGAAACATGCCCACCACAAACGCCGCAACAATAAAGTAAGGACGCTTTTTGGCGAGACTTTCCGGTGTCATTGCACCTACTGCCACCAGCAGAATTGTGGCGATCGGCACTTCGAAGGCGATGCCAAAAGCCAGAAAAATCGTCAGGATAAAATCGAGATAGCGCCCAATATCGGTACTGACCGTTACCCCGTCGGGAGCGACGTTATTAAAAAACGCAAACACCAGCGGGAACACCACAAAGTACGCAAACGCAATTCCAAGATAAAACAGCAAAGTGCTTGAGATAAGTAAAGGCGATACCAGCCGCTTCTCATGTGCGTATAGCCCGGGTGCGACAAACGCCCAGATTTGATAAAGCAGAAACGGTGCTGCCAATACGATAGACAGCATCAGACACACTTTAAATGGTATTAAAAACGGCGATGCAACATCGATAGCGATCATGTCACCGGCACCGTATTTCAGCAGTGGCCGCGCCAGTGCCGTCCAGATGGTATCGGCAAACGGAAACAAACACAGAAACAAAATACCCACCGCAAGCAGCATCCGCAGCAGGCGGTCGCGCAATTCAATAAGGTGCGACAGCAGCCCCATCTCGGCGCCACCGTTGTCATCTACGCCGGTGTCTGTTGCAGTTTCTTTTTTACTTGCAAAAATGCCCAACAACCGGCCCCTTCTGTTTGAATACTATGCTCATGCAGATTTGTTGTTGTCGGATGATTCGTCGTCCGGCGTGTTTTGCTCGGCAAGTGGTCCGGAGGTTGCCGTGGCTCTGGCAGCGCGGGTAATTTCTTCCATTTTCTCGCGATTTTGCCGGGTGGTTTCAGCGGCATCTTTTACCTGCTCGACAGCACTGTCCATGCCCTGCGACACCGAATCACTGGCACTTTTGGCTGTGCGTTCGAGATCGGAGCGCGTCTCGTTGACCATCTGCTTCAGTTCGCGAATCTGGTCTTCCTGACTGTTTAGCAGGTTGCGCAGCTCATCCGATTTGAGTTCACTGGCCAGATCGGACTTTACACCGGCAACGAAGCGCTGCATTTTACCAACCCACAGACCCACGCTGCGCGCCACCGAAGGCAGCCGTTCCGGCCCGATCACCAGCAATGCAATGATGCCGATCAGGACAATTTCCTGAAAGCCGACGTCAAACACTTCGCGCCTCCTGTCGGGCTGATTCGAATAGCAAACCGGTTGCGGCAATCACTGTTTCAATGAACCGTGCCCGGACAAGTCGAATCATTAAGCTTGTTTGTTTTCTTTGACGGTTTCAGCCGCTTCTTCAGCGACGTTTTCCATCTTGGTGGCACCTTCAATCTGGCCCGCCTGCTCTTGTTCGCCGTCTTCGGGTTCTTTAACAGCATCTTTGAAGCCCTTGACCGCTGATCCGAGATCACCGCCGAGGTTTCTAAGGCGCTTGGCACCGAAAATAAGAACCACAATTACCAGCACGATCAACAGCTGGGGAATACTTGGCATCATAGTGTTTGACCTTTAGTAGTTAACCTTTTAATTCGACTTGCGCGACGCTTTTTCTGTGTGACCCGAGGTGCCGAATCGACGTTCGAGTTCGGACAAAACATCATCGGGCCCGAGATCCTGTTCGGCCAGCATCACCAGGGTGTGGAACCACAGATCGGCAGTTTCGCTCACAATGTCTGCTTTGACACCGGATTTTACGGCAATAATTGTCTCGATGGCTTCTTCACCCACTTTCTGCAAAATGGTGTCAGTACCCCGGTTATACAAGCTGGCGACATACGAATCGCCGGAATCAGCTGATTTTCGCTGCTCCAGTTCCGCTGCCAATTGCACCAAAATTTGACTATTCAACTATTTTGCCGTCGCCGCTCGTCGAGTGTTCGCGCCTATTATGGCTTTTTCGAGTAAATTTCGCTTGGGTCTTTCAGCACCGGTTCGACATTTTGCCAACCGGTGTCGGTATGACGGCGAAAAAAGCAATGTTCTCTGCCGGTGTGGCAGGTAATGCCGCCAATTTGCTCGACTCGCATCAGCACACAATCGCCATCGCAATCGAGGCGAAGGTCTTCAATTCGCTGAATGTGGCCGGAGCTCTCGCCCTTGTGCCAGATTTTTTGTCTCGAGCGCGACCAATACACCGCCTCCTGCAGTTCAATGGTTTGCTGCAGCGCATCGCGATTCATCCACGCCATCATTAGCACCTGACCGGTTTTATGGTCCTGCGCAATCGCCGGCACCAGCCCCTGATCGTTCCAGGCAACTTCGTCGAGCATATTGTTCACATTCGCACCTCAATCCCGGCCTGCTGCATTGCAAGCTTTGCCTCGCCGATGGTGTATTCACCAAAATGAAAAATACTGGCGGCCAGCACTGCATCGGCCCCGCCCTGAGTGATGCCATCGCAAAGATGCTGCAGATTACCCACCCCGCCCGAAGCAATGACCGGAATATCCACAGCCTCGGCAACAGCCCGTGTTAGCGGCAGATTAAAACCGATTTTGGTGCCGTCGCGATCCATACTGGTTAACAGCAATTCACCGGCGCCAAGTTCAGCCATTTTAACCGCCCAGTCCACGGCGTCGAGACCGGTTGGTTTGCGACCGCCATGGGTAAAAATCTCAAAGCGTTCCGGGGCGCCCTCTGCGGTGTCAACACTTTTGGCATCTATTGCCACCACAATACACTGATTACCGAAATGCTCAGATGCCTCCCGCACCAGCTCGGGATTGGTGACGGCTGCGGTATTAATGCCGACCTTATCCGCACCGGCATTTAACAGCCGTCGAATGTCTGCCACGCTGCGTATACCGCCACCGACAGTCAGTGGAATAAACACCTGTGCGGCAACTGCTTCGACGACATCGAGAATCGTGTCGCGATTGTCGTTACTGGCAGTAATATCAAGAAACGTCAGCTCGTCAGCGCCGGCATCGCCATAGCGCTTTGCCGCTTCTACCGGATCGCCGGCGTCGACAATATCGACAAAGTTAACGCCTTTAACCACACGCCCTGCGTCTACATCAAGACAGGGAATCAGTCGCTTAGCCAGTGTCACTGCAACACTCCCGTTTAGTTACCGGCGGCTAACAGGCCGGCGCGACGCTGTGCCTCACCGAGTTCGAGTGTGCCTTCATAGAGCGCTCTGCCCACAATGGCACCTGCAACACCATGCTTTGCGATAGCACCAAGGCGGTCTATATCGTCGTAACTACTGACACCACCGGAGGCAAACACCGGAATGGTAACAGCGTCTGCAACCGACGCCGTCGACTCTGCATTAAACCCCTGCATCATGCCGTCACGACTGATGTCGGTATAAACAATTCCTGCCACACCAACACCTTCACACGACTGCGCCAGTTCAATGGCATCAATGCCGGAGTCTTCAGCCCATCCGTTAAGGGCGACTTTGCCGTCTTTGGCGTCGAGACCAACCATGACTTTGCCCGGCCATTGATTGCAGAGGCGCTCGACAAACTCGGGCTCTTTAACCGCCTGCGTACCAATGATGATATAACTCACTCCGGCTTCAATGTAGCGTGCGGCAATTTCATCGTTGCGAATACCGCCTCCAATCTGTACGGGGAGTTGCGGAAACGCTTTACAGACCGCTTCAACAGCCACTGCGTTTTTAGGTTCACCGGCAAACGCACCGTCAAGATCAACCATATGCAAACGCTCTGCACCGGCATCGAGCCAGCGTTTCGCAGTCGCGGTGACATCTTCGGAAAACACAGACGCATCGTCCATGCGCCCCTGTCGCAGCCTGACACACTGCCCCTCTTTGAGATCGATGGCCGGTATCAGTTGTAGCGCTGTTGTCATCAAGCTAATTTCCAATGGGCAAAGTTATGCAGCAACTGCAAACCATCATCAGCGCTCTTCTCCGGATGGCACTGTGTGGCGAATACGTTTTCCTGTGCAATCACACTGGTAAAACGGGTTAGGTAGTCGGTTTCACCGGCAATCCATGCCGATTGTTCAGGTACCACAAAATAGCTGTGTACAAAGTAAAAGTGCGCGCCGTTATCAATGTTGTTCCACAATGCGTGGTTGCCATTGTGTTGTACCCGGTTCCAACCCATGTGCGGGATTTTACAAAACGGACGTTGCGGGTCTTTTGTAAAGCCCTGCACTTCGCCCGGCACCAGCCCCAGACAGGTAACGCCATTATTTTCCTGGCTGTGATCAAACAACACCTGCAGCCCCATACAAATGCCGAGAAACGGTTTGTTGCGAAAGGCATCTGCGACAACTTCTTTAAGCTCATACGACTGCAGGTGCTTCATGCAATCGCGCGCGGCACCCTGCCCCGGAAACACGATCCGGTCGGCCGCTTTAATATCAGCAGCACTCGAGGTAACTACCACATTGCTTTTAGGTGCCACATGGGCCAATGCTTTGGCAACCGATCGCAGGTTACCCATGCCATAATCAACAACGGCGATTGTTTCAGCCATCGACGTTACAACACACCTTTGGTGGAAGCGGGCTTGCCACCGAGTTTTGCATCGACTTCAACGGCTTCCCGAATAGCACGCCCGAAAGCCTTGTACATGGTTTCGAGTTTATGGTGTTCGTTTTCACCTTTGAGGTTGTCAACATGCAGTGTGGCACGCGCATGATTAACAAACCCGTGAAAAAATTCGTAAGCCAGCTCCACGTCAAACGTACCGACTTTGTCGCGACGAAATTCACAACTGTAGTAAAGCCCCGGTCTGCCTGAAAAATCCAGCACCACGCGGGACAACGCTTCATCAAGCGGCACCATAGAGGCACCGTAGCGGCGGATACCAGACTTATCGCCAAGCGCTTCGGCAAATGCCTGCCCCAGTGCAATACCAATATCTTCAACCGAGTGATGATCGTCGATATGGTTGTCACCGTCACACTCAATAGTTAGATCGAGCATGCCGTGCTTAGCGACCTGATCGAGCATATGCTCAAGAAACGGCACACCGGTATTGAACACACCTTTGCCGCTGCCATCGAGGGTCAGTGCTACACTGATTTTTGTTTCAGAAGTATTTCTTGAAACGGTGGCTTGTCGGGAAGTCATTTTGAAATTCTTTTATTTCTGTCGAACCACAGGGTGAGTCGGGCAACCGGGTTATTTAGAAAGTATTGTTCGGGTTAAAACGGGTTGTATCAGGTGTTAGCGTCCGGCGGGTTTTCCTGTAACCAGAAGGTTGCCGGACCATCGTTAGTCAGCGACACTTTCATGTCCGCACCGAATTGTCCGCTCTGCACTTTTACCGGCAGCTCTTCGGCGAGTGACACCAGTATATCAAACAAACGCTGCCCTTCCGCAGGGCTCGCAGCGGTACTAAAGCCGGGTCGAAGGCCGCGCCGCGTATCGGCCGCCAGAGTAAACTGTGGCACCAGACAAAGATCACCACCGGTGTCGAGCAGACTGAGGTTCATTTTATCGTCGCTGTCACCGAATATCCGATAGCGCGTCAGTTTTTTGAGCAGCGCAGCGGCGGAATTTTCGTTATCTCCGGGTTGCACGGCAACCAGCGCCAAAATGCCCGCTCCGGTCGATGCGATCGTTTCACCGCTGACAACAACGGTTGATTCAGTGACTCTTTGTATCAGGGCAATCACAGTTTTAGCGCAGTATTTAGGGCAGTATCGGCTGCCGGGAGCGACAGAAGCCGGGTGTCGGGTGATTGTAACGGTGTACAATGTGTCGATTCCAGATATTACTGACATTCCACACCAAACGCGTCCTTTGAGCTCCGCTAAATCCCACCTTACGCGCCTTGCACTGCGCACGTTTTCACTGATGCCGTTGCGCGTCAATCACGCTATCGGCAGCGCGTTCGGTCGTTTAGTGAATGTGCTGCCAAATCGACAAAGCCGTTTTATCGATCGCAACCTGTCGCTGTGTTATCCGAATATGAATGCCACAGAACGAGCCTCAATGGTACGCAGTAACATGATAGAAACCGGCAAGAACCTGACTGAACTGGGTATTTTCTGGCACTGGTCGAAAGCGCAAATTAAAGACCTGGTGATCGAGGAACCCAACCGTCAGCTACTCGACAATGCGCTCGCAAAGAACCGCGGGGTAATCATAGCCGCACCTCACAGCGGCGCATGGGAGCTGATTGGCATGCGCCTGACCTGCGACCGGCCCATGCACTTTCTGTATCGCCCGAATAAAAAATCGCATTTAAATCATCTGATTCTCGCTGCGCGGGAACGCTTTGGCGGCAAGTGTTATCCAATCACCGCACGAGGTCTCTCTGCGCTGGTGCGCGCGCTTAAGAAAGGCGGCATTATCGGCATTCTGCCGGACCAGGAGCCGGGTGACGATCACGGTGTGTTTGCACCGTTTTTTGGTGTACCTGCCTACACCATGACTTTTTTATCGGGCCTGGCAAGGCGCACCGGTTCGCCAGTGGTATTCGCGGTGATGGAACGGTTGCCCGGTGCACGCGGCTACCGGCTGCACTATGTGGCGGCAGATGATGACATCGCCCATGAAGACCCGGAGGTAGCCGGAGCGGCACTTAACAGATGCGTGGAAAAGTGCGTCGAGATCGCCCCGACGCAGTATATGTGGAACTACCGGCGCTTTCGCAAAAGACCGGCAAACAGTAAACCGCTGTACTAACGCAACGCCCGGTGAGGCGCTGTGGTTATGGAAACGCTTAGTCAGGTACTGACAAATTATTTATCCGGCAGGCCTGCTGTAACGTGTTGTGCAACAGACAGGCAATGGTCATTGGCCCTACACCACCCGGTACCGGTGTGATTTTTCCAGCCACCGATTCTGCAGAGGCAAATTCAACATCACCGACCAGTCGGGTTTTGCCATCGCCCGCATCAATGCGATTGATACCGACATCAATCACTGTCGCACCCGGCTTAACCCAGTCACCTTTGATCATTTCAGGACGCCCCACGGCGGCCACCAGAATATCTGCGCGCAAACATTCTTCCTGCAGGTTTTTGGTACGCGAATGGGTAATAACAACCGTGCAGTTTTCCTGCAGCAGTAAATTGGCTACCGGCTTGCCTACGATATTGGAACGCCCGACCACAACAGCGTGCTTGCCCGACAAATCACCAAGCTGATCTTTGATCATCATAATGCAGCCAAGCGGGGTACAGGGAACAATACCGTTGTCACCAATTGACAGGCGACCAACGTTATCAAGGTGGAAGCCATCGACGTCTTTGTCGGGATTGATACGATTGATGACTGCTTTCTCGTCGATCTGCTTTGGCAGCGGCAGCTGCACCAGAATGCCGTGCACGGAATCGTCAACGTTAAGCTGATCGATCAGCTCCATTAACGTTTCCTGGCTGGTGGTGTCCGGCAGCTTATGCTCAAAGCTCTGCATACCGACTTCGACGGTTTGCTTGCCCTTGTTACGCACATAAACCTGACTGGCGGGATCTTCCCCAACCAGAACCACCGCAAGACCGGGCACAATGCCGTCCCGCTCTTTTAGCTTGGCAACACACGTTGCGACATCGGCCCGCAGCTTTTCAGCAAACGATTTACCATCAATAATCTTTGACACAGTTTCTCTACCGTTGAGGCTTGCGGCAGTTTATAACACCTTAGAAACGGCAACAATTGATTGTATTCGTCACATTGTGGTCTGAGATCAATCGTCCACGGTAGCCACTGTGGCTGACTGACTCAGCCGCAGCAGGGGGCCGTACTTAATATAGTGCAGCGCTTCGAGAATAATGCCGTTGGTGTTAGCGGTAATGGCAGTGTTGGTTTCACCACTGGCCTCATAAATACCGGAGTACCAGCCTTTGTCGGCGTCGAAGTTTTTGCCAATCAAGTCCATGAGCCTGGCGGTGTACGGCGTGTCGTAAAGTACATGGAGCCCGAACGCCGCCTTGGTGCTGACACTGCGGAAATCTGAAGCATCGGTACCATCTTCGGTCACCGCATTCCACGCTTTTCCTGCAGCATAGACTGTGTTGTAAACAAAGTAAGGCGCTTCATCGATGTTGTCTTCACTCACTGCAGTAAGCACACCGGTTTCGTTGTAACGTGCTTCCTGTGCGCTGTACACCCCATATGCCAGAGACCGCGAGTAGCGATCCCAACCAAACTCCAGTCCGTCGAGTACATAAGGTTCTGACACCACCATATTCAATGCGTCGAATTTATCCGGGGTTCGAAGGTCGGTGCCAACATTGACATCCCCTACTTTCACGTAGTGCAGATACGCTTCGTAGTCGAGCGCAAACGACAGATCCATGCCGGTCAGTGCCAGCGACTTGGCCGCGTATTCTTCGTAGCCCAGTCTGCCTTCCTGCAGATAAATTGTGCTGCCCGCATCATCAACCGCTGCACCTACCATCTGTGAGTCTTTGACAATTGCAGCTAAATCCCAGCTGTTGAGCACCTGCCTGACCTTTGGTGTGAACTCGGGGTAGTGCCATGCCAGTACATGAAACGGCACCAGCACACGCCCCATATCAATCGCTGACCAACCGATACCCCGGTCTGTTACCGAGTTGTCGTAGGTCACCATCGATGCATCGGTGGTACGGTAGGATTTGTTTGGCAACCGGTCGTCAAACAAAGGCAGTTCTGCAAGCGTATCGAGTGCCTGATTCATACGCGACTGAAATTCAGACTGATCGACAATCTCCAGGCGATGTGCCGAAATTAAACCGAGCAGGTACGAAGAGGTGTCCCACAGTGTTGAAGCCGGGTATTGATCAACCGAGTTAACCAGACCGGTTTCAGCATTCGTGTTGTTTTTGAAATACTGCCAGGCAACTGTTGCGTATTGCATTTCCTGTTCGGTCAGTGATCTGCTTTCAAAGGTACTGATCACGTTTTCCTTTATCAACTCGACTTTAGGTTCCGACACTTCCACCACTGCAGCCGGCTTCCATTGTTCCAGCATGAAGACGGTGCCGAAGGCTATTGTCAGCCCGACCAGAAAGACCAGGCTTCCCCGCGCCTTCATCAGATTTTCCTTAACACTCACGCCGCCTGCCTCAACTCTGTTTCAATACTTTCGGTTGATTCTATATTTTGATTTTGTTCTGCCGGAGGTTTCCACATCGCAGCGCCAACCATCGTCAACATTGCAGACATGTTCACCAGACCCCAGAAGGTATTTAAAAATAATCCGTCAAAACCATAGGCGGTGTAGCCCGCCAGATAACTCCACCACGCATAGACAATGCCCGCAGTAGTCAGCGCCAGCACCGATATTTGCGGCCACACCAAACCGAGATGCATACCGTCCTGTCTGGTCTTGGGTGTTACCGGGAAACTGATCTTGCGTCCTCTTAGCACCGTCCACAACGCCCGCAGATTGACCGGAAAAAACGCCAGGTAACTGTATTTGGATTTTGTCATCGGTATGCCCCACACCGAAAACAACATTCCAAGCTCAGTCGCCACTAAAAACGGAAATATGTGCTTGTAAAATTCCTGTGAAAACGCCGCCACCGGGGCTACCGCCAGAAACAGATATATAATCGGTGAGAATAAAAACACCACGTTCCACAGCGCACCGAAGTACGACCACACGGTAGACGCATACATCATTCGCTGCTGAAAACTCAGCCCCTTGCGCCACAGAAAATGATCGTTTAGTGCAATATCAAGCGTGCCTCCGGCATACTTGAAACGCTGCGTTGTCCAGGTTAGCAAATCCTGCGGTGACAACATTTTCGACTCTACATCGGGGTGCATCACCGATTTCCACTCGCGCCCCAGATCGGAATGCAGTTCAATCGACGTATAGATATCTTCAGACACATGAAACTTGTACGGCGTAAACTCGGTGTCGAGCATTGTCTGTGTCGTGATGTGCTTCATGACTGCAGGGTCGGCAAAGCTCTCACCAGTTAGCAAACGTAGTGACTTACCGCGCTTGTTGGCGTTATTGACAATATCAATACCATAGGTTCGCAGCGCTGCCTGCATAGTCGCTTCGCGCCGGTGTATCGAGCCCGCACCACAGCAGAAAGAAGCATTGGCCCAGTTGCGTCGACGCTGAATTACGTCGTAAAACATTTTGGGGTCGTTAACGAACGGATCTTCACCAACGCGGATTTCACCAAAGACTCTAGTGACGGCCCCCGCCATTACCCGACCGGTTTTACCAAGTCGCCTGCCCCAGGCATCCTGTAGTAATTCGCCTTCGGGTAAGTCAAAAAACCATTGCGGCGTTTGCACCCATGCGACATCGGGGTCGGTGAAGTAGCCAAGTGTGTTTTGCAATATTGTTGGAAACGGTCGCGTGTCTGCATCGCAAATGACAATGAAGTCGCCGCTGGTCTGCTCCATCGCATTGCGCAGGTTACCGGCCTTAAAGCCAATGTTATTGTCGCGGGTAATGTAGTTACAACCCAGTTCATCGGCCAGGTCACGCATGGAACTGCGGTTGCCATCGTCCAGTATATGAATGCGGATATCGATAGCGTGCGGATAGACTATTTTTTTCGCATCAAGCAGGCTTAGCCGGACCAGATCAGGGTCCTCATCGTAGCTTGGAAAATACACATCCACGCTAATACGCCGCGGCAGCGCTTCCCCGTCACGCACACATTCGGTAATACAGCTCGGTGCCGGTTTGCGGTCTATGTCGTGAACGCGCCATATGTTAAACGCAAACAGCACCAGCCCTATATACGCTCCGGTTTCAGCCAGCACCAGTGGAATAGAAAACCACAGTGCTTCAAAGTTAAGCGAAGCAGTCCACCGCCAGTGCAGGTACCAGGCGCCGAAAACCAGCGCATTGATCAGAAAGATCTGACCGATCGCGTGAATCCAGGGGTTGGTTTTTAGTGGCGGCGGGGGCCGGCGGTCTTCAAACTGTGTGAAGTAATCGGTCATACTGCTTTCCAACTACGCTGCAGTCTTCAAATCAAAACACAAATGCAACACATTGGAGTCGTCCAGCCGTTCGTAGCTAATATCATCACAAATGGATTTGATGAGTTGCATTCCCCAACCGGATTCGGGCAAATCATAGAGGTCGCCATCAGTCGCAGGCATCTCTATTTTGGTATCGGTGTACTTTCGCACCACTTCGCCATCCATCGGCTTGCCAATTTCACTCACAGACAACGTCAGGTTGTCGCCGTCGGCCACTACAGTCAGGCCAACAGGAAACTCCTGTGCGTTCGCATCATCAGGCTCTGAATGTTTGATGACGTTGGTCAGCAGTTCACTCACCAGCAACTCAACCTGTGCCAGTTCCGGGTAGTCACCCAGACTGCACAGTTGTTTCAGACACTCTCCGACAGGTCCAATCTGTTCCAGGTCTCGTTCTATCGATAATCTTATTTTCATGTATGCACCCTCGCCCATTACACACTCCGTATGTCTAGGCAGCTAACTTCTCGACACAGTCATCAAAACCGTCGTCTACTTCAAAGATACGGTCCATGTGCGTTAATCTGAAGATATCTTTTACCTGGGGCCTTACATTGCAGACAAACAAACCACCAACGCTCTGGGTAAGCTTGTAACAACCAACCACCGCTCCCAGGCCACTACTGTCCATAAACTCAACCTCTCCAAGGTCAAGCACCAGCGTCTTCTGATGGGTTTCTGTTAACTCCGCCACATACGACCTGAATTTTGGCGCCAGTGCAGAGTCAAGCCGACTCTCCAATGGTTTTACAGCGATGTAATTCAGGTTTTCCTGCACTTCCCAATTCATGCTCTCACTCCGGTTAAAATCCGTTTTTTGTTATGGTGTCCAATCGGGTGAGGTTTTCGCCCGCCAACCCTCAAACTTGAGTCACATTTTTGGCGAAAGGTGAGGAACTTTGCAGAGAGACAAACAAGTAAAAGAAATCTGATATTCGGGCGATAACGAGTGTGGCTGTCCTGTGAACTAGTTTGCACACTTGCAGTAAACACGTCACGCCGGACGGCAAGATCAGTGCAACGGTAAGGTGTCTGCCCGACACCAGACACTTGTTCGCAGGCTATCCATAAACCCAACGCTAAAAGACTACCGGTTCAATTACGATCACGATGACGCCGTATCGCAGGAAAGCAAGACTCGACGCTGACCGTTTTGACAACGTGCGTGCTCGAGAGAGATTTCTTTACGAGCCAGAGGATGACTGGCACGAATACGACGACTACCGCGCTCGCTCACCTGGCCAGTACGTAGTAATCGGCGTGTGCGCGCTGCTGCTTACTGGCTCAATTATTTTTGGCACACGATATCTGGGCGGGTACTCACCACAGTCCTACTACGAAGACAACAGCGGCGAACCTTCGATGAGCGCGGCAATGCCACCTCCGTCGGACGCCCTGAACGACAATAACTGCGATAGCGGATCGCACTGTGCGTCGGATCGGGAGATTGCAGAGATCGCCTGGCGCTACTTTGAGAACAACCACCAACCGGCTACAGGCCTGGTTAACGCGGTCGACGGCATAGAGACAACCACACTGTGGGATACCGGGTCATCACTCGCCGCATTTATCGCCGCTCGCGATTTTGGCTTTGTGTCGCAACACAAATTTGACCACTCGGTGATGGCTGTACTGCAGACCCTTGCGAGTGTTGATCTGGTTGACGGCATTGCACCCAACATTCTCTATAACACCCGCACCGCAGAGATGGTCGACTACAACAACGAACCCTCGAAAAGCGGCATTGGCGTATCTGCCATAGATCTGGCACGCACCTCGTTCTGGCT
>CAYZVB010000131.1:0-13501 GCA_964481315.1 uncultured Granulosicoccaceae bacterium
GTACTCGGACATGCCACCCATGCTCACGAACCGAACTGGTTTACCACGGCTCCGGTATTTGCCATGAAAAAACTGTTCGAGAAGCTCAACATGAGTCAAAACGATGTTGATCTGTACGAAGTTAACGAAGCGTTCGCAGTCGTCACCATGGCGGCGACCAAAGAACTCGATCTGCCGTCCGACCGTGTCAACGTGCATGGCGGTGCCTGTGCGCTCGGACATCCGATCGGCGCCTCGGGTGCCAGAATACTCGTTACACTTATCCACGCGTTGCGTAACCAGCAGCTGAAAACAGGCGTTGCATCGCTTTGTATCGGTGGCGGTGAGGCAACTGCAATGGCTATTGAAGTCGCCAGCTAAAACAGCTGTGAGCGACCGGGAGTAGTAAAATGATCTACACAGAAGAACAGTTAATGGTGCGTGATATGGCGCGCCAGTTCGCCACTGAAAAGCTCGCACCAAACGCGGCACAGTGGGACGCAGACAGCACCTTCCCGAAAGATGCCATTAAGGAAATGGGTGAACTCGGATTGCTCGGCATGGTAGTGCCCGAAAATTACCAGGGTGCCGAAACTGACAGCGTTGCCTACGCGATGGCACTCGAAGAGATTGCCGCCGGCGATGGTGCGTGTTCTACCATCATGAGTGTTCACAACTCGGTCGCATGTTTACCAATCTATCGATACGGTACCGATGCACAGAAAGACAAATGGCTACCCCGGCTTGCCAGTGGAGAAATGCTTGGTGCTTTCTGCCTGACTGAACCGCAGGCAGGTTCTGATGCAGCAGCAATTTCAACCAGCGCAAAATTATCTCAGTCCGATAACGGCCCGTGTTACGAGCTAAACGGTGTTAAACAGTTTATTACTTCAGGCAGCACCGCAGATATCGCGATTGTGTTTGCGGTTACCGATGCAAATGCCGGTAAAAAAGGCATTAGTGCTTTTATTATCCCAACTGACACTGAAGGCTATGAAGTTGCATCAGTAGAAAAAAAGATGGGGCAACGCGCGTCAGACACCTGCCAGATTGTATTAAACAAATGCGTTGTACCTGCAGAAAACCTGCTTGGCGAGGAAGGCCAGGGCTACCGTATTGCGCTGAGTAATCTTGAAGGTGGCAGAATCGGTATCGCCGCACAGTCGGTCGGTATGGCACGTGCGGCCTATGAACATGCCCTGGCCTACGCACAGGAGCGACAGGCGTTCGGTAAACCGCTGTTCGCCCAGCAGGCTGTCGCATTTAAACTTGCCGACATGGCAACTAAAATCGACGCCGCAAGACTGCTGGTGCACCGTGCAGCAGTGCTGCGTGACCAACAGGCACCGTGCCTTACCGAAGCTTCGATGGCAAAACTGTTTGCCAGTGAAATCGCCGAAAAAGTCTGCTCCGACGCTATTCAAATACATGGAGGCTACGGCTATTTAAGCGACTTTCCTGTCGAAAGAATCGCAAGAGATGTTCGCGTTTGTCAGATTTACGAAGGCACATCCGACATTCAACGCCTGGTGATCAGCCGATCGCTTGCCAGCTAAGTCGACAGCGACTGATCCCAAAAAACTGCGTTAAGATTTGTGGCGTCCGGTTGGACTGGACGCCACCGGCCATACAATCGGTTTCAGACTATGGAGAATACTTTGCCGCCTGACCCGGTTCAAAATACTCACAAGGTTGCCACACTGGTTTACCTGCTGCAGTTTCTCGGCATTCTGTTTGGCATCACTGCCTTTTTTGGTATGTTTCTCAATCACACCAAATTCAAAGACACACAAAACAGTTACGTGCGCAGTCATTTCATCTGGCAGCTCATCACATTCTGGTCTGTATGTGCTATTGCTGCTGTCGCTGTTCTAACGTGGCCATCGACCCTGTCGAAGTTTCTACTAGTCACCGGCGGCCTTTGGTGGCTGTTGTCAGTAGTGGCAGGCGCATGGCTGTTGCGTCGTCACAAGCCCGCACCACTGTTTAATTAACAAGCACCACATTCAAACCCACAGTAGTTATTAAGTTCATTCACACACCACATAGAGAGCAGGATATGACTGACGCGAGAGTAGCCGGCAACGCACCAATGCCGGTCGAAGTTGAAAAGGGCAAAGACTATTTCTGGTGTTCCTGCGGCAACAGCAGCAAGCAACCTTTTTGCGATGGTTCACATAAAGGCACCGACTTCAAACCGGTAAAATATACTGCTGAAGAGGACGGAAAAGTATTTTTCTGTGCCTGCAAGCAAACTGCAAACGCGCCGAAATGCGATGGCTCGCACAAAGCTCTTTAACTGCAGAAAAATCCGGGTGCCACTGTTGCGTCGGTTAGACCACAAAACAGCAACCCGACAATACAACAGATACAGGCCTGTTTGTTTATAGATATCATCAACTTGCCTCCATATTCTGCATATGCGGCATCAATTAGATGCCGTAACGTTACCTAAACAGCAACGCCGGTCAGCCGATCCATTACCTCGTTACCGGCGCACTGTGGGCAGTCAACAATCACTTATGATAAGACAGCCCGGCGCAGTAACTTTCGATCCTGAAGACACAGTTTAAAGATGCACTGACAACTCACGATTCGCAGTACGTTGACCGACTAATCACCCACTCAAGAAGGTGTCAGCAGTCAGACGAGAATCGTTTTGGCGAAGAAGAAGGTTTCAGAACTGTGGTGATCGAAAAATTGAAAGCGGCGCTTGCGCCGCTTTTTTTTATAGCTTGAGTATGTCCAGCAGTTTGTTGAGATCCTTTGCCTCATAGTCCGGCTTGCCCGGCAGTCGTTCGGCACGCTGATCAAACCGGTTTACCCACAGCACCTTAAACCCGAAGTAAGCAGCACCGGCTGCATCCCACGCATTGGACGACTGAAAAATCACTTCTTCAGGCTTAACCTGAAAATGATCTGTTACCAGCTGGTAGACACGCGGATCGGGTTTGAAAATTTTAAGCTCATGCACGCTCAGCGATTCATCAAGCCACTGATCGATACCCGCCCCGCTGACTGCCGATGCAAGCATTGACGGCTCACCGTTACTGAGTATGGCGGTTTTGTAGCCGGCGTTTTTAAGCGCCTCAAGCACTGCGGGCACTTCACTATAAGCGCGCAGATTAAGATAAGCCTGCATCAGATCTTCGTGGAGGATTTTGTCGTCAATGTCGTGCGAGTCGAGTGCGTATTCGAGCGCGTCCGAGGTGACTTGCCAGAAGTCGGTATAGTCGCCCATCAGGCTGCGCAGCCAGGTGTACTCGAGTTGCTTGGTGCGCCACATTGCAGAGACTTCATGGCCGCGCTTGCCAAGCCGCTGCTTGTGTTTGGCGACGGCAGAGTGCACGTCAAACAAGGTGCCGTAGGCATCGAATACGCAGGCTTTAATTGAAGAATGCATGGCTTTGTCGGTCATTGCAGTTGTCCATAGGTCGGTGGTCGTGCCGCTTGCATACCTGGCTCCGTAACCATTTGCGTTGCTACGACGGCGGTATTGAATAGGTGGCGGTTGCATGCGCCACCAGATCGTCCGGGCTGGTTTCGCTGTAGAGTGATATTTCCCCAATAGCCAGACGCTTGCCGAACTTAAGCCCGCTGGCTCTGGCAAGCACGTCGCCGGGTGCAGGTTTCCGCAGAAAATTGATATTGAGGCTGGTGGTAACCGCCAGCTCGACGGGCCCAATGCGACCAAGTACCAGCGCATACATGGCGGCATCTGCCAGCCCCATCATAACCGGACCGGCAATTGTACCGCCCGGGCGCAGAAACTCATCGCGGTACACTGCACGCATTAACACGTATTCAGTGCTGATGTGCTCAAGTTGCAGGCCCATAAGCGCAGCAAACGGCAGTCGCTCGTCGGCAATTGCTGCAAAATCTGCCAGCGTTATCTTCACCCCGGATTGATCCAATGCTCTTGCCCGTGCTGCTGCTCAAGGTCTATATTCGCATAATACGTGTTGCGCACTGAGAATTTCAGTGCGTTATCTTACAGTTGAATAACACACCGGAATCCGTGCATGACTGCAGAAAAACCATTACTCGTAGACACGCACAATGCGGTCACCACACTGACCCTTAACCGCGCGGACAAATTCAACGCACTTTCCGAAGAACTGCTCAACGCGCTGCACGAAGCACTAAGCGCTATCCGTGACGATTCTTCAGTGGCGGTGGTCATTATTGCCGCCAACGGCAGAGCATTTTGTGCCGGCAACGATCTCAAAAAAATGCGCCAGAACAACGGTACCGAATACTATGGCGACTTGTTCGCCACGTGCTCTGCAGTCATGCAGCTTATCGGTGAATTGCCGCAGCCGGTTATTGCCAGTGTTAACGGCATGGCGACTGCCGCCGGCTGTCAACTGGTGGCTACCTGCGATCTGGCCATTGCCGCTGACACCGCACAGTTTGGTGTATCGGGAATAAATTTAGGCTTGTTCTGCAGCACACCCTCAGTGGCACTGTCACGCAATGTCTCGCGTAAGCGTGCCTTTGAACTGCTCATGACAGGGGACTTTATCAGCGCTGAAACGGCCGTTGACTACGGGCTGATCAACCACTCGGTTGCACCGGAACTGCTGAAGCCGCAAACCCTGGCACTGGCAGACAAAATCGCCGCCAAGCCACAGGCTGCACGCAGCGTTGGTAAAAAGCTCTTTTACGATCAAATTAACCTGTCGCTGGCAGACGCCTATGCATTGGCCTCCGAGGTCATGGCGTGCAACATGATGTCGCCGGAAACCGTTGAAAACGTTGATGCCTTTCTGGAAAAAAGACCGGTACGATAACACCTCCCCGCTTTGTGTCACCGGTAGTATTCAAAGTGATCAGGTAATTACCGCCTGCGCCGATACTACCTCTGAATAATAGAACGACAGCCGGATCCGACGCTTCGATCGGCGGCATTTTGGGGGATGATGATGGACAACAAAGAGCTTACCTACCTGAACACACTGGCGGTCAGTTGCCTGGCCACCGGCATGATCGATGAAGCACAACCCGCATTCGAATTGATCAACGGTGCCGCACCAATGCAGGACGCCGGCCCGGTTGGCCTTGCCAGCGTCGAACTGGCACGCGGCAACTACGACAAAGCAGTTGAAATACTCAAGCAGTGCGCCGACGAAAATCGAGTGAATGCAGAAAACGCCCGCAAGCTGTTAATGCATGCGCTGGTAGCAACCAACCGACTCGACGAGGCAGATGAACTGCGCGACAGCCTCACGCAACTGGACGCTGCCAACGACGAACAGGAATACCTGGTGCAGTCCCACAAGTTTTTTGGCACCGGCGATCCGCGCCTGCTGAGCCGCTAATTCGGTAATTTGCTGTACAGGGCAGAACTGCCTCCACAGGCAACTGCCCTGCATTAGCTGTTCAAAGGCAACAGGTTACGGCATGGTCGCGATAGCACCAACGTAACGCGGTATGATGGCAGAACCTATTTCTGGAACTGCCATGGGCACTGACCGCAACATAGAATTTATCGACACGCCGGAACAACTGCAGCAGGCAGCCAATGTTCTGAGCGATCATCCGTGGTTTGCACTCGATACCGAATTCCTGCGCGAGCGCACTTACCGACCTGAACTCTGCCTGCTGCAAATTGCCGCGGGAGATCACCTTTACTGCATCGATCCACTGGCACTCGACAACATCGACTGCCTGCTGGATGTGATTTACGATCACAGCATTATCAAAGTGCTGCACGCCGCAGGTCAGGATCTCGAGATCTTTTACTGGCTGCGCGGTTCGGTACCGCACAATTTGTTTGACACTCAAGTGGCGGCACCGCTGCTTGGCCACCCGGAGCAAATCGGTTACGCCAATCTGGTTAAGCAGATTTTAAACATCGATCTGAACAAGTCGCACTCAAGAGCCGACTGGACACGCAGACCCCTGCCGGAGCAACAGCTCGCCTATGCTGCCGATGACGTGATCTATCTGGCGCAGATGTATCCACTGATGGTAGAGCAGCTACAGTCACTTGGCCGCACCGCATGGCTTACCCCCGAATGGCAGGCAATGACCAACGCCGAACTTTACGAAAAGCCGTCTGATCAGGTATGGAAAAAACTCAAGCAGGTCGACAAACTGAAGGGCCAGCGACTGGCCACAGCACAACAACTTGCACAGTGGCGTGAAGAAACCGCACGTAAAAGAAATCTGCCACGCAACTGGTTGCTGAAAGACGATGTACTGATCAGCATGGCCAAGCAGCTGCCGGCCGATGCCGAAAACCTAAAGCATATCCGCGGCTTGTCAGACGGCTTCCGACGTTCTCACGGCGATGCTGTTCTTTCGATAATCGAACAATCGAAACAACTCAAACCCGCCGCCCCTGATCCATACAAACGCAAAGAGAAACTGACTCCGTTGCAGGATGCCGCCGTCGATGTTCTGTCGGCTGTCGCCAAAAGTCACGCCGCTGAACTGCAAATCAATCCGGCCGTACTGGCACCGAAGAAGTCGCTGGAAGATCTGGTCAGGGGAACCACCGATACCGATATTATGCAGGGCTGGCGGGCGACACTGATCGGCGAACCAATCAAAGCAGTGCTTGACGGCAGCCGGCATTTGTCGTTTGTTGAAGGTGCGCTGGTTATCTCGGACTAACGGCGGCGGGGCACACGGCGCGACTGCGACAATTCCACATTCAATGCTATATTTGCATCGGGTTTTTGAGTGAAAAACACTATTAATCAGCCGGTAAGTTCCATACACTGAATTATCACTTTACCCGCAAATAAAGCTAATGAGCACCAAACTCAGTAACGTCAATATAGTATCCGAGTCAGTTCTGCTGACACCCCGCGAGTTGAAAGATGCCCTCCCGCGCACTGAATTGGCAACCCGCAGCGTTGAACAGGCACGCCGCACTGTCGAGGCAATTCTCGATCGCCGCGACCCGCGACTGCTGGTGGTCACCGGGCCGTGCTCCATTCACGACCTTGACGCTGCCAAAGAGTACGCAACCCGACTCAAAAAGCTGCACGATCAGCACGCTGACAGCCTTTATATAGTAATGCGTGTGTACTTTGAGAAGCCGCGCACCACCGTCGGCTGGAAAGGCTTTATTAACGATCCCGATCTCGACGATTCTTTTAACATTGAAAAGGGCCTGCGTCAGGCACGCGAACTATTGATTTGGCTGGCCGAACTCGGCCTGCCGGCGGGTACCGAAGCACTCGACCCGATCAGCCCACAATACTTGTCTGATCTTTTCGCATGGACTGCCATCGGCGCACGCACCTCTGAATCGCAAACCCACCGCGAAATGTCCAGTGGTCTTTCAACACCTGTGGGCTTCAAGAACGGTACCGACGGCAGCCTCGATATCGCCATTAATGCCATGAAGTCTGCTTCATCGCCGCATCGCTTTCTGGGTATTAACAGTGAAGGCCAGGTCACCAGACTGGAGACCCGCGGCAATGCGTTTGGCCACGTGATACTGCGTGGCGGCTCCGAACCGAACTATGACTCGGTCGCCGTGACACTGGCAGAACAGGCACTAAAAGACGCCAGCCTTGCACCGAATCTGGTGGTCGACTGCAGCCATGCAAACTCCCACAAAAACTACGAATTACAACCGCTGGTTGCAGACAATGTTTGCAAACAAATTATCGAAGGTAATGACTCAATTATCGGGTTAATGCTCGAAAGCCATTTGAACAGCGGCAACCAGAAACTCAGCAACGATCTGAAGTACGGTGTGTCAATAACCGACGAGTGTATCGACTGGACCACCACTGTAGATTTACTTGAATCAATGGCCGGACAACTGGCCGCACCACTGAAGAACCGATTGACAGGCGCCTGATTTCCCATGGACCAGAACGATCAATATCGCTATTTTCGCGACTATATTCACTCCAGAGTCAGAACTATTCCGAACTGGCCAATCGAAGGCGTACAGTTTCGCGACATCACTCCACTATTGCAAAACCCCGCCACCTTCAGGCGGCTGGTCGATTGCTTTGTGCATCGCTACTACGACCACGATATCGACGTACTGGCCTGTATTGATGCGCGTGGTTTTATTATCGGCGGTGCGCTTGCCTATGAACTCAGCACCAGTCTGGTACCGATAAGAAAGCGCGGCAAACTGCCGTTTGATACCGTCAGTGAGTCTTACAATCTTGAGTATGGCACCGCTGAAGTCGAGCTACATAAAGATGCGATCAGCGCAGGTAACAAAGTACTGCTGCTCGACGATCTCATCGCCACCGGCGGTACCATGCTGGCTGCTTCTTCGTTAATTAAACGTCAGGGGGGCGAAATAATAGAAGCTGCTGCCATTATTGATCTGCCGGACCTGGGCGGTTCACGCAAGCTTCGCGAGACCGGCATTGATGTTTACAGCATCTGCGAATTCGAAGGAGAATAACGGTGGCACTAAGCCGAACAGAAAACTTTTTTGTTTCGTGGGAAGAACTGCACCGCGACACACGGATTCTTGCCGAACGCCTGTTACCGGCAGAGCAATGGTCCGGCGCAATTGCTATCACACGCGGCGGTATGATTCCGGCCGCAATTATTGCCCGGGAACTCAACATAAGACTGATCGATACCATCTGCATCAAGACTTATGATTACCGCGAACAGGGCGAAAGCGCCATTCTGAAGCACCCCGACACCGACGGCACCGGTATGCTGCTTATCGACGATCTGGTCGACACCGGCAAGACCGCCCGTGCGGTGAAAGCGGTGGTGCCAAACGCAAGGTTTGTGACAGTCTATGCGAAGCCCGAGGGCAGAGCCGAAGTCGACGACTTCATTAAGGAAGTCCCTCAGGATACCTGGATCAATTTTCCATGGGATATGGAACTGAATTACTCGAGCCCGCTGGTAGACCGTCCAGAGCTAAACGGCCAGACATAAACCGAGCAGACATAAACCGACCAAACATCAACCAGCGCGTGCACGCTGGTCGATTTCCCGCTAAGGTGCGCTAAACACCGTGTGCAGCACCACGCCATTTTCAAAATAGACGCGAAACTCAGGGTAGTCCCAGCTTGAAATAGCCGGTACACCGACTGCAGAGTGGCGTTTCTGCGGCTCACCAAGATGCTGCAAAACCTCTGCTTGTGAATCGCCTCTCTGCACGCTCCCTGCCCCCTGTGTCACCCCATATCCGCCTGTCGGCAGCACCAGAATATCTGCGTTTGCTGCACTGGCGAAGCAGGCAAGTACGGAAGTCAAAGCAAGTACGCGAAAATTTTTCATCAGCCACGGTCCTGAAGCTTAATAGTGTCGTCACAGGGTTTCGTCACCGGCGGGCGCTTCTTTAACGGTCTTTACGAAGACTGCTACGTGCATCGAATTAAGCTACACTTCGCTGGACTTTAAAGACAGCCACTTTCATGCTCAGGTTTTTTCTAGGCCTCACACTCGCACAGATCACCGCTGCCGGTCTGGCGCTGCTTTATCCCGGAGCCGGTGTGGAGAAGCTGATTGCGCTGGCATTTCTAATCACACTGTTGTCTATAGTGATCAGTTTGTGGTTCTCCACCATTGCCAGACAACTCGCCGACAAAAGAGTCGCCTCGCTCAAAGAACGCTTTGCCGCAGAGCGCGACAAGATCAGCAAAACGGCACAACGAGACAAAGACAAGCTGGTCCAAAAGACGCAAAAGCAAATTGAAGTAGAAGCACGGCGGGCGAAAACCAAAGCCAACATAAAAGTCGGTGGCGCAATTGCCGTGGCAGCCGGATTCGGTGTCATGATGCTGCTGTCGCAGTTTGTCACGCTTGGCCTGCTCACACTAACCACAGCAGGCGGTGCAGTGGGCGGTTATCTGGTGCGCTCACGAAAAGAACAAGAGGCGCTTGACTCACCGGAGTATAAGTTAATTGAAGCAGAAGTCGTTGAAGACAACGACTCAACAGTACTGATAGAACAGCAGACGCAAAATAACAAAGACACTGGCAAAGACACTGGCAACAACACTGGTGATGACAGTAACGAAGGCACTACCGGCAACGCGCAATAGCCGCTTTGTGCAACTACTCAGGTAGCGGGTGCGGAAAATGCCGTTTCAAATAAACTATTCAGCCATACCAGTGCTTCCGGGTAGTCATTGGTATCGAGTACAAACTCCTGTCCTCTTGCTGCAGACCTGAGCAAAGTGCCGTCACAACCGCTACTCCAGCGCGACAGATCGTTGTGATAACTCAGCACACTGCTTCTGCCCTGCGGATGCATCCAGTCAGGCACCCGCCATACCGAGCGGCTTCGGTCCGGTGCCGTTAACACCAGCGTATGATGCAATGAAGGGAAACAGCCTGCACCTGTTACCTTTTTATTAAAACCCAGTTTCTTTGGTGCGGTATAAATAGTGTTGTCGCCACTGAAAGCACCAAAGCAGTGCGGGTGTTGTTGCAGCGGCGGAGATTGTTTATTAGTTAGCAGCGATTCCACCGGCAGGACTTTATCAACCTGCATCCAGCCGAAAATAATATGTTGGTCCGGTGCGTTCTTCACGTAGCGCCAGCGTCTTTTAATGTACTCAACCTGACGATACCAGCCGAAAAACAGGAACACATCTCCGCGTCCGATCTGATGACTGGCAAGATGACTTTGCGCTGCACCGCATTGTCCGAATGCCGCCTGAAATTTTTCCGCCCGTGCAACGCTTGCTTCATTGAGATCGGGATCAAGATGCACGCGGTCCCAGCTGTTCACCCGATTGTTGCTCAGGTGTTTAACCATTCTGCCAACACCTGCCGGTGATTTGATGTCGCGATAACACAGCGGCGATCGTTTGTCAGGGATGGCTATTGGCAGCAATGTCCCATCCGGTAGTACCGGACTGGCAAAGCCACCGGCACTGCTGTCAACACCTTTGCGACTAAGTATAATTTTCACTTAAACACAACCGAACAACTACTCACGGGCAGATGCGTAACAAGACAGACACTCGTTACTGACTCCAGTCGACACTGTCTGTTGCACGCCAGAGATACCAGGCCGCGGCGGTCCGAAAAGGCTTCCATTGCTCGGCAACCTTCAACAGTTGCACAGGCGGCAACAGATCATCATCACCATAGGCGAGCATGTAGCCTTTCCGAACACCAAGATCTGTTGCAGGAAAAACATCGGCCCGTCCGAGATTGAAAATCAATAACATTTCGACAGTCCATTGCCCTATTCCTTTTACCTGTGTCAGACAATCAATCAGTTCATTGTCTGGCATTTTCACAAGCACCGTATCGGAAGGAATACTGCCGTCAGAAACTTTACTGGTAAGGTCGAGTATGGAGGCCACTTTGGCACGCGAAAAGCCGATTTCCCGCAACGTTGTTTCACCGGCACGGAGTACCGATTCCGGGGTCACAACCTCGCCACAACACTTCAGCAGACGCGCATAAATTGCAGCGGCCGACTTAGTCGATAACATCTGATACACAATGGCTCTGGCCAGCGACTGGTAAACCGAAAGTTCCGCTTCACTGCGTACTTTGGTTGAGCCTATTTTTGCAATAAGGTTGGCCATCAGTGGATCTGTTGCCTGAAGATGCGCGTTGGCACTGCGCAACGAATAGTGTCTGCGTTTTGTGATAGCGCTCATAACGGTTATTCAGAGGTGCCAGCTGCAACGGGATCGTTTCACTACTGCGCAAACAATAACGCATAATGCACAACCCCTCGATTATAATTCTGATAATTCCAACCGCACAAACTGCTCAAACTCAATGACGACATTTAACATCGCAGACTTTTGTCAGCAGGTGGACGATAAAGCACTTGCGGCATGGCTTGCACAACTGTCGCCGCAATTCAACGAGCGGCTCAAACCGGACAGTCAGCGTAACCTCCCCGGCTGGCTTGCCGCACTCGATGCCCTGCCACGCTTTACCGATGCTCAGATTGATCTGAAAAAAAGTGCCGTGACCACAAGCGGCGATGACACCTTCGATAAGCAGGCAGCTAAGCAGGCATTACTCGAGCTGACTCCGTGGCGCAAGGGGCCGTTCAATTTGCACGGCATTTATATCGACACTGAATGGCGTTGCGACTGGAAGTGGCAACGGCTGGCCGCACACATCGACCTGCAAAACAAAACTGTACTCGATGTCGGGTGCGGAAACGGCTACTACAGCCTGCGGATGCTGGGCGCCGGTGCAAGACAGGTGATAGGACTCGATACAAGCTTATTGTTCTGTACGCAGTTTCAGGCGATCACTCGCTTTACGAACGAAAATCGTGCAACGGTGCTGCCGCTGGGCGTAGAAGTGTTAAACGAAGCGCCATTTAAATTCGAGTGCATTTTTTCAATGGGCGTGCTGTACCACCGCAGACAGCCGGTTGAACACCTGCAACTGCTTAACGACAGCTTACACAGCGGCGGCGAACTCATTCTGGAAACACTAATTGTGCACGGTCACGATCAGCGCGAGCTGATTCCCGCAGAGCGCTATGCCAACATGAGAAACGTGTGGTCGGTTCCCGGTCTGCCGGTGCTGATGCAACAACTGCATAACGCAGGATTCTCAAGCGCCAGATGTATCGATATTTCGCGCACTACGGTCGACGAGCAACGCCCCACGGCGTGGATGCCGTATCGCTCACTCACAGACGCGCTGGATCCAACAGACAGCAGATTGACAATTGAGGGATATCCGGGGCCGCTGCGCGCTGTAATTATTGCCCGAAAATAGGCGATATGCAGTCCCGAAGCCACTACTGGCGCAGGTTTCAGAGCCGTCAGGCATAAAATTTGAGCACTTCAGGAATATCTCACTGCATCGCGCTATCCATTGTGCAATAATGCGCGCCGCGTGTCCCTGAGCCATAGTGCATGAATCTCAATACCACCGCAGCGGTAATCTAGAATGGAATTTTCGTGTGACACGAAAAGTTTTCGCCGAAGCCCGAAATGGGTTCCGCAAGGCTGCGGTTCAGATCCGGCCACCGGCGAGCTGCAACTGGCAAACGGTACCCGACACGAAGTCGACGGCCAGGCGTTCATTTTTTACGATAATTACTGGATTCGCTACTACGCGCCGCCGGCCGAGTCTCTGGTTGCACGCAAGAACCTCATCGAGTCGCTGACGCGACGAACCTTCCACCACACCGAACACGGCATTAACACCCCCGGACACGCGCTCGATTGTGCACGCGAAGCACATGAACGCGAGACCGATCCACGGAAAAAGCGGGTTAACGCCGCGATGCTGGCAGGAGCGCTGTTTAACCGTGCCACAGATATTTTCAGAATCGTTGTTGATCTTGGAGCAAAAGGCGTTAACGTCAGCCGCGACAACGAACTGATGCAGGAGTGTGGACAATGTTTCAAAGAAGCACTGGAGCTTGGTAAGCAGGTCAAGCACTACAGCGGACAGGAAGGTATTGACGAGCTATGGGGTGAACCCTTCAGAGCGTTCTCTGTACCGATAGAACAATTCTATGAGTCACGCTTCATAAAGATTGCACAGGCAATGAAGAATATTGATTTCGTTGCAGAGCAAATGAAATCGGTGCTGGCTCCACTGCCTTCGTTTGAAGGCGCTGAAG
>CAYZVB010000132.1:0-12402 GCA_964481315.1 uncultured Granulosicoccaceae bacterium
TGTGGTTTATCGAATTGTTTCGTATGCTGAAATTATTTTCTCGACCCTGCTGAATATTGTTGAAAAGTATATTTACATATTGATCTCGGTCTGATCTGGCCTGCTCGTGTGACAAACCGAGCGCATGGCCAATTTCATGCGCAATAATGTACTTCCAGCTCCAATTAAACATGGTTAGCTCTTGTCTTCCACCTATCATACCGACATACGAACTGTTTCCCGATCCGTTCTGTACATAAATGTAGTTGGACTGAGTGGTTCGGGCTACAAACGTGAGATCGGCGACAGCCTCCCATTCTGCAGCGGCGTCTACAAAACGCTGTCGATTCTGCTGAGTTACTGCAGCATCAAAAGTGTAATACACGACTCCGTTCGGCCATTTGTTGCCAGTAAATGCCTGAGTTTGGATCAGGTCTGATACTGGAAACCGCATATCATCGATCTGATAATAGTCCTGATCTTCAGGTATGCCCTGCAGAAGGGATGATAGTTCGGACGCTGATAGTAACGACTGAGTACCTGACTGAGCCAGTTCGTCCGGGGTTGGGAAAAACGTTGCAGCGTTTACAAAAGTGGTTGTCAAAGACAATAAAAATATTGCTTTTAATATGCTCTTCATTACGGCTATCCTTAAATGGATGAGAGAGGGTTTGTACAGTGTTAGCGTGTAACCATGTTGAATACCCTCGGGTAGCTCTTGTTGCCGATAATGACGCATCGGTTGTTGTCTATAGAGATATTCAGGGAAAGATTTGATACACGGGCTGTCAATGCGAGCATATACATATGTCTGGCACCTGGTAACTCTGTGTCGATTGCGTATCGGCTTTCGGAGCAGTTGGCAGGATTAATTTGTGATTGCAAGGTTTCCAGATAAATAATCCCGGTGCTTCCGACAGAGATTGTGTCAATATCTACAGTGCCGGTTCCGGCACTATAAGCGTTGTGGCCAATAGATAGTAAAGAAGCCAAAAAAATAGTTTTTATAGAAGATTTCATTCTAATTTCCTCGTTGTGGGTTGTTGATGGTGCTAGGAGTTCAATCACATATAGTTAAGATGTTTCCATCTTGTTTGATCACTGGAATGCAAATAGAGCTTTCCGCGTAGGCCTTTGCTATTGCGCTTCCAGAGTTTGATACTGTAAGTTCACGGACTGCATCAGTTAAGTTTATTCTTCTTCTGACTAGTCCGGATTGTGAAACAACGCTTTGTCCAGTCTGTTTAAGGATGAACTCAATCTGATCGAGCGTAACATTTGGTGCTGCTTCACGCAGGACGGCAAACGAACCTGCTACGTGCGGTGCTGCCATGGATGTTCCGGATTTACTCGTGTAGGTGTTGGAAAGTGACGAAGATACGATATCGTGCCCGGGCGCGAATAAATCTAGATCAGGACTTTCATTGCTGTAGTCGGTAGCCTTGTCCACGTTTCTGCCGGTGTCGAAGGTGGCTCCAATGGATAATGCTGAACTAACGCATGCAGGAGCTGTTAGCGCATTTGTGAATCCATTGTTACCGGCTGCAACAACAGTTGGGATTTCAACAGATCGTAGTAGATCAATCGCTTGCTTAATTGGATGGTAGTCGCAAGTATCTGGATAATATCCGCCGCCAATGCTCAAATTTGCTGATGCAATCTTGTGAGATTTACTCAGTGAGAAAACATGCTCAAGTGCTTTAATAATATCTGAGTCGTAGGCGCGGATACATGGCGGGGCTCCATCGCAAATAACAGTGGAATCAAACCTGGTAAATACCTGTAAGGATATGAGGTTTACCGCGGACGCAACACCCGCATAGGTATTCAGCCCTTTTTTCCCTGCAACTATACCTGCGACATGTGTTCCGTGATCACAACCTGGAACATCACAAGCACGTCCAGAGCCGCTCGCGAATGAGTTTGGAGCCTCATTCGGACAAATCGATGTTCCTAGTGTTTGTCCGTTACCGGAAGAAAAACAACCTTCTGCGACCACTCTATTATTGAAGTTGCTGTCGGTTAGGAATGAATGTGTGGACTCTATTCCGCTATCGAGAATCGCCACCGTCCAGTCCGATGCACCACTTAAGAGCGTGTTGTATTGGGTTGGGAATACAAGCTGTGTGCTTTGTTGAAGTAGTGGTTTGTTGAGCCGGTCAAGATGTATGGACTCGATATCGTTTCTAAGTAGTATTGAACTGAAATCTTGCCGGTTAATCTTCAGGCTCAAAATCGGAAGGTAGTTCATTCTATTTTCGACAGTGACACCCGAGGGTACGTCTGATTCGAAAGAACTTTGTAGAACTGCTGATTCACTACTCATTTGCCTTGTACTAAGGCCAGTTTTCCCCCCGCGTAACTTTACAATTACCGGCAGTGTATCATAGGTACCACTTGTCCTTTGGTACTCGTCGAGAAGCAGCGGATCTATATAGGTCGCGGCTGCTGGTCCAAATACGCTTACTAAAAAGAGAGCTGCTAGGAGTTTTAAGAAAAAGACGACCATTTCCCTGGAACTGAATACTAACCAGGGAAAATCTATCACGGGCTCCATTCTTTCAGCGTGACGCTATTCTCACTGAGGGCTATATGTCGATGAATTAGTTCAACGTCCAGACAGAGTTCCCGTTGCCATCTGCACGTGCAGAGGGCTGACCACTGTGGATAATTCGTTGACATACCTGATTTTGCACGGCAGTCATCGGAGGTTAAGACGTTGGTCGTTGAGCTTGATGTAAGACCTTGTCTGCCGGTGCAGCCAATTTACTACTGCACCGATTATTTTCTAAAAGAGCTAAGGAAGTACCCGTGACACATTGAACACCAGTGTGAACTGGGTTTCAGCACCGGTCTGGTTCAGCCACATGGTGTAGGTGCCGGAATTGAGTGGTCCGGTAAACCCAATTGATCCCTGTCCCTGACCGATCGCCGGCAGGATATCCTGATTAAGGTTTGCGATACCGTAGTGGCTGTAGCCAAGCAGTTCGTCAATCCGACTTCCGGTTGTGGCTTCAGCTGCAGGGATGGTAAAGGTCGCACCCTGTTGCAGGGCCGTGAACGCAATGTTGTCATTGCCGGTCGATGTGAAATCAGTGACGGTGATGCTGTCGAGCGTGTCGCACGGCCCTACAGTAAAGGCCACATAGTCAGATTCACCGCTTGTAGTGCTGGCACGCAGAACGTTAGCACCGGCACCCAGCGCCCACTGGGTCGGGTTGGCTATATCGTTTGAAAGGTCGCCTGTGTCGCCTTCGTCGAGGGTAGCAGCACCGGCGTCGCCACAGGATATTTCCTCGCTGGTCGTGCCGCTACCGCCACCGCCGCAGGCGCTTAGAAGGCCGCAAACCATGGCTGAAGTTGTCGCGATACGTAATTGCTTAATACTCATAGTGATTCGCTTGTATGTAGTCTTTTTAACCGTAGCAGAGTTTTAAAAGCCTGCCAGCCTGGGTTATGTTCAGTTAGTGACAAAGCCGCGGCTGTTGAGCCAGGCGAGCATGTGCGGTCTGGACTCTTTGCCAAAAAACGTGGCCATTTGTTCGGACCAGCCCTGAGATTTATTGTTTCCGGTGCGCGTTGCATAGTAGTGCTGTACCGTGGTGTCGTAGTCTTGCAGCGTTTGCTCGTCAATCTGTGTGTTGTACTGATCTTTGTGCAGCACCATAGACAACGGCATTCGCGGCTTTACCTCCGGATTTTGGTCAGGGTAACCCAGGCACAAACCAAAAAGCGGGCACACCAACTCTGGTAACTCCAGCAGTTCACTAACGCGCTGCGGGTTGTTTCTGAGAGCACCGATGTAGCACACCCCAAGCTCGATTGATTCGGCAGCAGTAACCAGATTTTGTGCAAACAAACCTGCGTCAATTGCAGCAATCAGAAAATGCTCGGTAAAGCCGGTTTTTGGGGTTGATCCGTGTTTTACAGCAAGTTGTTCGTTGCGTTTCATGTCTGCACAAATCACCAAAAACTCAGCGCATGTTTCAACGTACTGCTGGCCACCGGCAACTTCTGCAAGCGCACTTCGTTTTGTGGAATCGGTAACCTGAATCACCGATACCGATTGCACAAAACTTGACGTCGCAGCGGCCTGTCCGGCGATGATGAGTTGTTCCAGCGTGCTCTGCGGAATGGCTTTGTCAGTAAATTTGCGAATGGAGCGATGCTGTTTGATCAGATCTATGGTTGGGTTCATGACTTGTTATTTTGTTTTGTGGTGTTGAGTATAGGCGGCGGACAATTCGGCCCGTAAAAAATCGCCAAAGTGAATCGGTTGGTAGCGGCACGGCGGGTTGGTGTTAACGCATTCTGAAAACGGCTCTATGTTGCTATCCACGTAAGGGTCGTAGAAAAATACACACGAATAGCGTTCCCGACCGGACCGGTTAATCACCCGGTGCGGAGTCGACTTTAAAATCCCATTGCTTAATCGCTGCAGCATATCGCCCACATTAACCACCAGTGCACCGGGCACCGTCGGCACATCGAGCCACTGCTGGTCGGGGTTTAGTACCTGCAGCCCGCCAACGTCGTCCTGCGACAATAGGGTGAGTGCACCAAAATCGGTGTGCGGCGCAGACCCGAAAAGATCATCCGGTGACGAAGCCGGGCAGGGCGGGTAGTGAAGTAGTCGCAGCCACGTGGTGGGAGGATTAAACAATGCCTGCATGGTTTCATTGTTTACTCCAATGGCAGCGGCAGCAATGGCTGTGAGTTGCTGCGCTACCGGGGTAATCGCCTGCAGGTAGTTTTCCAGTGCAATTCTGAAGTCGGGAAGGCCCGGCCACTGATTAGCGCCGGCCAGATATGCGCCCTGTTTCACCGGTGTGGAGTCTGCGGTGTCCTCCCGCATGATCATGAACGATTCAGACTGGTTGGGCTTTTTAACCTCAGCCAGCGTTGAGTTAACGTCGGTCGACGTATTTATCGGAATATAGCCGCGATGGTTCTCGTCAAGCGCGTACTTCATTTTGGTGGCAGTAGGCAGCGCATGAAATGTTTTAGAGGCATTAAACAATGCCTGCGTCGTGGCCGGGGGTATTCCATGATTAACCACCATGCCAAACCCGAGTTTTGTATAGGCGCTTTTGAACTGCTCAACTACAGTGCTGTAAGCGTCTGAGCCGGGCGTTGCACCGATATCAATTACCGGTACTTCAGCGTCTGAGTTCTGAGGTAATGTCACAGCTGAGTTCCGGTGTGACCGTCCGGTTCAGCAAATTTTAGGTCGGTGAGTATTCGGTACAGTAAGCGATGTTTTAACATAAAATGCAATACGCGCATTACTGTGGCAATGCGCCGCTGCGCCATTGTTCAAAGAAATAACGCGAATCGAAGTAGGGAACGTAACCAATCTGGTAACGAAACCTGCTGCCCTGTATTTCTATTAACGGTATCGTAAATTCCACCCGTGCCTCGCCGTCTACTGTAGTTTGCCTTCCTATACGTATTGGGCTAATGGTGTTGGCAACCTTGGTTTCGCCTTTCACTCGAATGTAATAGCGATTTGGAAGCCCTTCGTCGGCATCCGGTGTGACTGTTGCGGTGACCAGTAGGTTGCTGCCGTTGATAGAAGTGCTGACGTTGCTGAACGTCGGAAATGCCCCTTCGCTTCGGTTGTCGACAATGCTCTGCATTTGCTCGCGCCAGGCGTGATTGACCTGTTCGAGTCCACAGCCGATCTGATTGAGATGGTGCCGCCAGTACGAGACGCCAAACAGGTTTCCGGGTGTGTCCTTGCGGGCGTTTGAGCGCAGAAAATCGCCAAGCGATGCTTCTCCGCAGACTTCAACCATTGCATCAACCCAGATGTCGCCTATGCCGTACAACAGTTCGGGATCATATTGGGCTTCGAACAACTGACGGTTGGCAAGCTCGTCGAAGGTGATGTTAAACCTGTCCCACGCAACGGATGAAATGGTCCAGTTGGTGGTGCGGGTGGGGTCGTCGGGGACAATTTTAAAAGACGTGTACTGCGCCATGCCTTCAATAAAAAAACCAACACTGTTTGCCGCAGTACCGAGTCTGCGCTGTGACTCAATGGTCTGCATAACGTGTGCGGTTTCGTGGCTTAAAACGCGCCGATAAACAGGGTTAACCGTTTCGCCTGCCGTCAGTACCATTCGTATTTTGTTATAGGTGGCCACCCCCAGCGCGTGGTTGCTTTGGGATGTCATATCGGCATGTATAAACGGTGTGTCCTGCATGCCGAGAAGGGAAACAAGCTCAATGTAATCGTCATCGGCGTATTGTCGCAGTTCGAGCATGCGGGATTGATCCGCCTGCTTGTACGCAAACTGATAGTGGTCTGATGTGATTTTCTGAATATTGCCCCGCGTTTTATCACTTGCTGCGCGCATCACCAGCCCAGCCAGTGTGGTGGCGACCAATACAAAAGCTGCTACAGACATGAGTACCGGCAGCATGCGTGAGACGCGCCCTGCACCTGGTGTGCGGGGCCTGGAATCGGTGCGCGTCCACATCACATAACTGATGGCCAGCAACACCAGCGCTATTGCTACCTGAATGCTAATAGCCGGCCAGTCCGGCAACAGGCGTGATCCGTCGTACTCGTTGTTGAAAAAGCGGAAAAGGTTATAAGTACCGGAAACCCCCTGCGTCTGTTCGAGCCACATCAGCCCTATCAGGTAGGCACTGTATAGAATTAAACCGATAGTTCTGAACCACGATATAAAAACACCGTGTGAGACAATCACCAGAGCAAACAGACAATTGCGTAGCCAGAACACAAAGTCATTGTTCCAGTACTTGGTGCCGGAGATGGTTTGCGTGTTAAACAATAACAACGCCGAATGAAACAGCGCTTCCAGAGTAATTAGCGCACATATTAACAGCCACGCAGCCAGTACTTTGGCCAGAAATATCTCGCCACGGCTGACCGGCAGGCTGCGAACAAAATCTATGGTGCCTTCGTCAAACTCACGCGGAAACAAACTGTAAGCCGCCAGCATGTAAAGGAAAATGGTAAACAAAACCAGGTTGGCATCAGACCCGACCTGGCAGTAGTCGCTGCACCAGTCGAGATAGCTCAGTTCATCGATACGCGCCGATGTAAGCTCGAGCCCGTAAAACATAAAGATCAGTGCAATCCACAACCATACAAACGGCAGCAGTTGTTTAACCTGGCAGAGAATCAGTCGGATCATTTGACGTGTATCCTGCCAGACCATAACGGAACGGGGCGGGTAAACAACTCACTTTCAAATTCCAGAACGGCGTAGGTTCTGTCACCGGGGGCATAGTTCGTCTGCACGCGGTGCGTGATCTGGTCAATGGTGCAGGGTTGCCGGTCGCGCTCACGTTCATAGATTTCTGTTTCCAGTTCATAAGCAGAAGTCGGCTGGTGGCGAAGAACGCAGTTGCCGTCAAACTCATCGGAATAGTAAGCGGTAGGCTGGTAACCGGCTTCAAGCCAGTGCACACCATTGGTATCGATGGTACTGGTCACCTGTCCCTTTACCTGCGGTATGGCCTCAAGAAGCGCTGCGATTTCCGGTTTGCTTTCATAAGACTTCAGCCACTGCAGCCAGTTATCGTTAAATTCCTCAAACTTGATACCGGTGCTTTCCTCAAACCTGCTGGTGTCCGGATTGGCCAGTCGCCTAAAGGTTTCGAGTGATGAGGTGCGCGGGTCTTGGTTTAGGTATTCACTGGCAAGGTCAATCACTAAATCAGTGCCTTCGGTTTCAGCCAGATACAAAAGTGCGGTATACGCAAGTGCACCGGCAGCTTCAAAACCGAATTTATCCATGGTGGTTTGCCAGTTCTGCAATGCACTGGTATTTGGCGTAAAGTGCCGCGTGGCGAGAATAGCGCGGGTAAAGTGCTCTGCATTGTTCTTGCTTTCGGGGGCCTGCTCTGCGCCCTCTGCCCACCACCACGCGTAGCCGTCGAGTAACCAGTGGCTGGTTTCAAAATCCCACCGGCTGTTGGTTATCATTAACATTAAGTGGTGCAGCGCGATTGTGTTCATCATGCTGTGTTCGTAGAAAATGTAGTCGCTGAAATTAGCGGTTACCAGAACGCCTTCCGAAAACTGCGGATAAACTTCAGTTCTTTCTATGTTCTGATTGAGTGCAATTTGTACACGCGGCAGTGAGGCAATACCTGCATCTGCCTGAAAACCGTTCAGTATGGCAACAAGATTATTGAGTGCGGTTTGCGCCTGTTCTTTATTTTCTTCAGACAGGTAGGATATTTCGATTGGCGGCACCTCGCTGCGCAGCACCAAATCACCGCTAAATTCCTGGGTGCTGGTGGCCCATTTCTCCTGCAGGCTTGAATACACACTGACAACACCGATGACCAGCAGCACTATAGCTGCAATGTTGCGGGCGTTTAATGGTTTACCAAGTTGCTCGGCCACTGAGCCTTCATTCATCAATGCCAGCGCAAACCCGGAAATTGCGAAGATAAAAGAGATCAGTCCGGTTTCGAATAAGTCGCGCCATGGAAATACCTCGCGTTCGAAAACAAACAACTGATGGTCCATTAGTGCTACCGGAGCCAGACGCGTTTCGTCAAAGCCCGGCAGGTTGATCAGGTACATCAACGCCATACCCAGTGCCAGATAAATCACCAGTCGGATCTTGCCGGTGAAGCTTGCAAAGAACGCAATGCTCCAGTAAACCGTGATGATGGCTGTCGTTTTAATCAGCAGCAGTGACACATACCGCGCGTCGATAAACTCTGCTGCATCTGCCAGTAGCGCGGCAATTACCACCAGTGTGGTACCGAGTAGCGCAAGGTATAGCCAGCCCATCACAAACTTAATAATCAGCGGTGTGGCAGGGCGTATTGGCAGGGCTTCGACAAATCGTCGCGTACCGCCGGTATATTCTCTGACAATTAGCCTGTTGCCGACGATCAGTGTCACCAGCGGTAGAACCGTGATTAGCGCGAAGCGAACGACTTCGAAGCCGCTCATGTTGAACTCACCGGCGCGCTGCTGCGCAAGCGATATCAGCACAACGGCGATTAATCCCACTGCCAGACTGAACAGCGCAAGGGTGTGCTCCCTGAATTCCTTCAGGACAATGCTTGACCAACCCATCAATCAGTCCGACTTCGCAACAACGGCAATAAAGACATCTTCGAGCGTCATGGCATCTTCGCGCCAGTCGGGTTCGAGTAACGGATGCGCCGGTGCGCCACCGGCAAATTCGAAAGTCATGTAGTGTCGGCCGTTGCGGTTGCCCTGCTGAAGCAACCACGCCCCTTCATGAACAAACCCGCCCGGGGCAAATCCGGGTTGGTAGAGTGCTTCGTCAATTGAATACGTAGCGATGTGTGCTGATAGTGCGTGCAATCCACCCTGGTAGACGGTTCTGCCCGACTCAATAATACCGATGCGATCGGCAATGGCTTCAATGTCGTCGATTAGATGGGTAGAAAAAAATACTGTGGCACCGCTACGTTGCGCTTCTTTGCTGACAAGATCGAGAAACTCCCTTCTGGCTACCGGGTCCATGCCGGCGGTCGGTTCGTCGAGAATCAGGCATTCCGGACTGGTGGCCACCGCCATACACAGCGCCAGTTTGGCTTTCATGCCGCCTGAAAAATGGCCGATCTTGCGTTTCATGGGTAGCTCGAATAGATCGAGCAGTTGTTCATAGCGTCTCTGGTGCCAGCGCGGATACAAACCACGGACAAACTTGCCCAGTTGTTTCGGTGTCATCCACTGGTAAAAGTGTTGTTCCTGTGCCACGTAACCGATGCGTTGCCGGGCGTTTACCATGTGCTTGTCAACTGCCTGCCCGAACAACTCAATGCGGCCACTGGTGACACCGGTTATGCCCAGCATCATTTTGATAGCAGTGGATTTTCCAGCGCCGTTACGACCAAGAAAACCGTAGACTTCCCCGCGGAAAACCCGCAGTGAGACTGAGTTAAGTACTTCCAGTGAACCGAATTTTTTTCCAACATCAATAAATTCGATAACGGATTCAGGTGCGTGTTGTGGCGAGTGAGCGCTATTCATTACAGACAGGTTTATCAGGACCAGTGCAGTCTATCACCACGTGCTATGCCAGGTAATGCAGATTTGTATTTCACATGCAGGCGAGGGGGTAGACTGGCTTGCGGCAGGGAAGCCGGTTTCGGGGTTTCATAGACTGGTAAATCACTGCTCGCAGGCAACACTCCTGGGTTAACATATGCCTCATCAACTACCGTGTAGCAGCATTTATGTCGGACACCCCGGAAAAGTACCAGACCCTGATCGATCGCGAGACGTGGGATTTCATCAGGCTGACCGATTCCTGGTACCCGCCCGATACCGTCGACTTTTCCATTGCAAAACAGCGTGAAACCTACGACGCCATGTGTCGTGAGTTTTACAAGGGCGTGCCAGCGGGTGTAACAACTACCGACGATACCGTTGCAGCTAAACATCCCGTTCCGGTTCGCCATTACCGACCGGCGCAACAGACGGCAAACGCACCACGCGTTGTCTATTTTCATGGTGGCGGTTTTGTGGTGGGCGGGTTGCAAAGTCACGACGATGTTTGCAGTGAAATATGTGCAAACACCGGATTGGAAGTAACAGCGGTGGATTATCGATTGTCTCCGGAACATGCACATCCCGCTGCGTTTGACGATTCTATGGCCGTAGTGGAAGCGCTTGCTGCACAGTCGTCTCTGGTGTTGTGTGGCGATAGTGCCGGTGGCAACCTCGCCGCAGCGGTCAGTCACGCAATGCGAGGCAATGCTGAAGTGACGGATAAAATACTGGGGCAGGTACTGATTTACCCCGGACTTGGTGGTGACATGTCGGCAGGCTCGTATGTTACGCACGCCAATGCACCCATGCTAAAAACACAGGATGTACGTTTTTATTCAATGATCAGAAGCGGCGGTGTGCAGGTAAAGGACGATCCTTCAGCAGCACCACTGCACGACACTGACTTCAGTAACCTGCCACCAACAGTAGTGGTAAGTGCCGAATGTGATCCGCTGTCAGATGATGGCATGCACTATTGTGAACATATAAACGCCAGTGGCGGGCAGGCTGTCTGGTTTAATGAAACCGGCCTGGTGCACGGATATTTGCGCGGCCGCACCACAGTTACGCGGGCGCGTGACAGTTTTAAACGAATACTCAATGCCATCACAATGCTAAGCGACCAGCAGTGGAACTACCCACAGTAACCGCGGTGGTGTTACTGACTACTGCAATCCGTTGAAACACACATAACCCGGAAACCCTGTGACTACATCTACCTCTGACATCCGCATAGACTCGGTCGTCAGCATACCGCCCCCCAGTGCGCTGATAGCGCAACTGCCACTTTCACCAGTCGCGGCTAGGCAGATACACAGCGCCAGAAGCCGCATTGCAGATATTCTGCACGGACGCGATAAACGTCTGTTGGTAGTGGTTGGTCCGTGTTCCATACACGATGTTGCTGCCGCCACAGAATATGCAAACAGGTTGCTACCGCTAAAAGAGCGCTACGCTGAACAGCTCGAAATCGTGATGCGAGTGTATTTCGAAAAGCCTCGCACCACCGTTGGCTGGAAGGGCATGATCAACGATCCGGATATAGACGGTTCGTTTCGCATAGAAAAAGGTTTATACCAGGCGCGTGAACTACTGGTGTCACTGGCAGAACTCGGGTTGCCGGCCGCCTGCGAATTCCTCGATGCCGCTACCGGTCAGTACTACGCCGATCTGGTCAGCTGGGGTGCAATAGGTGCCCGCACCACTGAAAGTCAGGTGCACCGGGAAATCGCCTCCGGCCTGTCGTGCCCGGTCGGATTTAAAAACGGCACCCGGGGCAACGTGAATATTGCCATCGATGCCATTCAGGCTGCCGGGCACGCACATGCCTTTCTCAGTCCGGACAGTAATGGCGTCCTGTCGCTATACCGAACCACCGGTAACAACGATGCACACCTGATATTAAGGGTGGTGCCGCACCGAACTACGATACTGCATCTGTTGCTGCTGCCATCACCGCGCAACAGGGTGCCGGTATAGCACGCAGAATCATGATTGACTGCAGCCATGCTAACAGTGGCAAAGATCAGATGCAGCAGATAAACGTTGTAAATGATATCGCAACGCGCTTACCGGCAGAACGCAAGGCTATCGGCGGGCTGATGATTGAAAGCCATTTAAACGCAGGAAAGCAGTCTGCGAATGGTGCTCTTGAGTATGGCCTTAGTATTACTGATGCTTGTATCGGGTGGGAGAGTACAGAACAGGTATTGGAGGTATTGGCTGGTGCGTGTGAGTAGAAGAGAGGGGAGATTGTTTGGGTAGTTTGTTTTGTTGGTGAGTCTGCGGTTGGGGGGCTGGGTGTGTGTGGTGTTGGGTTTGTTTTGTGGTTGGGGTAGGTTAAGGGGTGGAGCGCGTGTGGGTTTTATCGAGACTGTATTTGTAACTGTGTAAACGCC
>CAYZVB010000132.1:12412-13456 GCA_964481315.1 uncultured Granulosicoccaceae bacterium
CGGTGGGCTTCCTCGCTGTGGGCTTCCTTGCTGCGGGCGTTCTCGCTGCGGGCGAGGGCCGGTTGTTGTTGGTTGTGTGTTTTGTATGGGAAGGGGTGTGTGGGGTGTTGCGTTAGTCCTACCCGATGCGTGATGTGAATGATCCTGGGCTGCTATTTAAGTTATATTCATGCTATTTAACGTGGGCGCTGTTTTCGCACATGGCCTTAAAGGCAAGTTGTTGAGTAGTTGTTTACTCAAATTCTTATTGTTTATTGTGTTCTGAGATTTGCACTCACATTGTGGCCTTTTTTGGCGGGTACAGCACGCTATTGATCGTGATGTAGTAGTGATGGTTGCGGTGAATCATGGGGCAATTCGCGTATTTCCCAAAAAGCGGAAAGTTTACAGTTTCCAAGACGATACAAAGTCTAGATGCTCGTCTAATGAGACTGCTCCTGAACATGGAAATTGCGTAGTTCCATTGCGCTAAATTTAATCGGTTGGACAGGCTGTTATCAGCCGGAGTCTGTATATAGTTGTATTGGGTTTTTTGAGCATTCCCTGAATGGTGCAGAAGTTTTGCTCATGGCACAGATTGGAGTGGTTAGCATGCCGATTAAACTTAAGCTTGTCATCTTTGCTGTACTTTGTTCTATCCTGCCGTTGCTGTTCGTATTTTCAATTGCGTTTGAGTCTGCCCGGGAGTCAATTAACGATTCAGTCGAAAAGACGCTTGTTGCTGAAGCAAAAGAAGAACTGTATCTGATACAGAGAAAACTCGTTAATGCAAAAAAGCATGTGATTTCTCTCGGTGAACTCGCCGTAATGCAGAACATAGTCATTGACGACAACTACGGCACAATTCAGGATGAGGTCGATCGCCTTTCAATAGAATACCCCGAGCTTGCCCGGTTGCAGGTGACCAACGCAAAGGGCGAAGTCGTCGCCGCGACTGACCGTGATGATGTTGGCACCAATCAATACAGCACATGGCAGCACCGGGTGGCAAGGCTGGGTTTGCCACATGACGGCCCGGTTGTGCCTTCCAGTGGTCTTGCACCA
>CAYZVB010000133.1:0-13445 GCA_964481315.1 uncultured Granulosicoccaceae bacterium
TAGCTGTCTGTACTTCGGTAGATTGAACCATCTCCGGTTGCTGTGCAATCTGATTACTTTTTATATTTTCCGACAAGGCTAGATTGGGCACAGAAGAGTCACCCCAGCTGGTCGGCATCCGTTCATTTAATACTGTGGCCAAGGCACCATGAGTGTCGTTAACTATTAGCATCCTGCCGCCCGGGCGAATATTTTCCGCCACATAATTCAACATCAGCTCGTCCGCTGCATCCCACGCCCTGAGATTATCATGCGGAATCAGCGGCCAGCGACGCAGCAAAAAGCTCCCGAATGGAGTATCCAACTCAACCTCGGGCTCTGATTCACTCATAACAGACTCATTATTGAAACGACAACTATATCAAAATCAAATTCCCTGCAACACCATAAGAGAGTCCGGTGATTATGAAGCGAGTTTAACGCAGGCAGGTCCGGCGGAACACAAACACAACCTGTAGAGAAAATTACCCCGCTCAAAACGTTCGCGGAAAAACAGGCAGATGGAAACATATTCGCGTCTACAAAGGCACTCACATAGATGCATCAGATGCTGTGACTTTTATCACACGTGATAACACTCAAAGATGAATTTTTTCTGACAAAAACCTGACCACTTTTAACAGCTAGCGTATTTTTCAAAACAGTGGCTCAACAATCTCTCACACAAATATAACAAAACTATCACAGCACATGACTCTTTAAGTTTATAAAAAAGTTTTTTCACAAGTAGTTACTTCTACACAGCAATAAACATTGCACTGCAACAATCAACAACTCATCTTTGCAAAACAGGGCATGCGTAAGTGGCGGAGAAGTAACTACTTATGTATCGAATAAATTTTTTTATATAAGTCTGAACTTAAACCTGTCGAGACAATCACAAGGACTGCTGTACACAAAATTCCCCTCAGGCTTCAACGCCTGGTGACTCCTTAACCAGTGAAGAAATATCCGTATGAAAACACTTTCAAAAACTTTCCCCGACATTCACCCGTCCGGCTTTATAAAAACCATCGCAAGCGCTGCTGTCATTCTTTCACTGACTGCATGTGGTGCGGATTCTCTCGACAACATTCAAAGTGATCTTACCAATGGCGAAACTGTGAATGTTGATCTTTCTCTGAATGACGACGGTGATCTGGTCATCAGCCTCAATGACGATAACAATGATGATGCAACACCTGACAACAATGACGGAGACAACGCTGAAACAATCAACTTTTCATTGAACAGCGAAGTCACTGTGCCACCGGCCAATGTTGATGGTGCATCCGGTGATGCGCACATCACTGTCGACACGGAGACAGGCGCTATCTCTGGCTCAGTTACTGTTAGCGGCCTGACTGGCACTCCGACAGCGGCACACATCCACGCCGGTGCACCTGGTGAAGCCGGACCTGTGGTGGTCGGTCTTGAAAGCAACGACGACGGTACCGTCTGGAGCGTGCCGGAAGGTTCAGCACTCGATGCTGATGGTATTGCACAATTTGAAGCAGGCTACCTTTACATCAACGTACACACCGAAGCGAATCCTCCCGGAGAAATCCGCGGTCAGCTGGTTGACGACAGCGTGCCAACGGCCGGCAGTCTGACTGTAACCATGACTAACACCTCACCCTACCAGCCAATGACTCCGCCGGTAGTGGTGCTGCACAACGCACCGGACGCCGACAATGGCATGCGACTGTTTCGCGCCGGTCAGCCAGCGATCGATCCGATTGTCGCCATCGCTGAAAACGGCAACAACGCACCGCTGGTTAATTTGCTTGGCTACCTGACTGATCAGGGCCGCGCCAGTGCATACGCCGTCGGTTTTGCCGATCCAGCCAACCCGGGACCACTGCTCCCCGGCATGACTGCATCCGTTGACATTGATCTTGCCTCCGACGATCAGGTGATGTCGCTGGTTAGCATGGTGGTCTGCACCAACGACGGCTTCAGCGGCGTGAATTCTCACACACTGTCTGCCGATGAATCAGAGACTTTTATGGTGCCTATCTATGACGCCGGATCTGAAACCAACGTTCTCGCACTGGATTACTGGGTACCACCCTGCGGCAGCGAAGCAAACATGACCGACGATGAAAACGGCGCAGTCATGTTACACCCGGGACAGTCCGGATCGGAAAATCCGAACTTCGACTTCGCGCCGGACACACGCCTGCTGGAAGTCACCATTACACGCAACTAGAAAGAACATCGAAGTAAATCCCCCGGATGTTGTTGCATCCCTTACGCTGCCTTACTTCAGGGCAGCGTTTTTTTATGCGTTACAGAAAGACATAAGCATCGTGATTTGGACTATCATCAAGCCGTAGAACGGCCGGCAGCTTGAACCCTGTGCGCATATCAAGCATTACCATTTTGTACTTGCTGCGATCTATACACAGCACAAACAAGCATCCCTGCTCGCATACCGTCGAGAAGCGCGGACTTTATAACGTCGATATCACTGAAAAAGCCGCGACGATGTTTTATATTGTCCGGCTGCCAGCAGGACAAGTAATGCCCTTAATAAACCGACGAAAATTTTTAGGCGGTGCAATTGCGATTGCCGCCTGCCCGTTATCCGCGCAAACGGACCACTGGCAGCCAGTTGTTAATCAGGCAAGACAGCTGGATCAATGCAACGCTCTGGTTATTTTTCACGAGGGCAAAGAGTTACTGGCAGAGCGCTTTCGCGGACCCGACCTCAATCAACTGGTGCCGATAAAATCAGTATCAAAAACAATTGTTGCAGCACTGGCAGGCGTGGCAGTTGATCGCGGAGAAATACCTTCTGTCGAATCGACACTCGGTGAATTAATTCCTGAACTAATACCTGCTAATGCCGATCCGGCAGTCGCCTCCATATCAGTTAAAAACCTCATTACCATGCAGGCCGGCCTTGAGCGAACCTCGGGGCCGGGCTACAACAAATGGGTTACCAGTGATGACTGGATAGCCAGCGCACTGTCACGACCAATGGTAGCTGAGCCCGGCACGCGTATGCTGTACTCAACAGGTTCGTATCATATCCTTGGTGCGATATTGTCCAAGCTAACCGGAACCAGCCTGCTGACACTGGCACGTTATCGACTTGGCCGACCTCTGGGCATGGACATTCCAGCCTGGACACGTGACCCCCAGGGACGCTACCTGGGTGGAAACGAAATGGCGCTGACCATACCGGCCATGGTTCGCTTTGGAGAAATGTATCGCAACGGCGGTCTGGCAGGAAGAACCCGCGTCCTCAGTGAAGACTGGGTCAGCCATTCTCAACAACCGGCAACCCGCTCAATGTTTTCGGGGCTGGCTTATGGCTACGGGTGGTTCCTCGGCCAAAGCCGCGGTACCTCGTATGCATTGGCACGCGGTTACGGCGGACAAATTATTTGCTTCATTCCGACGCTGGCGCTCACCGTTGTTATCACGTCCGACCCGACACGCCCGGCACGCAGCGCCGGATATTTCGGAGATCTGATGCGATTGATCGAGGCCGACATAATCCCTGCCGGAAAAGCAGCCTGATCTACCTGCCACCGAATCGCCAGGCACTACAGAACCACCGGCGAAGACCAAGCCCCTGTGAACGATTCACTTACGAAGCGTTGAATAGCGTCGCTGAATTTCTCCATGCAATACCCCGGTAAGTGAATAACCGGCTACAGCACGACTACCGGACTGAACCCGGACGTTAATTTCGGCGTCACTATCGCTAATCGAGCGGGCGATTGCCTGAGCTTCTGCCAGTGGCGAGATCGACGAGCTTTCATCACTGAGGGCTTCCTGAAAATAGGCCACGGTATCATCCCTTTGCACGCCATTGCCCAGCGCCTGCGGCACAAGGTCCTGACGCACAAGCCAGCTCACAAACTGACAAAGCTCATCAATACCCGGGTTACGTTTTCGTTTCTCACTCACACAGGCAAGCAATGCAAATAAAAACAAAGACCCGACATCTTCACAGTCGGGACTGATGGTGAGCGCCTCGATGCGATTGGCATGAATCTGTTCAGTCGGCGGGTTCCATCCACTATCGAGAGGCATTTTGCTCACGTATGCGGTTTGCTGATCCATATCGAAATAAATGACAAACCTGGGTTTGTATATCTCTTCAGGACACTCAAGGTTGTTCCCTACAATGATTGAGTGAGATATGAATCCGGCTCTGTCGACTGCCGACAACTGCTCAATAATACGGTTATACAAACAGGGATGAACCAGATAATACGCAGCATCCGGAAATTGATTTTCATTGCCGGTTCTGGATATTTTTAAAAAAGATTGCGACCCTGCATTAGCATAGCCAAGCAGCCCGCAACTATACAAGTAACGTATCGGGCACTTGCCCAGAGTTTGTGAGTAACGCGCACTGATCTCATTAACCTGCTCCTTACTTAGCACGCAATGGATCAGGCTGGAGAAAACCACTTCAACTGAAGCGTCCCAAGGTGGCACCATTTCAGCCAGATAGTCGTTAAAAATTTCGTTGGCGGTTTCATTAATCGTCAGTGACATCGTTCTGCGATTGGCGCGCCTTGACGGCGGTATATTTTCACCAATACGCCGGCCATGCCAGACCAGCTCACGAGGAGAACCGAAGGTATGCCGAACCAGCCACTGCACTACAGGTTCGGTAGTCCGTGGCACATTGACATTTCTAAATTCGCTTACGCCAACATATCGTTCGGCATGTGACGGCGCATCGGATACTGCCAGTTCATTGCGGTCTGTCAGCTTTACGTTTAGGTTAAATATTTCTTCAAGCAATTCGTTGTCATAGTTTAATTCAACACAGTAACTGCTTACCTGTGCCTTGTTCTGTTTTCCATGCAGCGAATATTTGCGATAAGCCTCTGAGCGGATTGCAGCATAAATACGAAAGGTGCCTGCACCGATATCCTGCATTTCTCCAATTGCATCAACCAGTCCGGTTTGCACCGCTTCCCATACCGATAATACCCCCTCTGTTAAATCGCTTTGTTTATCGTGATAGCGACGAAACGCCTGATCAACCTGATCAAGAATAATTGTGTAGTATTCCCCATGAGTGACCTTAAGCTTAGGCTGTACAAATTCACCCAGCCATAAATAAATCTGGCTCTGGGAAAAGTTGCGCCTTAGAAAAATGTCAATAATCGGTGTGATGTAATCTTGCCGGTTGGCGATGCAATCCTGGTATCTGGTACCAATTCTCTTGAATACTTCCCACTCGGCTTTGTTTACCGCACAGCCCAGCACCTGATGCAGGCCCTGTTTACTCACTGCTTCTTTGTTTATCTCCAGTACCAGTACCGTGGAGATCACCATTTTCCACATCACCGACCAGTAGCCATGCTCCCTGAACTTGGAATATTCATCCTCATGAATATCCACGTTGATTTCCTGTAGCAATACAATATAGGGGTGGTACATTGGAACAATACGGTAGCCGTCGTTCTTTAGCTGAACCGCCTTTCTGGCCAGACCGGTAGATTTGCCCAAACCTATGCTGCCTACCACAACCCGCCCCAGATCATCGACATCACTTAAAAATTCTCTGAATGACTTGTGACCAACCAGTGGCAGTTTGTTGGCATCAACCTGTGCTTTTCCTCCGGTGTGAAAGTACTTACTGACTTCGGTTTCCCATGCCCTTACACCCGATGAATTATCACTAAACTTGATCATACAGATCCCTCCTCTCCATGCGGTATTTCCCAACTACCGCCCGCACATAACCTTAACCTATTTTTACAGTCACAAGAATTAATCTTGATCTGGCATAGCCTGGGCCTCGAACACCACCTGGGCGGGTAATTAGCAAAGCCAGTATTCTTAATACTACAGGCTTAGTTGATCCGACAGCCCGACACAGACGTAGTCACCTGCGAACTAAAACGGTATTGTGGTGCCTATGCGTATTTCTAAAATCCTCCCTTATGTTGCAGTGATGCTACTGCCTGTGGCGGTTAACGCTGCCGACGATCGTATCGACCTGAAACTTCTGGTTGGTAGCAGTTGGCAGGTTAAAAACGATGTTCAAATACCAAACACCGATTTAGGTACACGATTCTCTCTGGCCGATACTGTCGGGGAAGGCCCGGTTACAGCGACACGTGTTGAACTAAACTGGATGCTCAACGACAAGCATGGCGTCCGCCTGTTGTTTGCACCACTGTCGTACAACGAACCCATTGAATTTACCGAACCCCAACAATTCAATGGGGAGAGCTTCGCTGCCAATACACCGACGACTGCCGGCTACCGGTTTAACTCATGGCGTATCGGTTACCATTACACACTGACCGACACGCCTCGCACCACACTACGTGTCGGCGGTACATTAAAAATTCGCGACGCTGAAATCCGCCTTGAGCAAAACGGCATCACCACTGCAGATGACGACCTGGGTGTGGTCCCGCTGTTTCATATCGTCACAGAGCGAAGGCTGAACGATCAGTGGTACGTCGGTGCAGATGCCGACGCACTCGCGGGCGGACCGGGTCGCGCGATAGACGCAGGTATTATTCTCGGAATGAAAATCCGCAACAGTCTGCGGCTGGGTGCTGAGTTACGAGTACTTGAAGGGGGCGCAGATATCGACAGTGTGTACAATTTTGCGCAGTTTAACTCAGCTTCCCTGTTTATCGGATACCGGTGGTAACAGCTAGAACCCGAAAGTTCTTAGCCAAACATCGTTCAGCTGATCGACGCCTTCACATAAAACTCACAGTCTTCTCGCAATAACGAAGCTGGTTTTCACCGAACTACCGTGGCTCCACTGGTTGTCGACAGCGAATCCGCTGGCGGTAATTTCTGCCTGTAAGTCATCAGGCGTGAATACATAAACATCCGGCATAAGCCCCAGCCGTTTCCCAAGTGGCGCAATCAGTTTAATCAGCCGCATTGGTGAGCCCCCAATGCAGGCTGTACTACTGACAAGCATACCTCCCGGCTTCAGCAACCGATGCACAATACCAAGTGCTTTGGCACGATCTGCAATCAGATGCAGAACATTTAAACCAAGCACCAGATCAATGCTGCCGGGCTGTGCCACGAAATCACCAAGCTCGCAGCAGGTAAATGTAATGTTGGTAACCCCTGCATCAACCGCCTTGTCACGCCCGATGCGAATCATATTTTCAGAGGAATCAGTCGCGTCGTATTTTCGAACATACGGCGCATGGATAATTGCAGTAGAGCCGGTTCCGCAACCAAATTCAAGCACATGCATGTCGGGCCGCAGCAACGCTCGCGTTTCCGCCAGTTTTTTTTCATATGATGACTCATCGGCTATTTGAGCCTGCGAGTATTTTTGTGCCGTTTTGTTCCAGAACCGTTCCGATTACGTCATTTACCCTCCGATACACCTGCGACAGTTACCGTGCACTACGCGATGCCTGGCACATTACCATACCCCTTACAACATCTGTGTAACGAAAAGATTAGCAAGCAGACTGTCAACGCTTTATGATTCGACTTTATCTTTTGACTACCCGGGCAGCATGGACAAACTATTTCTGCTGATTAGTGTGGTGCTACTGGTGCTTGCCATCAAGGCACACGCAATTACACAAATCCACGTCAAACAAAAAATTGAACGCGCCTGGTTTGAAAGACTGTTTACCGGCAGCAGACCCGATGCCGACAACCTTACTGAAGAAGGACTAAAGTACCGGCGAAAATCCAACCTGTATGCGATCGCAGGGTTTGCCTGCCTTGGCGTTTATGTATACATGAACGCCAGCGCATAGCCTGGTGTTGGTTTGTGTGCGAACTACTAACGCTCGATTCTGCGTGTCACAGAACTGGATTGCGTTCCGATAAACTCAAATTAAGAACCCGAGTCTGCGAGTAGCTGATCAAGTGTTTCGCGCAGTTGTTGTTCATTGACGCGGCTATCGAGTACTTGCCTGCGCTCGCCTTCGGCCCCAAAAAACACCAGGGTCACCGGGCCCACCAGCTGCTCCCGCACAAACCCCTGCCCTACCGGCGTCGCAAGATCTACTGCAAGAAATTCGACGGTACCCTGATAGTCAGACCTTACTGCATTCATCAGCTCCATCATTCGAGTGCTATCGAGTAGATTTTTATCATGGGTAAGCACCACGCTGACTGTACCGTTTCCGACAAGCGATAAGTCATCCTTAAAACCTTTTGGCAACATCAAAAACATAATGGCTAAAATGCCAGTCACACTTGCCAGAACTGCCAGTTTAACAACTCCATTTTTCTTCTTTTGGTCGCTCACCTTTTACCACCGCTGTTTTGGGAATTTAAAGGCCGCGCTACCGGGACCGTCAGCGAACGTGCTTCCAGACACGGCAGACATACGGGTTACTACAATGTACGACAGCCTGTGCATAACGGACTACCGGAAGAACTGGTCAGCTTGAAACTGCCGCTATCTTATCGAATAACGACATAACCCACCCGCAGAGCCTGCTCCCGCTTTTTCGGTACTTAATGACTAGTTTTGTTGGTATAGATATGAAATACAGGAGCCGCCGCTCCGGACAAGCCATTCTCAGTTGTACCCGCATAACCGGAAACGAGCAAATCGTTCTTACCGTCGCCGTTCACATCTGCGAGCACACAAGCAGCGTTTTTATAGCCGATGATTCCACTGACAATGTCAGCATCAAAATTCATATCACCAAGATTCAACATCATGCGACTGGCAGGCTGATACGGCCCGATATAAATACCATCGGGAGCATGCAGTTCTCCTACAACAACTATGTCGAATAAGTCATCGTTATTTATACGGGAAACGCAAAACTCGACCTCTTTTGAAGGCATGGTAAAACGCACCAACTCCGAAAACGCTCCGGTTCCGTCATTAATGAGAAAGCCGGTTGAACCTGCCCAGTGGCGAAACAAAGTCGCATTGTGCGCCAGCAAAATATCAGCATCACCATCTGCATCAAAATCAGACAGATGAAAATTCGCATATCCTTCCGACAGTATATCTGCGGTCACATTCCGTGAGGAAATTAAAGTGAACACTCCGGCGCCCGAATTTTCGAATACAAGAAAGCGGAAGCGATAAGCGCCATTATAATAGAGCGCAACGATATCCCGATCAGAATCGTTGTCTATATCACCAAATTGAGCACTGTGACTACCACGCTCCGGGGCAATCTCAGAGAACAGGTTTTGCGATGAAAACCCGCCAAGCCCGTCATTCAAATAAACCGTTAGCGCATACTGGTTTGCGCTGTACCCGGACACCAGAAGATCATTCGCACCATCACCATTGACATCACCGGCAGTAACCACAGGATCTGATAACGGAGTCAGAGCCGATGTGCTACTGATTTCAAATTCACCTGCACCATTATTCATATAGACACGACTCACATCTGCGGCCCCGGAAAGACCGAACATAACTATGTCCAAATCGGCATCCTGATCTATATCACTCAGCACCACCGATGCATCAGAAAGTGCGGCCAGTGAATCAACACCTGTTTCAGAAAAGTTGCCGAGCCCATCGTTCACATACACTTTCGCCACCGCACCTGAGTCTGTTCCTCCGGTCACAATCAGGTCATTATCTCCATCACCATCTATGTCACCGGCTTCGATATCGCCATCAAATACCGGTACTATCGAGGTGGCGCTGAAGGGCGTAAACACAGCAGGTGAACTCGCTGAGCCGGAGTCCGGTTCAACGTTCGACTCGTCGTTGGACAAACAGGAGACAAGGCAGGTTAGCGAGACGATTACGCAACCTGTAAATTTCAATAGACTCATTATCCTGTGCCTCGAAAAACAAACACCCGCAGCCGCACCAACCGGTTCATAAGTTAGAGGTGAAGCGGTAGTGTCGTCGCAAGTATCACACCGTACCCCATCCGCAGCATTGGAAATCAACGGCTTATAACACCAATAGCGTTACAGACACTCAGGATGGGTTATGATGGCAGGCACAAAATCAGGGGTGCACCCAAATGGCAGCAAAAATCGTCTCACTAACGCGATACCCGGTTAAGGGACTTAGTGGCCAGTCCATGGACAGAGTCGAATTGAAAACCGGACAAGGCTTTCCACAGGATCGCCGCTTTGGATTCGCACGACCGGGTAGCGGGTTTGACCCAGACTCCCCGAAACCACTGCCAAAAACAAAGTTTTATATGCTGGCACGTGATGCTGCGCTGGTTAATTTGAATACAGAATTCACAGAGGATAACGGCATACTATCCATTAAAGGGCCTGGCGTCGAAGTCAGCTTCAATATCACCACAGACGATGGTAAAAGACAGGCGAGTGAACTGCTGAAGTCGTACCTGCAACTACCCGAAGCAGAAACTCCTCAGCTTTTTGAAGCCTCACCACACAGATTCACCGATGTCTCTGTCGACTCTACAGAAATGATGAACGCAGTTTCAATTATCAACCTCGACAGCGTAAAACAGTTTGCGAAAGACATTGATCAAAACGTCGATGCAAGACGATTTCGCGGCAATATACAGTTAGAGGGTATGGCTGCCTTCACCGAACTCGAGATGGTCGGCCGGATGATCGCCATTGGCAACTGCCAACTCAAGATTGTTCGCCGCACAAAACGCTGCCCCGCGACCGAAGTCGACCTGAACACCGGCGAGCGGAATATCAGAACACCAAAAGAACTGCTAAAGCAATACGGCCACATGGATATGGGAGTCTATGCAGAGGTAGTTGAAGGAGGTGTTATCTCACCGGGGGATACGGTCGAAGTGCTATAGTTATTGCGGGCGATCTAACTCTAGAATAATTTCACGAATTCGCTTTGTATTGGAAGCCCTGTCAGTAATAACAATACTGTTGGAACTGGCTTCAGCACCAATAGTAGCCGTCGATGGCAACAATGGGCGCAATAACTCAGCGAGCTGCTGAACGGGCACATGCTGAACCGGAACAACATCAGTGACCAACTCATCGCCGTTCACTGAGCGGTCGGTTAACACCGGCACCGCACTCTGCACGCCGACCGCCATTGGTACAATTTTCGTGAAGCTACCACTCGTTACTGCTGCATATCCATGCACTTCAAGCACTGACAGAAATAACTTGTAAAGACCTTCAGCATCTACCGGCTCGGCGGAAACCACGGTTACGTTCGCTCTGACACGCGGATCAATAATAAAATTGCGGCCAGTCTGACGGGATACCTGTTCGATCAGAACACCGATGTCAACATTATCTAAATTGATAGTGAACTGATCATTCTCAGAGAGTCTTTCCTCAGCCCGAATTTTCTCAGGCAATAATGCAAGAGAAACGATTAGGACGACCACAACTCCAGCCAGGAAACATCTGAACTGCTCTGCTGGCCTGTACCTCGGAAACCACGCATCACAGTCTGCGAGGGACGCAGACAAGTCATCTTTTTTGACAATATAGCGTGGCAACATCCTGAAAAAGTCCGTAAGTTACTGGAAACTATAAGTGATTTATCGCCACCCATCGACGATAGTACTGTCTGTTAAGCAGGAGAACATATGACTGATTTTGCAAAAAGAAACACATTAAAAATACTGGCTGCTACCACCGGGGCAATCGCCGCCACCGCAATCACCAGTTCAGTAGCTGGGGCAACACATTCTTTTGACGCCACACCAAAAGGCACGACAAGTACTTCCACACCGGCATTAACAGTTAGCAGCCGTTTGGCATCATCCAATGGTGATTTGGAACTGGTCATTACCAACCCCGGGCCCAAAGCAGCCCGTATCGACCGTGTATCACCAGCGAAGCTACTACTTGCAAACGGCGACTTTGACCTGGGAAGCCTGACCCGCGACAGAGAAACCACAATCAATGCGGGCGGCACAATTACTGTTCCGCTGAATAAACGGGAAGCGCCTCGACAAACAGCGCTATCTCACACCGTGAGATCTTTAAATGATGTAATAACCAACAACGTCTCGCTGCAAACAACAACCGTTGGAAGAACGCGACGACTATTCACCTAAACTAATCAGGTTATCCATTACCCGGCTGGTCATATTTAGAACAACTCAACAGACTGTCTGAGGCCGCTGTTTAAGTGATGTTGAATGCATCACCTTAAACTTCCAGCTTCAGGCCATGCATCCTATCGGGTCACCACACCTGCGGGTAGCGTTGTTATTGGTGGTGATGCCGGTAACGATATACCGAAACCACCCAGAGACTCGTCCACATCGGCTCAGGTTGAAGCGCTTGCCGAAGGCGCAGATATCGTTGTGCATTCGACGATTCATCCAATTATGGGCCCCGAAGGCGGTACAAAATTTCCACCACCGATCTACTGGCGTCAGTCTGAAGCATCCGACCTGGGAGCAATGGCAAACGTGCCGGTGTTAAACAATTGATGCTCACCCACCTCATCCCGCCTTTGGGCACACCACGCCAGGGACCGTACAAACTGCCTAACGGTCCACTTAACGAATCTGACTATAAGTCCGCCGTTGAGAAGTCTGGCTACGAAGGTGTGGTGATTGTGGGGACAGATCTGGCGTCTGTACGCTTGCCGTCTAATTGATTCGCGCAGTGCTGGCGACCTTTGCCCGCACTGCATTAGCTGCAGTGTGGACAACGGTAAACGGCCAGCAACTCAGTGACAAATAAACGCTCTGTCAGTTCTAATCGCATCCCCATGCAGGTGAACGCAAATGTTTCATGTGATGCAAACTGCCCGCTTACCTGTAGTGTCTCCCACCAATGCCTAACTCTGCTAATACATCAAAGTCAAAGTGCTTAACTTAAACGGTGGACTAATTGAGAACATGTATTCACACCCGATGCGCCTGATATTGCGCAGGTAACGCAACCACCAAAAACCCTTCAGCGTCGTGCCTGCCGGTATTGCGGATACTATGCGGCACGTCAGCACGATAGCGCACGGTGTCGCCGGTATCAGCGGTGGCGGTGAGTTCTCCGGATTGCACCTGCAAACTTCCACGGGTACAGGTTAAGTGCTCATAAGTTCCTGCTGCGTGTGGTTCGGATGCCAATACACCATCAGGCGCAATGGACAGCTGATACCACTCCACGGGTAATACAGTGCGGTTGGGCGTGAGCATTCGCAGTGTGCATTTACCATCAACACTGCCTTTACTGGGGGTGGAATATGAACGGGTGTGTTCGATGATATTGCGATCACTGGCCGACTGATCAAGCACAGACAAATCAATACCCAGCGACTGGGTCAGGTTCCATAACACACTGAACGTCGGGCTGACTGTGCCCCGCTCGATCTGCGAAAGCATACTTTTAGACACTCCGCTTTTTTCAGCCAGTTGTTCCAGAGTCAGGCCACCGGCTTTACGCGCCTCACGCACAATGACATCCAGTTCCGGCTTGGGTGGAGCCCGCTTCGGCATGCACATTTCCTTTATCTCGAACTATGTTCAATATATCATACTTCGAGCATTGTCAGTTGCCTCCGCCGGAGAATCGCATGAGCTCAACCGAACGTCAGCCGCGCCGCAGAAGGCGCAATAAAACTTCCA
>CAYZVB010000134.1:0-13404 GCA_964481315.1 uncultured Granulosicoccaceae bacterium
GGTGTCGGCACCGGCTCGGGCTTCAGTCTCTTCGTATTTCTCGGTCAGCTTTTCAGTCACAAGCTCCTGAAAACCCTCTTCATCCAGCTCGTCGTTGGCGGCCAGTGCTGCTTTAAGATCTATATCCAGATCAAAAGCTGATTTCAGTTGCTCGCTCGCGGCTTCAAGCTCCCAGTTCTCATCCATAGACCCGGCTGGAATATACTCGGACAACAACGTTTCCACTGCGTCTTCTCGCATGGCAGTCACGTTCTCTGTCACTTCTTCAGCTTCGATCAGATCATCGCGCTGTTCGTAAATAACTTTTCGCTGATCGTTGGCAACATCATCGTATTCAAGCAGATGCTTACGAATATCGAAGTTGTGGCCTTCAACCTTTCGTTGCGCGTTTTCAATGGCACGGGTAACCAGGGAATGCTCAATCGCCTCACCCTCTTCCATACCAAGCTTCTGCATAATGTTGCCAATGCGTTCGGAAGCGAATATTCGCATCAGGTTGTCTTCAAGTGACAGGTAAAAACGCGAAGACCCGGCATCGCCCTGTCTGCCTGAACGACCACGCAACTGATTATCAATACGGCGGCTTTCGTGTCGTTCGGTTCCGATAATATGCAAACCGCCCGAAGCCAGCACCGATGCATGGCGCTGTTCCCACTCCTGTGTGCGTTTGGTTTTTTCGGCCTCGTCTACATCACCCAGTGACTCAAGCTCGGATTCCAGGTTGCCGCCAAGAACAATGTCGGTTCCGCGACCGGCCATGTTGGTTGCAATGGTAACCGCACCGGGGCGACCGGCATCAGCAATAATCTGTGCTTCACGCTCGTGCTGTTTGGCGTTAAGCACTTCATGACTGATGTTTTTCTTTTTCAGCAACGACGCCAGATACTCGGAAGTTTCAATTGAAGTGGTACCCACCAGCACCGGCTGTTGCCTGCTCACACAGTCTTCAATGTCTTCGACAATCGCATCGTACTTTTCAGTCTGTGTCAGGTAGATAAGGTCACCGCGGTCATCGCGAATCATCCCTTTGTGAGTAGGAATAACTACTACTTCAAGGTTGTAGATTGACTGAAACTCAAACGCTTCGGTGTCAGCCGTGCCCGTCATACCGGCAAGCTTTTCATAAAGCCTGAAGTAGTTCTGGTAGGTGATAGACGCAAGCGTCTGGTTTTCCTGTTGAATAGTGACGTTTTCTTTTGCCTCAATTGCCTGGTGCAGGCCATCGGACCAGCGCCGACCGGCCATGGTACGTCCGGTAAACTCATCGACAATCACTATCTGATCATTTGCGACGATGTAGTCGATGTCTTTCTTATAAATTGCATGAGCGCGCATACCTGCATTCAGGTGGTGCAGCAAACTGATATGAGCCGGATCATACAAGCTCTCGTTTTCATCGAGCATGCCCTGCTCAACCAGCAACTGTTCGACCCGGTCCATACCGGTTTCGGTCAGGTGAACCTGCTTGGCTTTTTCATCGACCGTGAAATCACCGGGGCCTTCTTCTTCAACCACAGCCTCTAGCAGCGGGACCACCTGGTTGACGGCAGTATATGTATCACTGCTGCCACTGGTCGGGCCCGAAATAATCAACGGCGTTCGGGCTTCATCGATTAATATAGAGTCAACTTCATCGACTATGGCGTAGTGCAGGCCGCGCTGGACTTTGTCTTCCAGTGCCATCGCCATGTTGTCGCGCAGGTAGTCAAAGCCAAATTCATTGTTGGTGCCGTAAGTCACGTCTGCGGCATATGCTTCGCGACGCGATACGGAATCGAGCCCACCGACAATCACACCGACGGTCAGCCCCAGAAACTTGTACACCGCCCCCATCCACTCGGCATCGCGCTGGGCCAGATAGTCATTAACCGTCACCACGTGTACGCCTTTGCCAGTCAGTGCATTCAGGTACACCGCCGTGGTTGCAACCAGTGTTTTACCCTCACCGGTACGCATTTCGGCAATCTTGCCGTCGTGCAGCACAGCCCCGCCGATAAACTGAACATCGTAGTGGCGCATGCCAAGGGCCCGGGTACCGGCCTCGCGAACAATCGCAAATGCCTCAGGCAGTAGATCGTCAAGCGATGCACCGTCAGCGACTTTCGCCTTCAGCTCGTCGGTTTTGCCGCGCAGCTGATCGTCCGACATAGCCGCACAGGTATCAGCGAGGTGACTGGCTGCCGAAATAGTTTTCTGATACTGCTTCACCAGCCGGTCGTTGCGGCTGCCAACAAATTTTTTGACCAGATTGCCTAGCATTTGTCAGCTGCCCGAACCAGATATTTGTTCATTTGATGGAAGATCCGATGTCTTAACGAGTGAAATCTCTAATACCGCTATGGTAACAGGAGAACGCTTCGAAGCTGTTGTTTGCAACGCTCTATTATTCGCCGCCAGAGCCAGAAAATATAGCCGGGGCGATCACTTACAAGGTAAATCGCAAAAAACCCGCCGAACATGCAATTTTAACGCTCAAAAAGCGCCGATAGGATTACCGCTGGCAAATGCATCTGAGCGCAGCAGACCGGCAAAGTTCAGCGGGCTGCAACAAACTGGTAGACTGCCGGCCAGAATCGTTGTTGAGCTGGAAACCTATGCACGAACTTAATCAGTACCTGGACTCTGCAGTCATGCAAAAATCCAGACAATGGCAGCGTTTGAAGGATGTGCTGGCGCTCCCTCCTGAAGTACTCAAAAAGGTGGTGTACGCCTCGCTCGAAGACACCACGCTGACCGTTTTTTCGGACTCACCGGCATGGACAGGCAAACTGCGTTTCTACGACGCCGAAATCAAGAAGGTATTTACTGCGCAGGGCATGGTGGTTCGGGTGGTGCAGTCACGCAGCGTTCCACCTGTCACGCTGCGATCCTGATTCCGGCCGCGCCCGAAGCCAGTTAGCTGGCAACCGCCAGAGGCTGTGAGTACACAATTGGCCCTTCTTCTTCCTCGAAGGTCACTTCTTCCCACGCTTCGGGCTGCTCCCGCAGTGCTCTGACCAGCTTGTTGTTCAGGCCGTGGCCAGACTTGTAACCGGTTAACTGCCCAATCACGCCGCAGCCCAGCTGGAACAAATCGCCAATGGCATCGAGGATTTTGTGGCGTACAAATTCGTCGTCATAGCGCAGGCCGTCGGTGTTCAGGACCTTGTAGTTGTCCACCACAATGGCATTGTCGAGACATCCACCAAGCGCCAGATCCCGTTTGCGCAGTGTTTCAATATCGCTCATAAATCCGAATGTTCGGGCACGGCTGATCTCGCGCACAAATGAAGTGGAAGAGAAATCGATCACTGCCTTCTGCGACCCTTCTGAGATCGCCGGGTGCTTGACATTGATTTCAAACTCGACTCTAAACCCGTCGTAAGGGTCAAATCGCACCCACTTGTCATCTTCTTCGACAGTCAGTGACTGCTTGATTTTAATGAATCTTTTCGGTGCCACCTGCTCTCTGATGCCGGCTGACTGGATCAGAAAAATAAATGGTGCAGCACTGCCGTCCATGATCGGCACTTCACGTGCGCTGACATCGACAAAACAGTTATCGATACCCAGTCCGGCAAATGCAGCCATCAGATGTTCGATAGTAGAAATGGTGTTGCCGTGCTCGTCGCCGATTGTCGTCGCGAGCTCGGTGGATACCACATTGCTGGCGGTGGCAGGAATACTGACGGTTTCAGAACCGACATCACGCCGAAACACAATGCCCGTATTAATGGGTGCCGGAGAAAGCGTGAGATAAACTTTTCGTCCCGTATGCAGACCCACTCCTGTGGCGTGAATAGGGTTATTAAGGGTTCGCTGACGGATCACCTGTTATTATCCTTTTCGGCATTCCCCGTGACGGGGTTTTGACTGCATGCCGTAGTCGACATACGCAACGCTGCCGACCAAACAATGTCAGCAGCCAAGCGTTTATGCTAATGCATCCGGCATACGAATCACCAGCACGTTAAACGATCGTAATTATAGTCGGGGTTAGTGGAAATGCCTGCGCACCGCTCGGCAATTCGCTTTTGCAAAGGAGTAAGGGCGGATTTTATAAAAACAACAGCAGGTAATTCGAATGACCGGCGCAACCCGACCCGCTGCGCCGTGTCTGAACAAAAGCGCGCCACAATGTTGGCGCGCCGTGCAGGCTAGTCGGCCTGGCGTCTTAGAAAAGTTGGCAGATCGAGGTAATCGAGCTCATCGTCTTCGCGCTCAACATCGGGCAGTTCAACCTGCGGGCTGCGAGCTGGTGCTGCTGCACCACGATCGTTGCTCTTACGGGTCGGCGCCGCCGGACCATTGTTCTGGCGCGACGAGGTTACCCGCGGTGTACGACCCGACTCAATACCACGCGCCGAAGGTGGCTTGTCGTACTGGCTGTAAGAGCCCGCACCTGCCTTGTCCTTGTCGGAGCTGACAATTCGCATTGGCTTCTTCGCACGCTCGTTTTCAAGGCCGGTGGCAACTACAGTGACACGGATTTCACCTTCCATTTCTTTATCGATCGAAGTACCGATAACCACGTTCGCATCGGTGGCGGCAATTTCTTCAAGTACATCACCAACTGACTGGAATTCCTGCATGGAAAGGTCAGCACCAGCCGTAATGTTACACAGAATACCTCTGGCACCCTTCAGGTTAATGTCGTCGAGAAGCGGGCTTTGGGTGGCGCCGGTAGCAGCTTCCACCGCGCGGTTTTCACCGTGACCACTGCCGGTACCCATCATGGCCTGACCCATTTCAGACATCACCGCTCGCACGTCTGCAAAGTCAACGTTTATCAAGCCCGGGTTGGTAATAATTTCAGCAATGCCCTGTACTGCATTTTTCAGTACGTCGTTAGCCGCTTTGAACGCCTGCAGTACAGTAACGTTAGGACCGAGGTTAGTCAGCAGCTTCTCGTTAGGTACAACAATCAGTGAATCAACGTGTTGACGCAATTCAATTAAACCTTCTTCCGCCACCTGGCGACGCTTGCCACCTTCAAAAGGAAACGGCTTAGTGACAACAGCAACCGTCAGAATACCGAGATCTTTAGCAATAGAAGCAATAACCGGAATCGCACCGGTACCTGTTCCGCCACCCATACCGGCAGTCAGAAACAGCATATCTGCACCATTGATCACCTGTGCGATGTGATCTCTGTCTTCCTGTGCCGCCTGACGACCGATGTCCGGATTAGTACCGGCACCCAGGCCCTTGGTAATTTCAGTGCCCAGTTGAATAGTGCTCTTGGCGCCCATTTTTGAAAGCACCTGTGCATCTGTATTTGCACAAATATATTCCACACCATGAATGTTGGCATTCATCATGTGCTCGACAGCGTTGCCGCCACCGCCGCCTACACCAATCAGCTTGATGACAGCAGCCTGATTTTGATTAATATCGTATTGAAACATTGCTCACCCTCGGTCGTTTACATTGAAACAATTAAAAATAAAAAACTAAAAATTTCTTTTGAACCAACTTTTCATTCGTTCAAAAATCCCCTCCTCATTCAAATCACTCCGTCTTCCCTCTTCCACTAACTGTCCACCGGACTTTTGTCCGTACATCACCAGCCCCACACCGGTCGCATGAATTGGGTTGCAAACAACATCAACCAATCCGTGAATATTCTGCGGTTCACCTAATCGAACCGGCATGTGGAAAACTTCTTCAGCTAACTCAACTGCACCTTCCATCTTTGAACTACCACCCGTTAATACAATTCCAGACCCGCAGGCTTCTTCAAAGCCACTGCGCTGCAGCTCGGAGTGTACTAATGAAAACAATTCTTCGTATCGTGGCTCCACCACCTCGGCAAGCGTTTGCCGCTCTAGTTCTCTTGGTGCACGGTCCCCAACACCCGGCACTTCAATAACCTCATCAGGCTGGGCTTTCTGGCGCAGTGCACAGGCGTAACGTGTTTTAATATCTTCAGCGTATTGAGTTGGAGTACGCAATGCTACAGCAATATCGTTAGTGACCTGATCACCTGCAATTGGAATAACCGCAGTGTGCTGAATAGCGCCATCGGTAAACACCACAATGTCGGTTGTGCCGCCGCCAATATCTACCAAACACACACCAAGGTCTTTTTCATCTTCTGTTAATACCGAAAAAGAAGAAGCCAGTTGCTCAAGAATAATATCTTCTACTTCAAGACCGCAACGCTGAACGCATTTGGTAATGTTTTGAGCTGCACTGACAGAACCGGTAACAAGATGCACCTTGGCTTCAAGTCGCACACCCGACATACCAATAGGCTCACGAATGCCTTCCTGATTGTCGATAATAAATTCCTGTGGCAACACGTGCAGTATGCGCTGATCAGCAGGGATAGCAACTGCTTTTGCAGCATCGATAACTCGTTCAACATCACTATCTGATACTTCGCCATCTTTGATCGCAACAATTCCGTGTGAATTCATACTTTTGATGTGGCTGCCGGCAATACCAGCATAAACAGACTTAACCTGCACACCGGCCATCAACTCAGCTTCGTTTACCGCTTCTTCAATAGCAGAAACCGTTGACTCGATATTAACGACAACACCTTTCTTCATGCCCTGTGAAGGCTGGTGACCCAAACCGATAATCTCGATCCGGTCATCGTCAAATACGTTGGCTATTATGGCTACAATTTTTGACGTGCCGATATCAAGACCGACTACGATTCTCTGATCAGAACTTACCGCCATCAATTCACCCTCGCGTTATTTGACAACTCACTTTTTCTAGCCATCGCAAATCCATTCGTATATCGCATATCTACTCGTGCCACATCGTCGTAAACCGGTGCCACGTAGGCCCTGAAAATATCTGCAAAGCGTTCAATGCGCTCTGCGATTAGTCTGTGCCCGATAATCACCTGCACGTCGCCGTCGAGCATTAACGTTACCGATCGACGTTCATCTTCTTTAATACCAACCAGCGGTGCTTCAATGGCTTTAAATAACGGCTGCGTTTGCTCATGCAGCTTTAGCAGCGCTGCATGCCTTCGGGCCGGTGAATGCAACACCGGCAGATCACTTACCATGTCGTTTAACAAGGCATCCTGAGATTCAGCCATCCGCGGTGGAAAAAACAACTTGAACTTGTCGCTGACCAGTCCATCACGACCCCATCTTGCGACCGGCGTATGCTCCTCGATAAGTACATTGATGCTCTCGGGCCATACTCTTCTTACGTACGCCTTTTCAACCCACGGCAATCCCTCAACTTCTTTTTGAATTGTTGCAATGTCGAGATTAAAAAACCCTCTTGACGCCTGTGACATCACCCGGTTTTTCAGTTGTCCCTGCCCGGTGTACTGATACGCACCTTCGACCACCACAGTGCGAATAGGAAAACGCCCGGGATTGCGGAAGTGATTAATTGTCATCTGGGCGATGATAAACACCACCACTACAATGGTAAGCACAGCCACAATGCCAACGCCGGACATTCCAACGCGTTCTGACTCTACCGGCAACACCGGCTGACTAACACTATTCATCTGCGTATCCGTTCGATACATGGAAACTCAAGTCAGGCATGACTGACATTCTCCTGGCTAAACTCTGCCGGCAGTGAGTTGGCAAGCGCGCCAATTGAACCTGCACCCAGCGTTAAAACAACATCACCATCAGACAGTACACCGCGAAGTGTCTGTGCAATGGCGTCTACCTCACCAACAAATATCGGATCGACAACGCCTCGTTGCCGTATCGCGCGCGCCAGCGCCCGACCATCGGCACCCGGGATGGGCGCTTCACCTGCCGGATAAACTTCGGTTAACAACAACACATCTGCGGTGCTTAGCACTTCGGTGAAGTCATCAAAGAGATCACGTGTGCGGGTATAGCGGTGCGGTTGAAAAACCACCACCAGGCGATTCTCAGGTCGTCCTGCAGCAATCGCTTTAACGGTTGCTGCAACCTCACGCGGGTGATGTCCGTAGTCGTCGTACAGCTCTGCACTGCCGCCGTCGAAATGCAGTGCGCCCAGTGGCTGTGCGCGCCGGCCAATACCCTGAAAGTGCTGAAACGACTGACGCATGTTGGTTTGACGCAGCCGGAGCTCCCAGCCCACAGCAACTGCGGCCAGTGAATTCTTGGCATTGTGCATACCTGGCAGGTTAAGCGTAATCTGCCGCATTTCACTGCCGTCGGGAAGTCGCACATCAAAGCATGACTTCATTTGCTCCTGCCGAAAGTTAAAGCCCATGACATCGGCCTGCTCATCAAATCCGTAGGTCATCACCGGCCGTGCAACCCGATCGACCAGCTGCTTCACTTCGTCGTCATCAATACACATGACTGCCAGACCGTAGAATGGCAAATGCTGAAGAAAGTCGACAAACGCCTGCTTCAAACGGTCAAAGTCGTTTTCGTAAGAAGAAAGATGATCGGCATCAATGTTGGTGACAATGGCTATCACCGGCTGCAGTAACAGGAATGACGCATCACTTTCATCGGCCTCTGCCACCAGCCATTCGGACTTACCCAAATACGCATTGGTGGCCGAGCTGTTGAGCTTACCGCCAATCACGTATGTCGGATCCATACCGCCTTCTGTCAGTACACTGGCAACAAGGCTGGTAGTAGTGGTTTTACCATGCGTACCGGCGATGGCAATACCCTGCTTAAAGCGCATAAGCTCACCCAGCATCTCGGCACGGCGAATAACCGGTATGCGACTCTGACGTGCAGCGATTACTTCAGGGTTATCTTCGGCAATAGCAGATGAAACAATTACCACATCAACGCCGGCAACGTTCTCTGCATCGTGTCCCTGAAACACGCGTGCACCCAGTGACTCAAGCCTTTTAACCAGGGCGTTGCGGGAAGTATCGGAACCGCTTACGCTGTAACCAAGGTTAATCATAACCTCGGCAATACCGCCCATACCGACACCACCAATGCCAACGAAATGCATACCGTCGATACGACGCATCCAGCTCTGCACTCTGTCACTGCTGACTGGAAAGCTCATGCTGCCTCTCCGAGGATTTCGTTTACCACCAGCTGCGTCGCGTTACGCCGCGACACCTGCCGGGCATTCAGCGCCATAGTTACGAGCTGCTGTCTGTCTGCAGTTAACGCGGTGAGTTGCTGTGCCAGCGACTGCGCGGAGAGATTTGCCTCCTGAATCATGACTGCCGCGCCGGCGTCCACCAGGAATTGCCCGTTGGCTGTTTGATGATCATCAACCGCATACGGGTACGGTACAAGCACCGAAGCCACTCCAACCGCTGCTATCTCAGCCACCGTCATCGCACCTGAACGACAGATCAGTACATCAGCCCATGCATAAGCTTGTGCCATATCATCGATAAATTCGACTACCTCAACCTGTGTCTGATCACCGTATGCGCGAGTAGTTTCTTCACGGTTACCGCGCCCTGCCTGGTGACGCACATCAACTTCATGATCAAGTAGTGCAACGGCTTCCGGCAGCAGACGATTCAATGCCTGCGCGCCCTGACTGCCGCCAACCAGCAGCACACGGACCGGGCCGGCTCTGCCCTGCATACGGACTTCGGGGTCGTCAATTTCCAGAATGTCGCTTCTTACCGGATTACCGGTATGTACCGCATTAACTTTTGCTGCAAAAGTACCGGGCACAGCTTCGAGTACACGAGATGCGAAATTTTTAATTAAGCGGTTAGTAAATCCGGCAACGGCATTTTGTTCATGCATGATGGTTCGCTTATTACAGAGCCTGGCCGCAACACATACTGGTCCTGCAACATAACCACCCATACCAAGCACCGCCTGCGGGCCTTCACGCCGCATGAGTTTCAACGATTGAAACAAAGACATAAAAAGCCGTGAAACACCCTGCAGTCGCGAAACCAGTCCACGACCACGCAGTGCCGATACGCTTAGCGTCTTAATCGGGTAGCCCCATTGCGGCACCAGCTGAGACTCCATTCCACGCTGTGTCCCAACCCACACCACACTGACATCTCGGGCCTTTAATTCGTTTGCGACCGCAAGCGCCGGAAACACATGTCCGCCGGTACCGCCGGCTGCGATCATGACTTTGCGCACGTCAGACACCACGCACCACCTTTGCCGCTTCCAAACGTGCCTCTACACTTTTACGCAACTCAAGCGCAGTCTGATCAGCTACTTCTCTGTGCGCACGCAACACCAGCCCCAGTGCAAAACAAACCACCAAAATACTGGTTCCACCGTAACTGAACAACGGCAGTGTTATACCTTTGGTTGGCAGCACACCCATGTTAGCGCCAACGTTAATAAACGCCTGAATACCAAGCCAGAACCCTATACCTGTTGCCATGTGCGCAGCAAACAGATGCCCTGATCTTTCGGCATTGCGGGCAATTCTAAAGCAGCGTGTCACAATCAATGCGAACAAGCCAAGCACCACGGTCACACCGAGCATGCCAAGCTCTTCTGCCATTACCGCAAATACAAAGTCAGTATGCGGCTCAGGCAGGTACGCCATCTTTTGCACACTGTTGCCAAGGCCAACACCGTCAAACGAGCCGCGACCGATGGCAATCAACGCCTGGGTTAGCTGAAAGTCGGTGGCAAACGGATCGTCCCACGGGTTAATAAAACTCAGCAGACGCGTGCGGCGATAAGGCGACGCATAAATCGCAATAAGCGCAACTGGTATAAACGCCGCAAACACGAAGAAGAAGTGTCGAAGCTTTACGCCTGCAATAAACATCATTGCCATAATCGTCGCTGCCACTACGACGGTAGCACCAAAGTCTGGTTCGCTAAGCAGCAACACACTGGCCGCGGCCGCCACCCCCAGTGGAATACAGAAGACCGGAATCGAATCTCGAACCTGATCACCCTTACGTACAAAGAAACTCGCAAGGTAAATAATCACTGCCAGTTTAAAAAACTCCGAAGGCTGCACCGAAATACCAACATCAATCCATCTCTGCGCACCGTTTACGCTTTTACCAATACCGGGCACCAGCACTATGACAAGCAGAAAAAAGCCCACTGCCAGCAACGGCAGGCTAAACCTCTCCCAAACCGCAAGAGGCACCTTCCACGCAAACAGCGCAGCGACCAGCCCCACGCAGAGGAATATCGATTGATTGCGCCCAAAGTAAAGCGCGTTCTCATGCAGACGTTCAGCCAGTGCAATGGATGCGGAAAACACCATCACCAGGCCCAGCGTTGCAAGCAGACCGACAAGCAACACCATCACCCAGTCAACGTTATTATTTTCAGTGCGGATATACGAACGCGCGCTTCTGACAGCATCTGCACGTGGTGTTGCACCGGATGACGGGAGGTAGGCAATCGATTGAGAATCACCGGTGTCCATTACCGAAGGGTTGCTGCTTATGCGCATAGCTTTCGCACCTCCTCGGAAAAGATCACTCCACGTGCTTCAAAGTTATCGAACATATCAAAGCTCGAACAGGCAGGTGATAACAGTACATTATCTCCGTGTAACGCAACTTCCCTTGCACGACTTACAGCGTCGTGCATTGACCGTTCAAAGTAAACGGGTACGTCATCACCGATTGCCTGATGAATTTTTTTCGCATCTTCACCAATCAAAACAACAGCACGGCATTTACCGCTAACCACTGGTTTCAACGGTGCATAGTCGGCGTTCTTTCCACGGCCACCGGCAATAAGCACAACCGGTCCGTTCATACCTTCTATTGCACTGACACACGCACCAACGTTGGTGCCTTTTGAATCGTTAAACCACTCAACACCCTGCGCTGAACAAATAAGCTCAGATCGATGCGGCAAACCGTTAAAGGCAGATAATCCATTGATCATCACCTGTTGCAACTCACTAACCGGACACTTACCGACAGCTGAGCGTTGCAGATGGCAAACTGATATTGCCATGGCTGCAAGCGCGTTAATTCGATTGTGGCCGCCGGCAACATTAAGCACTCTACTATCAACTCGAAGACCGTCAGGCCCGCACATCTGTTGAGCATCATCGAGATACCAGTCAGCGACGGTATCATTCATCGAAATACGGACTGCAGAATCAGGTGAAGAAGGGGTGGTCCGTGTATCGTCAATATTAAAAACTACCTGGCCGGCACCACGATAGATCGAGCGCTTAACCGCTGCATAATCTTCAATGCCGTCATAGCGGTCGAGATGATCATCACAAACATTCAATACACACGACACATCGGGCTTTAACGACTTTGTGGTTTCGAGCTGAAAACTGGAAAGCTCAAGCACGTAGACATCGGTATTGTCGTCGTCAAGCCCGTCAAGGCAGGCAAGCCCGACATTTCCAACAACAGCCACTCGCTGTCCAGCTGCCTGCAGAATGGCACCCACCATACTGACAACAGTGCTTTTTCCATTCGACCCGGTTACTGCAAGCACTGGCTTTGCAGTGGCGCGTGCAAAAAGCTCAACATCGCCAATGATTTCGGCACCCGCCTTTGCAGCAACACTAAACGGCTCTGTTCTGGTGGGCACACCGGGGCTGACAACCAACTGGCTGTAGCGACACAAGAGCTCACTGTCCCAGCCGCCACCAAAATAGGTACGCCCCTGCAACGCCGGCTCGCTTTGCAGCAATGCTTCGGGCAGTTCAGGCTTTTGATCGGCAAGATCAAACCCGACATTACTGCGCGCCAGGTAGCGAACCACTGACAGGCCGCTAACACCAACACCAACCACCAATGTGCGATCAGTAACCATTAGCGGATCTTCAAACTGGCCATACCGACCAGCACCAGAATAAAAGTAATAATCCAGAACCGTACAATAACCCGTGGTTCCGGCCAGCCCTTAAGCTCGAAATGATGATGCAACGGGGCCATCTGAAAAATGCGCTTACCGGTCAGCTTGAACGATGCAACCTGCAGCACCACGCTAACCGTTTCCATCACAAAAACACCACCCATTATAAAGAGCACAATCTCCTGACGCACCAGCACAGCTGTCACACCAATCGCAGCGCCCAGCGCAAGTGCACCGACATCGCCCATAAACACCTGGGCGGGATACGTGTTAAACCAAAGAAATCCAAGCCCGGCACCAACAAGACTGGAACAGAACACAGTCAGCTCACCCACACCGGCAATTCCGGGTATACCCAGATATTCGCTAAACACGGCGTGGCCGGTAACATAGGCAAAAATACCAAGCCCCGCTGCCACCATTACTGACGGCATAATAGCCAACCCGTCCAGACCGTCTGTCAGATTGACCGCATTGCTGCTGCCAACAATCACCAGATAAGTAAACGGAATAAACAGCCAGCCCAGATACAGTGAAACGTCTTTCACATACGGCACCAGCAAACTCACCTCGGCCGCGCTGTGCGAGGTCATATAAATGAATACCGCAGCGATAATAGCCGCCACCGATTGATAAAAGTACTTGGCCGAGGCTGACAAACCGTCTGAGTTTTTCTGCATGACTTTGCGATAGTCATCGACCCAGCCTATGGCCCCGAAACTCA
>CAYZVB010000135.1:0-13388 GCA_964481315.1 uncultured Granulosicoccaceae bacterium
GGCGATCTAATCAAGAGATAAACCCACTATTGGTGAGATGGTGGCGTTCCAGCGACGAAAGGTCAACGACAAACATCGGGCTGCTTCGGGACACGACTTGCCGGATGCGCCGTTGAATTGAAACCTTGATGAAATCAACTTTCGCGTACGGGGAAAATCGGCCATGAGCTGCCGCTCACATACTCTTTAGCGTTGACTGAATGAATTCATTTTTTGCATCGCGATACTCTTCCATTGATCTTCCGTTGTACTGCCGCTTTAGTTGGTTGTAAAGACTTTTAAGCTCTGGATTCGATCTGATTTGATTACGAAAATCAAGGAAGTTATCGTAAGGACCATCCTCAACCGTTAGTTGGATAGCAACATCTAAGTCAGATTCGACGTTATAGCCTTGGTATATGTCATTCGATAATTGATCTGGATTGCGCTGAAAGTGTGTATCTAGAAGTTTTCGGATATCAACAAATTCAGATTCGGGGGCTCGTACTAGAAAATCAATGTCTTGCTTCCCAATAGCACCCTCAATAGCTGTGCTACCGACTTCGTGCAACAGATCGGAAGCTAAGATGCTTGATAACAACTTCTTAACGCGATTTCGTTCTCTGGAAATGGACTCAGCGTCAATTTCATTTATACAAAATATTTCACTCATTAGATGATTCTACTCGACCAGAAACTCAATATCCAACCGTCTGCAAAGGGTCAGCAGGAGCCGGATGCTGCCGTTGAAGCGAAAAATCGGGAAAATGAATAGCTGCTAACGGTCACTGTTCGGCCGATTCTTGTCGTAGCGATTCCGCTTGCAAACGGCAGCTTTATACGAAAGTTCGCGGTAGTAGACAGTTCCGACATCTATCGAAAAGAGCGTGGTGATGAGTTAGTGAATGGATACAGTTGTGGCGATCTAATCAAGAGATAAACCCACTATTGGTGAGATGGTGGCGTTCCAGCGAAGAAAGGTCAACGACAAACATCGGGCTGCTACGGGCACGAGACGGGAGTTCATCTGCCCTCTGTCTTTAGTTGTGTGTTGTCTGGTACTGGCGCCTAATGCTTCGGATGCCCGGCACCCTACGAAATGACAGACAGCAAAGGGCCAATCATTCTGTGTCTGTGTTCCTCCAGCCCTCCAACTGTCTTCCGTCTTTGGCTCAATTGCTGTGCAGCCTTTCAATATCGGATGTAGTGTACGCGAGGGATTGAAATTACTATTGATTACACCGCAATGCCACTTACTGAAACCTGCCAAAGCGTTGCAGCACTTCAATATCGTACCCGTCTGGGTCTTTAATAAAAAAGAAGCGCGCCAACGGTTCGCCGTTGTGATTGAAATCGACGATGTCTTTTGGCTGATAACCGAGATCTGACATTTTCTTGTGTTCAGCATCAAGGTCTTCTACGCATACCGCTAGATGACCGTATCCATTGCCGAGTTCATACGGTTCCACCTGGTCTTTGTTGACGGTAAGCTCTAGTTCGAAGGTAGTTTCTTCGCTGCGTAAATAGATTAATGTGAAAGTTTCGAAGTCGATGCGATCAAAAACGTTAAGGTCAAATGCTTTTGAGTAGAAGTCTACCGATCGTTGCTCGTCGAGCACACGTATCATTGAATGGATTGCTTTTGCCATGGTATTTCTCCAGTTGATTAATGTGTCCCTGAGCGCGGGCTGGGGGTTATGACCGGTTTATTTCTATTGCAACCTTGCCGCGTACATTTCTGTTCATGACGTAGTTCAGTGCAGCAGCGGTATTGTCGAGTGTGAAGGTTTTGTCTATGTGCACCGAAAGCAGTCCTTGTCTATGCCATTCGAACAGTGTTTTCATGTTGCTGACAAACAGTGCGGGCTCTTTTCGTGTGAAGGTGCCCCAGAATACGCCGACCAGACTGAACTCTTTTACCAGCGCCAGATTAACCGGCAGTTTTGGAATAGTGCCGGAGGCAAAGCCGATTACCAGGTAACGGCCGTTGCGTTTCATGGCACGTACACCGGCGTCGAACAGTTCGCCGCCAACCGGGTCGTAGATAACATCTGCACCGCCATCGGTGTGTTTCTTAATGGCGTCTTTAAGGTTTTCTTCGCTGTAGTTAATCAGCTCGTCTGCGCCATTGTCGCGTGCCAGCGCGAGTTTCTCGGTGCTGGATGCCGCTGCGATGACTCTGGCCCCCATGGCTTTACCAATTTGAACTGCGGCAATACCGGTGCCTCCTGCGGCACCAAGTACCACCAGTGTTTCACCGGGTTGCAGTTGTGCACGCTGTTGCAGTGCATGATGTGCGGTGCCGTGTGCGACCAGCAGGTTGCAGGCCTGTGCCGGTGGAATCTCTTGTGGTACCGGTATTACCTGGCTTGCCGCAATGGCAAGATGCTCCGCATACACACCGTATGTTGCGCTGGAGCAGATGACTCTATCACCGGGGCTCAGCCCATCGGTGTTACTGCCTGCGCTGATTACCTCGCCGCAGCATTCCATACCCGGTACGAATGGCAGCTCAGGCTTTGCCTGGTACATGCCCTGTATCAATAGTCCATCAGGAAAGTTAACTCCCGCAGAAAGTACTTTCAGCAGCACTTCGTCAGATTTGGTTTCGGGGTCGTCAAGCGTTTCTACCGAGAGGTTATCGATACTGCCGTATTCACGACACACTACTGCTTTCATTGTTCAGTTCCTTCGGTCGCAATTTGTTTTGCCATTGCTGCCAGTGGTGCGACGAATTCATGCACCTTAAGTGAGCGTTCGCTTGATGCGTTGCCTTCACGCCCGCGTTTAGCCACACCCTGCAATATGGCGGCAAGCCGGTAGACGCTGAAGGAAAGATAGAAATCCCAGTGGTCTATTTTGTCTATGCCCATCCGTTCGCAGTATTGATTAACAAAGGTGGTTTCATCGGGTATACCCAGCTGCTGCAGATCTTTGCCGGCAAGTCCGGACATGTCTCCAACCTCTGCAGGCATGCGCTGTTGCATACAATGATTGGCAAGATCAGCAAAAGGATGGCCCAGTGTCGAGAGTTCCCAGTCCAGTACGGCAATAATTTTCGGACTGGTGGCGTGGTACATCAGGTTGTCGAGACGGAAGTCACCATGTACCAGTGAAACCCTGCCGTCATCTTCCGGCAGTCTTTCATGTAACCAGTCGATCATCCATTCCATGTCGTCGATGGTGTTGAACTCGGATGCACGGTATTGCTGCGTCCAGCGTTTCAATTGCCGCGCATAGTAATTACCGGGGCGTCCGTAGTCGGTCAGTCCGGCCTGTTCAATGTTTACACTGTGCAGGTCAGCCAGCGCCTTGTTGATTTCGTTATAGATTGCTGTGCGTTCTTCGTTACTGACTTCGGGTACTGAAGAGTCCCAGAATGTGCGGCCATTCTTGAATTCCATTACAAAGAACATTGAACCCAGAATACTTTTGTCTTCGCACAGGTGCAGCATTTGCGGTACAGGTACTTCTGTGTTTTGCAGCGCTGTCATTACGCGGAACTCGCGATCGACCGCATGTGCAGATTTCAGCAGTTCGCCGGGCGGTTGCTTGCGTAGCACATAGGTGCCGGACTTTGCCGTGATTCTGAAGGTCGGGTTTGACTGACCGCCACTGAACTTGGTGGCGGTGAGCGGACCACTGAAACCGTCCAGCTGGCTTTGCAGGTATTCGGCAAGTACCGCTTCATCTATCTGGTTGATGCCATCTATCATGTGTATTTTTTAACAAGGTTACGGCCCAGTTGGTTGATATGCACCTGATCGGGTCCGTCGACTATTCGAACGATACGTGCATACAGGTAGCTGTCTGCGAGAATGGTGTCCTGACTGACGCCCGCGGCCCCAAACATTTGTATGGCGCGGTCGGTAACCTTGCACGCCATGTTGGGTGCGACAATTTTGATCATGGCGATGAGTTCTTTGGCTTCCTTGTTGCCGTATTTGTCCATCTGGTCCGCAGCCATGAGTGTTAGCAGTCGCGCCTGTTCAATTTCGCAGGCAGACAACGCAATCTCTTCACGTATTTTGCCCTGCTCACTGAGCTTTTTACCAAACGCCACTCGTGACTCGGCGCGCTCACACATCATTTCCAGTACGCGCTGTGCACGACCAATAAGACGCATGCAGTGATGAATGCGGCCGGGCCCGAGGCGCCCCTGTGCTATCTCGAAGCCGCGACCTTCGCCAAGCAGCATGTTTTCGGGTGGCACACGGACGTTGTCGAATATGACTTCGGCATGGCCTTCCGGGGCATCGTCGTTACCGAATACCTGCATCGGTCGAACAATGTTGACGCCCGGTGTATCGGTGGGCACCAGTATCATTGACTGTTGCTTATGGCGGTCGGGATTGTCCGGATCGTTCTTACCCATCACAATCATAATTTTGCAGCGCGGATCACAGGCACCCGAGATGTACCACTTGTGACCGTTAATTACATACTCGTTGCCGTCTTTCACAATGCTGGTTTGTATGTTGGTGGCATCGCTTGAAGCGACGGCGGGTTCTGTCATCGCAAAGGCTGAACGTATCTCACCTTCAAGCAACGGCGTTAGCCACTGTTGTTTGTGTTCTTCGGTGCCGTAGCGCGCCAGCACTTCCATGTTGCCGGTGTCGGGTGCGCTGCAGTTGAATATTTCACCGGCAAACCGTGAGCGCCCCATTAACTCGCACAGTGGCGCGTATTCGAGGTTGTTTAGCCCGTACCCGTAGGTATCGGAGTCTGGCAGGAAGAAATTCCATAAGCCCTGCGATTTGGCTTTGGCTTTCAGTGCTTCGAGCAGCGGAGGAATTGCCCATCGATTGTCAGCGTTGTCGATGGACTCCTGTAATTCTTTTTCTACAGGATAAATATTTTCCTTCATAAACTGATCTACTTTGCTGATCAGCTGTTTGGTCTTGTCTGAGTGTTCGAATTGCATTGCGCTCTCTTAGTCGAAAAGTATCAGAATCAGTTTTTCTGCAACAAAGGCGGGTTTGGGCACATCCTTGATTTCCATTTCGGCACCGAGGGTAGCCAGCAACCCCTGTGGTTTTTCTTCTACGTCAACCACATTTAAATGTACTCTGACCGATGAGCCACTGGGCACTGGTGTTAAAAAGCGTACCCGGTTGAGGCCGTAGTTAAGTACCGTATGCTGAAACTTATGCTCACGAGTTAACTGCGCTGAAAAGTAGGAAAGCAGTGACAGGCTTAAAAAACCATGCGCAATAGTGCCGCCTATTTTCTGTGTTGCCGGTGCATCAGGGTCAATATGTATGACCTGATGATCAATAGTGGTGTCGGCAAAGTTGTCGATACGGCTTTGATCGACTACAAGCCAGTCACTGGTGCCGAGTGACTGCCCTTTAAGATTTTGCCAGTGACTGACCAGTGATTGGCTGTCCATAAGTGTATTCTCTGTATCAGTTACTTTTTGCCTTTGCTGAGAAAGCGCTCGAGGTTTGCTTTAAACTCGGGTGTTTGCATCAGCCTGCCGAATTGCTCGCCCTCGCGCTCAATGACTTTCATCATATCGGGTTTGTTCGGATTTAGCAGTGCTCTGGAAGTGCGCAGCGCATCGACTGGTTTTGCGGCAAGTTTTGCGGCCGCTGCATTGACTGTGCTGTCCAGTTGATTAGAGTCGAGCAGTTGATTCACCAGCCCGAAACGCTCGGCATCGGTAGCAGACAGTGGTTCTCCCAGTAACAGCATCTGGGCTGCGCGATGGCTGCCGAGCATGGCGGGAAAGGTGACCGATGATCCGAACTCCGGGCACACACCCAGATCTGCAAACGGTGCGTGAAAGCTGGCGCCGTGACTTGCATAGACCAGATCACAGTGGAACAACAGCGTGGTGCCAATGCCAATGGCTGCACCGTCGACACTCGCGACTATAGGTTTTTCACTGGCAAGCATGGCCTGCATAAGCAGAAAAGGCTCTTTGAAGCGCCCGCCGTCTTCAGCAATGGCAGCGGCAAAGTCACTGATATCGTTGCCCGCGGTAAATATATCCGGTGCGCCTTTAATCACGATAGCGTGGCATTGTTCGTCGGCATTGGCGTTGTTAAAACCGTCGGTCAGACCGGTGTACATTTCACGGTTTAATGCGTTGAGCTTGTCCGGCCGGTTCATTGCCAGCGTGCAGATGGCATTTTCGGTGGTACTGGTAACAACTGACATGTTTATACTCCTGCAGGCAACTGGTTAAGTTGCTTTAGACCGGCACGGTACTCTTCACCAAGGCGTTTGCAAAGCTCGGCTACGGTTGGAGAGTCATCAATGTTGCCAACGCCATGCCCGGCAGACCAGACAGTTTTCCAGGCTTTGGCATCGTCGAGTTCTTTGCCAAGGTTTATATCCGGGTTGGTGGCCGCTTCTATGTCAATGCCGTTTTCCTGCAGGCTGGCGGCAAGAAAGTTGGCGGGAATTCCTGATACCTTTGGTGTGTAGACAATATCTTCAGCGGTAGCTGTTTTTATCATCTCTTTGTATTCCGGCTGTGCCTGACTTTCTTTGGTGGCAATAAAGCGGGTGCCCATGTAAGCCAGATCAGCGCCTGCTGCTATCGATGCAAGCACCTGCGCACCGGTTGAAATAGCACCGGACTGAATAACGCAGGTGTCAAATTCGTTTTTAATTTGTTCGATAAACGCAAACGGGTGCAATGTGCCTGCATGGCCGCCGGCACCGGCGCTCACCAGTATCAGGCCGTCGACATTGGCAGTGATCGCTTTTTCGGCATGGCGCATGTTAGTGACATCGTGAAACACCAGCCCGCCGTAACTGTGCACGGCATCGACCAGCTCCGACACCGCACCAAGTGAGGTAATAACAATCGGTACCTGTTCTTCAACGGTGACCTTCAGATCAGCTTCGACCCGCGGGTTGGTTTTGTGTACGATGAGATTAATGCCGAAAGGTGCTGCATTACTGTGTACCGCCAGGCGTTCTTTTATTTGATGCAGCCAGTCACGGTAGCCGTCTGTGGTGCGCTGGTTGAGCGCCGGAAAGGTTCCGACTACACCGTTAATACAACACTCAGAGACCAGATCCGGTCCGGAAACCAGAAACATGGGTGAAGCAATAACCGGCAGCGCCAGGCGATTGCCAAGCTGTTGGGGCAGGGACATTGAGTTTCCGCATTCGCAAGTTAACGGCCAGTATAAATTGTCACGCTGCAAACAGATAGCGCATTGGCAGTATTGGCGGTGCCGTCATGGAGTGATGCGGTGATTCACATTGCACTGCATTTTCTCATTCCGCTGGCGGTAGCCTTAGTGTTTTTCCGCGCCCGGTTGTGGCAGTCGTGGCTGCTGATGCTCGGGGGTATGGTGATTGACCTCGACCACCTGCTGGCCACGCCCATTTACGATCCGCTGCGCTGCAGTATTGGTTTTCATCCGCTGCACAGTACCTATGCAATCGTTTTTTATGTGTTGCTGTTACTGGTTTCGCTGCCGCACCGGTATACAGAGCAATGGTCTGGCCGCTACCTCGGCGAGAACTTCAGCCGGTATCGCCGGCCGGTAAACCTGATGGCGATTGGTCTGGTCATTCATATTGTGCTGGATGCGACTGACTGCATAGTCTGATGGCAGGGTACCTGCAACAGTAGTCAGCTTAACCGCCTGTAGCGGCAAGTAAACTCGCCGTTGGTCTGTCCCTGTCTGATAAAACCTGTCTGAATCCGTGGCCCGTTCCTATCAATCTATAAACCGGCGTGATCCCGATGAGGATCGCATTCACCGTACTGCAAAAAAAAGGATGATCAGTGCGGAGCTCGAAGACTTCTTACGCTATTTAAATTCACCGTGGCATATTGTCTGGCGCAATCTTCTGGTTGGGCTGGCGCGTGGTCTGGGGGCGGTATTCGGTGCAACCGTGGTGGTCGGGTTGTCGATCTGGGTATTGAAAATCTTTGTCGATTTGCCGCTCATTGGCGACTATGCGCGGGATTTTCGCGACCGTGTTACCGAGGTGGCCGAAGAGACACGCTACACCGATGACTTTGCGCGCCTGCAGTCAACCATGGAGCGCATTGATCTGCGCCTGAAAAAACAGAACGAACTGTTGGAAATGCTAAGCCAGAATGAAGAGTCTGCGCGCTAGGCAAATCACGCAGACTCTTCAATTTGCACTAGTGGGTCATTAGCACTGGCACTGTCATGCTATTAAGCAGTGTGCGGGTCACACCGCCAAAGGTGTATTCTCTGAGCCTTGAATGACCATAGGCACCCATCACCAGCATGTCGGCACCGGTGTCTGATATGCGTGACAACAGTGTTTCTGCGACCGGTACTTCGTTTTTCACCATGTCCTGCGCAACGACATTAATGTTGTGTCTGGCCAGATGTTCTGCCAGATCAGCGGTGGCTATTTCATGTTGTTTTTGGTCTTTCTTCACCACAGAAACAATATTCACCGATTCTGCTTTCTGCAGTAGCGGAATGGCATCGTGAACCGCACGGCTGGCTTCGCGACTGTGATCCCACGCCACCAGAATGGATTGTCCAAGTGTTGCCTGACAGCCGATATAGGGAATGACCAGTACCGGCATGCCGGTCCGCATGATCAGGTCTTCGGTAAGTGCGGCATTAGCGTTGGCCGGATTCTTCGGATCGCTTTGTTCACAGACAATCAAGTCGCTGACAGCGGCCTGTGCAAAGAGTCTGTGGTTGCCGGTAATACGATCGGCAACAAATGTACACTTGCCTTCACGAAGTACCACAGCCTGCTTAAACTGCTGTTCGACTTCCTGCATGTCCTGTTCGCGCTGCTGCTGTATTGCATCTATGGCGATAGTCCCCATGACATCGCCATAGTAGGCGTAGTCCATCTGACGCTCGGCATAGACGCCGGTCAGGTGCGCATCGAAAATATCAGTCAACTCCAGTGCGGGTTGCAGCCGGTTTTCGAGCTGGGCGGAATGATTAAGCGTGACAAGAAGGTCTTTCAAAGGGATACTCCCGGTCTGGGTTTGATGCAAGTATGTGTTCTTGTTCAGCGCTGCTGATTGATAAAGATCAATTAACATCTGATGCTGCCGGACAGCCGGTCGGAGAGGCCGGTGGGCAACACCTCGTCAAATAACATTAAAGGCATTATTCACGCGTTACTGGCGACAGCGTTGTTTGCCACTGCTGCGGCCATGGCTAAATATGCGGTCGAAAGTTACCACGTGCTGCAAATATTATTTTTCAGGCAGCTTGTAGTGTTTCTTTCATCGCTTCCTGCCATTGCCCGTACTTTTCCGCACAGCCTTAAAACAACATATCCGCTATTGCATCTGTGTCGGTTGAGCGGTGCTTTTATCGCGTTGTCATGCGGTATATGGGCAGTTGCCGTATTGCCGTTAACCACTGCAACAACGCTTGGCTTTGCACAGGTGTTCTTTGTGTCGTTGTTAGCGTGGTTGTTTCTGCGTGAAAGGTTTGGCCGTCACCGGTGGTTTGCAGTGATTGCAGGTTTCACCGGTGTTTTTATTGTTATGCGCCCCGGTACTGAGGGTTTTATTGATATATATGCACTTATTCCGCTTGCCGGTGCGCTGGGTGCGGCGGTGGCTATTACGTCTGTGCGCCGCTTGTCGCAAACCGAATCCACAGCAACGCTGCTGGTGTATCAGGCAGTGTTTGTCGGTGTGCTGGCAGGTGTACCACTGTTTTGGTTATGGACTACGCCTGATTTTAAGGGTTTGCTGTTGTTGCTTGCAATGGGAGTTATTGCGGCGGTTGGTCAGTGGGTTGGAGTGCGTTCACTGCGACTGGGTGAGGCAAGTGTGATCACTAATATCGAGTACGTTAAAATTGTGTATGCGACCATTCTCGGGGTTTTTATATTCTCTGAAGTTCCCGATGCCTATACGGTGACTGGTGCCATGGTCATTATTTTTTCGTCGATGTATTTATATTACAGAGAGTCCCGCCAATCAGTTTAATTTACGGGAGCCTCCCTTTTCCGTTGCCGGGCGATTGGTCTATCGCATAACAAAAGGATTGGCCATCGGTTTATCTGATGTGTTAATCCATGTGGTTTGCGTACGCGTGTAGTCGGCAATAGAGTCTACCCCTGCTTCGCGTCCATACCCCGACTGGTTAAAGCCGCCAAACGGTGCAATAGGTGACACTGCTCTGTAAGTGTTTACCCAGCAGATGCCGGAGCGAATCCGGTCGGACACACGGTGGGCGGTGGCAATGTTTTCGGTAAACACACCTGAGCCAAGCCCGAAATCGGAGTTGTTGGCAAGTGCGATGGCTTGTTCTTCGGTGTCAAAAGGCAGTAAGGACATCACAGGTCCAAACATTTCAACCTGCATGGTTTCGGTATCAGGGGTTTGGCATTTCACCAGTGTCGGGTTGAAGTAGTGATCCGACAAACCGGAGGGTCTGCTGCCGCCTGCGAGTATTTCAGCGCCCTGTGACTGTGATTTTTGCAGCGTTGCTTCTATGCGTTCTACCTGTGCCACCGTACATAACGGGCCAAGGTGCGTGTTTGCATCCTGCGGGTCGCCAACGACTATTTGCCCGGTGCGTACAGCGATCTGTTCGGCAATGGTGTTAAAAATGCCGCGCTGCACAAATGCCCTTGAGCCTGCCACACAGGATTGCCCCGATGCACCGAAGTTACCGGCAATTAGACCGTTAACCGCGTTTTCAACATTGGCATCATCAAACACAATTATCGGAGACTTGCCGCCGAGTTCTAAAGAGGTGACTGCAAAGTTCTCAGCTGAGTTGCGAATAACATGACGTGCAGTTTCAGGCCCGCCGGTAAAAGCAATTCTGTCGACGTCCGGGTGTCGGGTTAGCGGGATAGCGCAGTTTTCGGCATCACCGGTAATAACCGATACCACGCCATCCGGAAAACCGGCCTGTTGAATAAGGCGTGCAAACTCAAGCATGGGGGCCGGTGCAATTTCGGAAGCTTTTAATACCACGGTACAGCCTGCGGCAAGTGCCGGCCCGAGCTTGGTAGCGGTGAGAAACATCTGTGCGTTCCACGGCACAATAGCGGCAACCACACCAATGGGTTTGCGTTTGGTAAATACATGCATGTCGGGTTTGTCGATAGGCAATACCGCGCCTTCAATCTTGTCGGCAAGGCCTGCAAAGTAACGGTAGTAGTCACCCACATAGCGCGTTTGCGCGATAGTTTCAGAAGCGAGCTTGCCGCTGTCGGTGGTTTCGACACGTCCGATAGTTTCTGCTTCACGGTCGATCAGATCTGCTAGTCGGTATAAAAGCTTGCCGCGTGCGGTTGGCAGCATATCGCGCCACTGCGGGTTGTCTAACGCGTTTTTTGCGGCCGCAACCGCGGCGTCTACGTCATTCGGGGCGGCACACGCGAAAGTGGCCCACGGCTGGCCGGTCGCAGGGCTGATGCTCTCGAGTATCTGCTGGTTGCTACCTTCTCGCCATTCACCGTTGATAAATAGTTGATAGTGCGGGGTATTCGTCATGGCAGTTGCTCAGCGGATGGACTGTAGATATGCGATTTTCGGTTTCGCCAGCGCACCGCAAATCTATGCGCTGCTTCGCAATAGACCGGCATTGTACGTCAAAAGGTAGGAAATCCTATCTACCAATTTCACCGGTCGCAAGCTAGTTTTCTGTGCTGGGAGGTGTGCCGCAGGGATGTATCAATCAAGACGACTGTCTGCTGATGCAGCGAGCAAAAGATAAAGTCGATCAACCAGAGAAGTCACGGAACACTATGACAAAAGTACAGGGATGTAAGCCTCGCATTTTCAACACCGCCCAAGTATTGATTTCCGCGCTACTCGTCTTGCTGGGATCAACAGCGCAGGCTGATCTGCTGCGAGTCATTGCCGTCGATTTTACGTCAAGTGTCGGTACCAATTACACAAAGCGACTACCCGAACTGATTGTTGACGAACTGGTAAACAGTGGTGACTTTGATGTGCTCGAACGGGGCAAACTCACCTCACTTGCCCGGGAACTGGACTTTCAGGCCGGTGCTTTTGTGGATCCCGGGAAGGCTGTGCAGATCGGTAGTATGTCGGGGGCCGAACTACTGATCACCGGCAACATCATTGAAAACACTCGCTCAAGCAAGTCTGCCACTTCCTACGGCATCAGGTCCACGGTCACGCGACACTATCTCAAAGCCCGCATTGAAGTCATCGATCTGACTACGGGCAGCAAACTGTTTTCAAATGTTGCAGACGATACAGCAGTAGTGAAATCCACCGGTCTTAATTCAGTTGGCAGAGGTGAAGGTACGCTCGGTCCGAACGTCGCAGCAAAACTGGTGGATGCAATATTAAACAACAAGCGCATCAAACGCATGGTTGAAAGTGCCGGGGGCGGTGAAGTTGAGCCGGTGCTGATCACTATTAACTCCAACCCGGAAGGTGCGGATGTAGAGATTGACGGAGTGTACCTGGGTAATGCCGGGGGAGAGTTCGAAGTAAATCCGGGAGTGCATGAGATTCAGGTATCCCTGCCGGGGTTTGAAACGTGGAGCAAAAAAGTGAAAGTCAGAGATGGACTTTCATTTACTGCCACGCTTTCGGAAGCAGTCGATCAGAAAATAGAAATTCAGGTTGAGCAATAACAGCTATGAGATTTGTTGAAACGCTTTACAAGATCAAGATAAGGAGAAAGCAGTGAGCTACAAAACATTAAAGACTGGTGCCGTAATAGCGTTTTGTGCGTGGCTAACAGGTTGCGCTGCAGCGGGAAGCCTCGGCACCATAGGTGCGCTGGGTGACATTACGTCCGCAATTACCGGCTCGGCCGGTGCCGGAACTGAGGTTTCGGGGCGCAGTACGGAGCAATCTGACTATGCCGGACCAAGAGCTCGTATGGCGGTGTTACGATTTACCGATGCCACTGGTGGCAGAGCGACAGGTTACCGCTGGTATTCACGGGATGTGGGTGATGCGATGTCAAGAAAGCTGACGTCTGCGTTGCTTGGCACCAAGCGTTTTAAAATGGTGCAGCGTCAGAACATGAGTGATCTGATGAACGAAATCAACTTCGGCGCTTCAGGTGCGGTCAATGCAGGTTCCGCCGCACAGTTTGGTGCGATGGTTGGCGCAAGATTGATTGTTACAGCGGCGATCACCGACTTTGAAGACGCCGGTGGCAACCGTGGTGGTGCTGCCAGTGCCGGTGGTAAAGGACTTCTTGGTGTGCTCGGCGGTACCAAAAAGACTTATATGGCAATCAATCTGGAAGTCGTCGATGTACAGACTTCGGAAATCATTGCCAGTGAGCAGATAGATGCAACCGTGCGTGATGTTAACTTCGGGGCGCTGTTAGGCGGTGGCAAAGGCGCGGCCGTGGTAGGTGGTTTGTCTGGCTGGGATAAAGAACCAAAGGGTAAAGCGTTGCAGAAAATTATTAATGCTGCAACAAAGTATCTTGAGGATTCAATCCCCGAGCGTTACTACACAGAGT
>CAYZVB010000136.1:0-13386 GCA_964481315.1 uncultured Granulosicoccaceae bacterium
ATCCAGTTCTGCTTCCAGTACCTGACGATAAGCACTCTTGAGATCTTTCAGTCGACCAAGCTGCTGAATTTGCGCTTTTAGCTTACCGGTCTCAGCTTTGAGTGCATTCAGTTGTTGCGGATCGACTGCGGGCTTTGCACTGGTTTCTTTAAAACTGGCCAGCACCTCTTCGTATCCGGATTGCTGATCGTTTTCCAGCGTGCCAATACGGTCCCTGAGTGCCTGATAATTGTTGTCTATTTTCCCCGACAGTGAACGCTCGATCGCCACTACCTTGTTTGAGGTAGACGTAAGCGTTACTGACAGCCATGCAACCAGTATGAAAGTTGCGACACTAAATATTTTATTGATCATTTGAAATGTCGATGCCACCGCAATTGGAAACTGTGGCAGGTTCCCTCCCGACATATGCTGCTTAAAGCAATGCGCAGATTCCTCCTGAGGTAACTCTCCCCCGCCGATCTTTGTATCGTCACAACACGGGAAATCTTGCGCTCTTTTGTGATGTTGGTCCGGTCTGCAGCGTGTGTTTAGAATGATTCACTTATTAACAGCGAACACCCGGGTTTTTGCAGATATCGGTTTTATAAGTATGTGGTGGGTTTGCGCTGTGCCGGCGTACATTGCTGCAAAGCACGGTATTGCAGGTCTTCGTGAATAGTTTCACTTAAAGTCTGTGACAAGCTAGACGTTACACTTGTGATCGCTGAGGTATTGCGGGTGAATTTTGATAAATTAACGCACTGATAATAATAATAAAAATGAAAAAATCAGTAGTGAAAGATATAGCCAATCAGAGTTCTCAGGGCGCTGTCACGTTTGCGTTTCCTGCGTCCGGCCCGCGATCGCGTGAGGCTTTGTGCACGGCTGTGCTCGAATCGGTAGAGCAGGGGATTATTGTCTGGTCTGCCGAGGGTTACTGCGAATTTGTGAACAATCGCTTTCGCGTGATGCTTGGGCATGGCGCGGACTATTTGCAGGAAGGCATGCATCGCGGTGTGTACTTCCAGAAAATGATAGAGCGCGGTGAGATAAACCCCGAAGTCGTAGCGGGTATAGAGGCTGATCTGGATAAAAATATTCCCTTCAGTCTGGAACGTCAGCTTGGTACAGGCACTGAGTTAGCCGTTTATATCCGACCGATGGAAGCCGGCGGGCATGTTGTTTCATACACTGATATTACGGAATCTAAAAAGAACCAGCGCATGCTCTCGCAGACTATCGAGCGTGCAGAACGTGCCGAGCAACAGGCGCGCGAAGCGCTTACCCACGAGCGTGAAAGGCAGACCGAAACACAGGCACTGGCAGAGCTGGGCGACTGGCTGCAGTGTTGTAAGTCGATTGAAGAACTTTATGAAGTGGTGCGTCAGGCAATGGCGGGTAATTTCCCCGGCTCGTCCGGTCAGCTGTTTATCTATAGCAACTCTCGAGATGTGCTTGATGGTGTAGTTACGTGGGGTGGTGAAGCCTTAATTAAAAATATGCAGCCTCACGACTGCTGGGGGCTGCGCCGTGGCAGGACCTTCCGCTTTGGTGACGGCCTGGTGAAATTTCCCTGTGCGCACATGGCAGGTTGTAATCAGTCAGGCGATGAGCGGTCCGTACCTGAAAACTACTTATGCCTGCCAATTATTGCTCAGGGCGATACCGTCGGGTTGCTGAATGTCGGCATGGCGGATGCCTGCAGCGAAGAAGACCGGATTAATGATGCGCAGGTTGCCTTTGCGCAAAAGTGTTCAGAGCAAATCAGTGTGGCGATTGCCAATGTGAAGCTCAGGGATGAGCTTCACGAGCAATCCACTAAAGACCCGTTAACCGGTCTTTATAATCGCAGATACTTCATCGATCGGTGCCGCTCTGCATTGTCTCTGGTGCAGCGCGAACAGGGTTCTTTGTCGCTAATTTCCTTTGACGCGGACAACTTCAAGAGCTTTAACGATCAGTACGGCCATGACACCGGCGATTACCTCCTGTGTACCATCGGCAGTCTGATTGGTCGCTTTTTTGATGATGAAGAAATCTGCTGCAGAGTTGGTGGTGAAGAGTTTTCGATATTGTTGCCAAACGACAGCGCCGAAACAGCCGAGACCAAAGCCTCGGAGCTGGTTAAATTAATTGCCGACCATGAATTTACCTATCGTGATGCCAGGCTGCCGGCAGTGACTGTATCTGCAGGTGTGGCGACGTTTCCAGATCATACCGACTCATTGCAGGGGCTGTGTAAAGCAGCGGATCTTGCTATGTACGCGGCAAAAGAGGACGGTAAAAACCGGGTTTGTATGGCGTCAGACGGTCAGTAGATATGGCTGCAACGCGATTTGGCCTGAAAGTGTTTCGGTGTGCGCGCTTTGCCGGCTGAATTTTCCCGAAAGTCCTGATATAACTCGTGATAGTGCTGAAGCCACTGTCAGAGAAACTGCGTGACGACAAAAAAATTCCTCAATACAGCGTACCAACTCGGTAGTGCCGAGCAAACCCGGTCGTTCTATAAGGACTGGGCAGACACCTACGATCAGGAGATCACCGATAACGGCTATGCGTCGCCACATCGAACTGCACAGGCATTGATTCAGTGTGGTGCACAAGTCGAAAGTGCGGTACTCGATATCGGTTGCGGTACCGGGATTTCCGGTCTGTTTCTGCAGCAGGCTGGCTTTACTTCCTTGCACGGATCGGACTTTTCAGCGCCGATGCTTGCTGTTGCTGAGGAAAAGGGGCTTTACAACAAGCTGCATCTTGCCGATCTAAACGACCCGTTTGATTTTGTTGAACAGCGTTATGACACAGTCACCGCAATTGGCGTGATGGCGCCCGGGCATGCAGGACCTGAGTTGCTTGAAAGCGTGTTACCGCTAATGAACACCAGTGGGCTTTTCGGCTTTTCGATGAATGATCACACGCTGGATGATCCAGGTTATCAGCGTGAGATTGATCGCCTGATCAAAGCACGCAAAATTAGAATCAGATGGTGTGATTATGGTGATCATCTACCGCAGATCGATTTGCAGTCGATTATTATGGTGATCGAAAAGCTGCCTTAGCGCGATAGGTGAGCGCTGAGAAAATCTATAACCGAATCGGTCACCCGGGTGTTATTTTCCGGCGCAAGAATATCTCCAACAATCACATGCTGACTGGCGCCTTCAGGCTGTACCAGTTCAACACCCGCTTTCGGTTGGGGTAGTGCGGCATAAAATGCCGCAATGTTTTTTACGCTAACCGTGTCGTCGTGCTTCGACCAGGTGATGTGTACCGGTACTTTGCATTCAGTGGCCGGATAATCCCTGATTAACCTCACTAGCCCCATCATCGGCAGCAGGGCGGTAGTTGGGTATCTGCAGGTCCAGTAAGCACCATGTGCATCGCTCACCGGTGTGCTTTCTCGATATTCCCCTTCAACTTTTCTGGCCAGTTGAGCCCCCCAGGGGCACAGCAGCAGATTGGCGCGGGAGTCGGCGACGCCAAAATTTGGCGATAAAAACACCATCGCGGCAATGTCTTTAGACAGCAATGGCTGGTTGGCTGTCCACCAGGCAAGCGTCGCACCGGTCGAACAACCGATTATCACTGTGCGTTTACCAATTTTCGATGCAATAGCCATGGCTTCAGCAGCATCGTTTACCCACCGGTTTACCGACCCGTCTAACATGGCGTCTGAACTTCTGCCGTTGCCGGCCAGCCGTGCATAGTAAATATTGCTGTTGAAGTGGCTGGCGATGTTATCCGGTACCGGTGCAGATTCCTGCCGGGTTGCTGAAAAACCGTGCAAATACACAAACGCGTATTCGGTTTGAGTGCGTTGCGCGCTGGCCCAGATAATTTTCTTTTCAGCACCCGGCGTAATGTCGCTGAATGCGGACTCACTTTCAGCGAGATAATTGTCCAGATCATCCGGCAGCGACGGCACCCTGAAACTCGCGTCAATCGAAACACGCGGGCCCAGCAGAAATACGGCTGCAAGCGCTACGCAAATCACAAAAAGAATAATTGCCAGAATGATGTTCACCGCTATTGATTCAAGAAATGACCGTCGCCGCCGTCACAATGCCATCGTTAAAGTCCGGGTCTAAACCGATCTTCGGTCTGACCGTTATAATATACAGGAAATCCAGATGTCAGATTCCGTCCGAAAGGGCGGTTCAGTGAGCGGGCCAGCGCCACTAGAAAACAACCCTGACGTGGTTGCATTGAGCAGTGCTCGATCTGCAAGACAACGTCAGGAGGCTGGTTCCGACATCGCTGCACCACCTGAGAGTAATAACGGGAAGGAACCCGATTTGAGTATTGCCGTTGCGCGTGCTTCGCTATCCAATGCGCTGAAAAGCCAGCGTCATCTTGAGGCGCGGCTCGAAAAAGTCTGCAGTAGTTTACTGATTGCCGGTGAGCAAATCCCGACGCTTGATCAGGGACAGTTGTCGATGTTGCAGGAGGCCTACATGAACGCCTCCATTGCGGCCAGTGTGGCTACCGAAAAAACACTGATATGGCGCGCGAGAGTCGATCGTTTGTCGGCTAAAAAGTTGTCGCGATTGCAGGATAACGACGATTACCTGATGGCAGCGTAATCGCCTGTCAGTTGTTACCTTTCGCTTTAATGCGCTGATATTTTGACTGATAATTACCGGGCGCGCCGGTAATCAGGCCAGTTTTCCGGCGCACTGCCGATCAGTGTGATCCATTGACTCACCGCAGACGATAAATCGCCATTGGTTTTAAAAGACAAGTCATAAATCATTCGCTTGCCGGTCGGCAGGTTTCGGGTCAGCAGGAATGGCCCTTTATCTGATTCCGCGATACGGTTCTCCGCCTGCGCGGTCAGTTCAATCGCTTCATACTCAGTAATCATTTCTATGCAGTTGGCACCGGCATTGTCATTTGGCACCGGCCATACTGTAACTGTCAGCGGCTGTGCCGGAATATCCCCTACATCAAGTGTGGTGAAGTTTTCCATCAGTGCTTTGCATATCGCCAGGTCCCGGTTTGAGCTGCGATTCGTCAGATGCACTACTGCAATATTGCTCGCGTCCTGCGGGAACTCTTCTATGGGTGCCACGATCAGGTAGCTGCCACCGATTGCAGCGGATGCCAGTGGCTGCGGCGCCGACGGTGTCTGTTCTGTCGGCTGTGGTGCAGCCGGCGCATTGGTGTTTGTCGGGGCCGGTATTGTTTGTTCTGCTGCTGTTGTATCTGCCGGAATACCGGATGGCACGGTAATGCCCGGGTCGGATAATGGTTCGTCAAAGAAGGCGCAACCGGTTGCAACGCCAGCTGCCGTAACGATGGCCAAAATGCGATGAAAGTTCATGGGTAATAGCTCCTGACACTCTTGGCTCAAGTATACAGAGTCTGTGCAGACCTGACCGGCTGCAGGGCGGTTACAGGCTGGTAGTCTGAGAAATATCGGCAAATACGCGTCTGTGCTCTCAAAGCGACGGTCCGGGCGTACAGGAAAACCTGGCAAGGTCGATGATATGTCACAGCAGGTAAAAGTTTATTTTGTTCACTTCGGGCGGGGTGCCGTCTGGTTGTGTTGCAATTTGAAACCCGTTAATGTGCGCAATCAACCTAAATCTATTTTAGTAATCTTGCAGGAGAGCTAAATGTCCATAAGCACCGCGCTTGCGTTCGGTGACCGTATAGATTTGTCTATTTACGGCATACACAGCGCTACAGACATTGTCCATAACCCGTCATTCGAAACCCTTTTTGCGGAAGAAACCCGCGCCGACCTGGAAGGCTTTGAGCGCGCAGTTGTCACCGACTTCGGGGCAGTCGCTGTGGATACCGGCGAATTTACCGGTCGTTCGCCAAAAGACAAGTACATAGTTAAAGATGACGAAACGCGCGATAACCTGTGGTGGTCTGACCAGGGCAAAAACGATAACAAGGCAATCGACCAGACTGTCTGGAACGACCTTAAAGACGCAGTAACCAGTCAGCTGTCAGGCAAACGCCTGTTTGTTGTCGACACCTTTTGCGGTGCCAATGCCGACACACGTCTGGCGGTACGGTTTATTTGTGAAGTAGCGTGGCAGGCGCACTTTGTTAAAAACATGTTCATCCGACCCACCGATGCCGAGCTCGCCACCTACGAGCCTGACTTCGTGGTGATGAACGGTGCTAAAACCACTAACACCAAGTGGCAGGAGCACGGACTCAACTCGGAAAACTTCATCGCGTTTAATCTGACTGAAAAAATGCAGCTGATTGGCGGCACCTGGTACGGTGGCGAAATGAAGAAGGGTATGTTCGCGTTAATGAACTACCTGTTGCCACAGCGCGGTATAGCATCAATGCACTGCTCAGCGAACGTCGGTCAGGAAGGGGATGTTGCCGTATTCTTCGGGCTGTCAGGTACCGGTAAAACCACATTGTCTGCCGACCCCAATCGTTTGCTGCTCGGTGATGACGAACACGGCTGGGACGACGATGGTGTATTCAACTTTGAAGGCGGTTGCTACGCAAAAACTATCCGTCTTAGTGAAGAAGCCGAGCCGGATATTTACGGCGCAATCCGTCGCGATGCACTGCTTGAAAATGTAGTGGTCAGAGATGACGGTTCTATCGATTTTGACGATGGTTCAAAAACCGAAAACGCCCGTGTGTCTTACCCGATTGATCACATCAACCATATCGTCAAACCGGTGTCTAAAGCCGGCCATGCCAACAAGGTGATCTTTCTGTCTGCAGATGCATTCGGCGTTTTGCCACCGGTCTCGCGTTTAACACCGGAACAAACCAAGTATCACTTTCTTTCGGGTTTTACTGCCAAGCTGGCTGGTACTGAGCGCGGTATTACCGAGCCTACGCCAACATTCTCTGCATGCTTCGGCGCTGCATTTCTAACCCTGCACCCGACTCGCTATGGTCAGGAGCTGGTAAAACGAATGGAAGCTTCCGGCGCTACTGCTTACCTGGTGAATACCGGTTGGAATGGCACAGGTGAGCGCATCTCGATTAAAGACACCAGAGCGATTATCGATGCGATCTTAAACGGTGATCTCGACGCTGCAGAAACTATTAACGTACCGGTATTTAATCTTGCGGTACCTGTATCTCTGCCGGGCGTTAGCGACGGTATACTCGACCCGCGTCAAACCTACGCTGATTCGTCAGAGTGGGATAAGCGTGCAGCAGATCTGGCATCACAGTTTATTGACAACTTTGCAAAGTACACCGACAACGCTGAAGGTGCGGCGCTGGTGTCTGCCGGTCCGCAACTCTAGAAAGCGCTGTTACTCTGCGCTGACCTGGTTCAGTGCAGAGGGCGAAAAAAAACCGCATTCCCGTAGGGGCTGCGGTTTTTTTTATTTCCGTAAAGGAGTCAGGACTGCAGGGGTTTACTTCTCGCCTTGATAGGTGCTGCTAGCGGAACCCTGAACGATCGAGCCGTGCTGAAATTCGAGATGCCTCGTTCGATCCTTCTGGTGCTGACTTCAGCGCTAGTCGCAACTGGCTGATCGCCTCCCGGTTTTCATCAAGCAGAAAAAAGTGATCGGCCATGGCCTCGTATGAGGCTGCTGTGCGTCCCTTCTGCCTTAAAACGTTTGAATACTTTTTATAAACATCCGGAGACGGGTCGTGTGCCGCGCGAATGTATGACTGAATGACCCGTTCGGCCCGGTCACTGCGCCGCTGACGCAACAGCATTTCAGTATAGCGCTCAACGGTTGCGTAGTGGTCGGGATAGATATCGAGAACAGACCCGAACAGCCGCTCGGCACGGGCAGTGTCGTTATTAGCGACTGCCACTCTGGCATTCAGCAGCCGCACCGTCAGGCTATTAGGCTGCAGCGCAATAAGGCGCTCGGCAAGCGGCAGACACTGCTCACTTTTGCCAGCCTGCAGCAACAACAGAATTTCACCGTACAAACGTGCGGATTCGCTGTTGCTGATGTGGCCGTTGGCCAGCGCTCGCTGCAGGTTCTGCGGATTGTTCGAATGCATGACGCGCAGTTTCATCTGGTGCAGCTGAAAATCTGCGGTATCGCGTACGCCTACCGGGTTGGCCAGACGACTGGAATTATTACGCGCTTCCGAAATACGGTTGTTAGTCAGCGGGTGGGTGCGCAGAAACTCCATTTGCTCTGTTGTGTTAAGTGCTACCCGCCGCCGCAGTACTTCGAAAAAGTCCACCATGCTGCGCGGGTTGTAGCCGGCGTCTGAGAGCAGCTGTATGCCAATGCGGTCGGCTTCGTATTCGTGAGTACGGGTGAAGTTAATGGCCGATTGTCGTGTGGCAGCCAGTCCGGTCAGCAGTGCTGCCTGACCCGCCTGTGCCGATTGCTGACTCAACAAAATTGCCGCAATGATGGCCGCGGCGGTTTTGTAGCCGTTGTTGCCCTGTGACGCGTAGAGTCTGGCAATGTGCCGCTGCGTGACATGAGCGGTTTCGTGGGCAATAACACTGGCAAGCTCTGCTTCGTTGTTAGCTGCGGTGATCAGTCCACTATTAATTCCGATATAACCGCCCGGCAGCGCAAACGCATTAATTTCAGGGTTGCGCACCACAAAAAACGTAAAGTCACCGGTATTGAGGTCGGCACGTGTCGCTACCAGTCGTTCACCGATTGACTGGATGTAGTGATTGATTTCCGTGTCTGTCACCAGATCGAGGTACTGGCGGATTTTGCGCATGTAGCCCTGACCGATGTGTTTTTCATCGCTTGGCGACATCACCAGATCGGCAGGCTCCCCCATCTGCGGGAGATTGAGTCGGTCATTGCTTCCGGCAACTGGCGACGTGACAAGGGTAATGCCTGTCAGGGCGCAGGAAATTGCATAAGTGAGCAAGCGCTTTTTCATTGACTTCAACACTAACCTCTATCCGAAGACGGGCTCATTAGTAAGTAACTAACGGCCGCATTTAGAAAAATCGTACCTGATAAACGAGTCGGGTAGTAGCGCTTCTGTGTTACCGGATGTGCGCCTTTACAGTGTGTGACCTGTTTCGAAGTCCTGAGTTGCCCGGCAGATTGGTACCCGCCGGTACTGGACGCTGGTGTTGGTAAATGTCATATTTACAACTGGTGCGTACTCAGCGCCAGAACCTTCGTTAATTCCAAGCGAAATATACCGCCGCGCTTCGCAAACCTGGAGCGCCGGCAGAGTAGAACCCGTCGCCAGAGTTCGAAACACAAGGTGTCCGGGTCGCGAGTAAATAATCCCCTTCGCATCGCTGCTTCTCGTTCGAGAGGTATCAATGCATTTAAATACTAATTAACTGAAGAACAGGTGAACAAAAGTGGAATTATCCGGAGGCGAGATAATTATCCAATCCCTCAAAGACGAGGGTGTCGAGTACGTGTTTGGTTATCCCGGTGGCGCGGTATTGCACATTTATGATGCGATCTTCCGCCAGCAGGACGTCAAACATATTCTGGTGCGTCACGAGCAGGGCGCTACTCACATGGCAGACGGCTATGCGCGCGCAACCGGTAAGCCGGGTGTGGTGCTGGTGACTTCGGGGCCGGGCGCCACCAACGCGGTGACGGGTATTGCGACGGCCCACCTCGACTCAATCCCGCTGGTGGTTATTACCGGCCAGGTGACGTCAAAATTTATTGGTACCGATGCGTTTCAGGAAGTCGATGCCATCGGATGTACGCGGCCGTGTGTTAAGCACAACTTCATGGTCAAAAGCGTTGATGAAATTGCCACGGTAATGCGCAAGGCTTTTTATGTCGCAACCACCGGCAGACCCGGCCCGGTAGTGGTGGACATACCCAAAGACTTCACTGCACCCAACATCAAAATACCTTACGAGTACCCGAAAGAAGTATCCATGCGTTCGTATGTACCGGTAAGCGGCGGTCACAGTGGCCAGGTTCGCAAGGCCGTCGAGCTGCTGGCACAGGCCAAACGCCCGATGATCTACACCGGCGGCGGTGTCATTATGAGTGGTGCCGAAAATGAACTGATTCGTCTCACGCAGGAGCTCGGCTACCCGATCACCAATACCCTGATGGGCCTCGGTGCGTATCCGTCGTCCGACAAACAGTTTATCGGCATGCTCGGCATGCATGGTACCTACGAAGCCAACATGGCTATGCACAACTGCGATGTGCTGCTCGCTGTCGGCGCCCGCTTTGACGACCGGGTCACCGGCGAGATTGCCCATTTCTGTCCCGATGCCAAAATTATCCACGTCGATATCGACCCGGCTTCCATCTCGAAAAATGTCACTGTCGATGTGCCGATTGTTGGCGATGTGAAAAAAGTCCTCACCCGTATGCTTGAGCTTTTGGCAGAGGACAGCCGCCGCGCCAACCCCGAAGATATCAACGGCTGGTGGAAACAGATTGGTGCGTGGCAGGATCGCAAGAGCCTGGCTTACGAGCAAAGCAACAGTGTGATCAAGCCGCAGTCTGTGGTGCAGAAACTGTGGGAAGTCACCAATGGCGATGCGTTCGTCACTTCAGATGTGGGTCAGCATCAGATGTGGGCTGCACAGTACTATGGGTTTAACAAACCGCGTCGCTGGATCAATTCCGGTGGTCTCGGCACCATGGGCTTTGGTCTGCCGGCAGCGCTTGGCGTGAAGCTCGCCTATCCCGACGCCGATGTCGCCTGTATTACCGGTGAAGCCAGTATTCAAATGTGTCTGCAGGAGCTTTCCACTGCCATGCAGTACCATTTGCCGGTCAAGATTATCAATCTCAATAACCGTTATCTGGGTATGGTTCGTCAGTGGCAGGAGTTCCAGTACGAAGGTCGCTATTCCAGTTCCTACGTCGATGCACTGCCGGACTTCGTCAAGCTTGCAGAGTCATACAACCATGTCGGCATGAAGATCGAAAGCCCCGGAGATGTCGATGGTGCGATGCGTGAAGCATTCGCAATGAAAGACCGTCTGGTGTTTATGGATTTCATTACCGACGATACCGAAAACGTTTATCCGATGATTGAAGCGGGCAAGGGGCATCAGGAAATGCGCATGCATCCTAAAGCAGAGGAGCTCGCGTAATGAAGGAAAACAGACACATCATTGCGCTGCTAATCGAAAACGAATCGGGTGCATTGTCGCGCGTGGCCGGGCTGTTCAGTATGCGTGGCTACAATATCGAGTCACTAACAGTTGCACCAACCAACGACCCGACGTTATCCCGTGCCACCGTCGTGACGCGAGGCGACGATCGCACCATCGAGCAAATCACCAAGCAGCTGAACAAGCTTGTCGATATTGTTCGTCTGGTCGATCTGACCGAAGCCGCCCATGTCGAGCGTGAAATGATGCTCATCAAGGTTCGTGCTACCGGTCCGCAGCGCGAAGAGATCAAGCGCCTGACAGATATTTTTCGCAGCAAGATTATTGATGTTACGGAATCTACCTACATAATCGAGCTTACCGGCGACAGCGACAAACTTGATGCTTTCGTGAAAAGCGTTGGCGATGACTTTATACTGGAAGTGGTCCGGTCCGGTGTTACCGGCATTGCCCGTGGCGAACGAGGCCTCAAAGTCTGATCTGCTGGCAACTGCCGTCATTGCGCTGAATTCAGCGCGATGACATTGCCAATTGCCTGCTTGAGGGCAGACGCCGGATTCAACGGGTTGTGTGCTGTGCTGTAGTACATGGCCTGCTCATCAACAGTTTACCGCTCCCAGTGAGCACAACGGCGGGTCAAGGCAGTACAGCGACCAGTCCAGGGCAACGATGAACGATCAGATCAGTCAGCCGCCGGCAGCTAATGAATCCGGTACCGGCGCACCCGGCAACGGCGGGCAGAAAAAGCGCAGAAGTATTTATCTGCTGCCCAACCTGTTTACCACTGCGGCGCTGTTTGCCGGTTTCTACGCGGTTATTGCAGCCATCAACAATCACTTTGACGATGCTGCAATAGCGGTACTCGTGGCGATGGTGCTCGACGGACTCGACGGCCGCATCGCCCGCATGACCAATACATCCAGTGAATTCGGTGCAGAGTACGACAGCATGTCTGACATGGTGTCATTCGGTGTCGCGCCGTCACTGGTGATGTACGAATGGTCGTTGCACAACATTGCACGGCAGGGGTTCGGGCAGGTTGGCTGGGTAGTAGCGTTTCTTTTTGCCGCCTGCGCAGCGTTGCGACTGGCGCGCTTCAATGTGCAGATCGGCTCGGTGGATAAAAAGTTTTTTATCGGTCTGGCAAGCCCGGCTGCGGCCGCGCTAATGGTCTGCACAGTTTGGGTGTTTCACGACAGCGGGTTTAGCGGCAGTCAAATGTCGAGTCTGGCACTGGTGGTCACTGTCACCACCGCGTTGCTAATGGTCAGTAGTTTTCGTTATTACAGCTTCAAAGAAATCGGTGCCAACCATCGTGTGCCGTTTTTTGTATTACTGGGTCTGGTGTTTATTTTTGTTTTTACGTCACTTGATCCACCAAAGGTGTTGTTTACCGGCTTTGTACTTTACGCATTGTCGGGGCCGCTGTTTGAAGCATGGCGATGGAAACAACGCAAAAACAAGCAGCGGGTGTAATGCAGTCGCTGCGTTCAAAACAATACCTCAAGGCCATGGGCATCACCGTATGGGAGCCCCGTGGTCAGCAGCCAGAGCCGGCAACGGTGGCGCCTGCAACTGCTGCAGTTCCTGCACAACCTGCTGAGCTATCGCCTGCGCAGTCAGGGGCCACTGTAATACCAGCCTGTGGTACCCCGGTAAAAACCTATGTAAATGCACTTGCAGAAACACCAGTGGTGCTTACCGGGGCCAGTCAGGGTTCGTTACTGCTGGTGATTGAACCGCCGGCATTAACCGGTGAGGCAACCGCGTTGCTCACTGCAATGCTCGGTGCCATTCAGTGTGATCTCGCAGCGCAAAGTATCGCAACTATCAGTTCCGCTGCAACGCAATCGCTGAGTTCGGCAGTTCAGCAAACCGCACCGCAAATTATTATTGTAATGGCGGCGCACCATGGCAATGCAGGTTCACTCGACAACCATCGCGCTGCACTGCATCAGCCGCAATGGGCTTCGTGTCCGGTAGCGATAACCATGCACCCGCACGAGTTACTTGCCGACCCGGCCAACAAGCGCCCGGCATGGGAAGATCTTAAGCGGGTAAAAGCCCGACTCGATGGGTGAACCCGGTGAGTTCACCGGACGAATACCGGTTGCGTGAAATGACGGCTCAGGACCTGCCTGAGGTCATGCGTATCGAGCGGGTAAGTCACCCCATACCGTGGTCTGAAAAAATCTTTACCGATTGCCTGAAGGTGGGGTACCTGACTCTGGTGGTGGAAGCCGGTCAAAAGCTTTACGGGTTTGTGATTTTCAGTAGTGCGGCAGGCGAGTCACATATTCTTAATATTTGCGTTGATCCCGATAGCAGGCGCAACGGTATTGCCAGTGTGCTAATGGAGCAGGCGGTAGCCACCGCCATGCTGCAGGGCGCTACCACCA
>CAYZVB010000137.1:0-8091 GCA_964481315.1 uncultured Granulosicoccaceae bacterium
ATCTGCTGGTCTCGCAGCCGGACACCGGTGACCAGGCGCTCGAAATTACCGATATGCTGGTACGTTCCGGCTCGGTGGATATTGTTGTTGTCGATTCGGTCGCGGCATTAACGCCAAAGGCTGAAATTGAAGGCGACATGGGCGATCACCACGTCGGCCTGCACGCGCGATTAATGTCGCAGGCGCTGCGAAAGCTCACTGCCAATATCAAGCGCTCCAACACACTGGTGATATTCATCAACCAGATCCGTATGAAAATCGGCGTAATGTTTGGCAGCCCCGAAACCACTACCGGCGGTAATGCACTTAAGTTCTATTCGTCGGTACGCATGGATATTCGTCGCACCGGTTCTATTAAGAAGGGTGATGAAGTTATTGGTAACGATACCCGCGTGAAGGTGGTTAAAAATAAAATGGCGCCACCGTTCAAGCAGGCTGAGTTCGAGATTCTGTACGGCGAAGGTACCTCTCACGAAGGTGAACTGATCGACCTCGGCGTGAAAAACGGTCTGGTTGAAAAGGCTGGTGCCTGGTACAGCTATAACGGCGATCGTATCGGGCAGGGCAAGGACAACGTCCGCAACCATATGAAGGAAAATCCGCAGATGGCCGAGGAACTCGACACCAAACTGCGTGAAATGCTGTTGCCGAAGGCCGGACCTGCCACTGACGAGGCGTCGGAAGATATTGCCGAAGAAGAGCAAATCGGCTGATCCGGTCGTCGCTGATGCTGACGACCTCTGCCTCGCAGGTGCCGCCGATTCACCTAAACCGGACGTTACTGTTTCAACCGTCCGGCACACTGCTGTCAGGCTGCTGGCCAGAAGAGAGCACAGCAGAGCGGAGTTGCATGGTAAACTCCGCCAGCGGAAATATCCTCACGAACTGATCGAGCCGGTGCTCGATCAACTCGCCGAGCGTGGTTTGCAGTGCGATGTGAGGTTTGCGGAGTCCTATACCCGAATGCGTGTGCAGCGGGGTTATGGCGACAATAAAATCCGCTCCGAACTACAGACGCGATCGTTAAGTCGCGAAATTATCGAAGATGCCCTGGCTGTTTACTCAGGCGAATGGACAGACAATGCCATCGCCGCGTTGCAGAAAAAGTTTTCACCAACGCAGTTAGCTGACAGCAACACTCGAGAACTTGCCAGAATGCAGCGTTTTTTATGGTCGCGGGGCTATAATTCCGCAGATATTTCCATCGCGCTGAAAAGTGTCCGTAATTCTGTAAAATAGCCGGCCCGCTTGCGGCCTGAAAACCTCGCTCCCGAAACGAACTCGCAGCCATGCTATCGACATCTGATATACGACAAAAGTTCCTGTCCTTTTTTGAATCGAAAGGGCACGAAATTGTAGCCTCCAGCCCGCTGGTTCCGGGCAACGATGCCACCCTGCTGTTTACCAACGCCGGTATGGTGCAGTTTAAAGATGTGTTTCTCGGCATTGATAAACGCGCTTATGACCGTGCGACCACCTCGCAGCGTTGCGTCAGGGCCGGTGGTAAACACAATGATCTGGAAAACGTCGGTTATACCGCGCGTCACCACACGTTCTTTGAAATGCTCGGGAATTTCAGTTTCGGTGACTATTTCAAGGAAGAGGCCATTGAATATGCCTGGGAGTTTTTAACCGGCGTTCTCGAATTACCGGCAGACAAACTGTGGGTAACCGTCTTTGAAGAAGACGATGAGGCTTACGATCTGTGGGCAAAGAAAATCGGTGTGCCGGAGGATCGTATCGCCAGAATCGGTGCGAAGGATAACTTCTGGCAAATGGGTGATACCGGACCGTGCGGCCCTTGTTCGGAAATATTTTACGACCATGGCCCGGAAGTTTTCGGTGGCCCGCCGGGTACACCCGATGAAGACGGTGACCGCTACATTGAAATCTGGAATCTGGTTTTCATGCAGTTTGATCGCTCGGCCGACGGTACGCTCACGCCATTGCCAAAGCCAAGTGTCGACACCGGTATGGGGCTTGAGCGTATTGCCGCTGTCCTGCAGCACGTACACAACAACTACGACATTGATCTGTTTGCAGAATTGCTTAAGCATGTGCAGGCGGTTACCGGTGCAAAAGATGCCGACAGCCCTTCACTGAAAGTCATTGCCGATCACATCCGTTCCTGTGCCTTTATGATTGTCGATGGTGTACTGCCGTCCAATGAGGGCAGGGGCTACGTATTGCGTCGAATTATTCGACGTGCTGCGCGCCACGGTCACAACCTCGGCGCCAGCGAGCCGTTCTTTCACAAATTGGTCGAGCCGCTTGCCGACCTGATGGGAGAGGCTTTCCCGGAACTTGTCAAAACAAAGCAACAGGTCACTGATGCACTGCTGGCCGAAGAGTTGCGGTTTGCAGAAACACTTAGCCAGGGGATGAAAATTCTCGAAGACGACCTTGAAAAGCTTCAGGGTGATACTGTGCCGGGCGAGGTTTTGTTTAAACTTTATGATACCTTCGGGTTTCCGCTCGATCTCACCGCTGATATTGCTCGTGAGCGAGGGCTGAAAGTTGACGAATCGGGATTCGAACTACAAATGGAAGCGCAGAGATCACGGGCCAGGGCGGCAAGTCAGTTTGCAAGCTCTGCCGTCGCCGTAAGTTCAGGTGCTCACACCACTTTTACCGGGTATGAGCACAACTCAGATACCGCCAAAGTGCAGGAGCTGTTCGTCGATGGTGAAGCCGTTAACAGCATCTCATTCGACGGCAATGCCGAAGGATCTGTGGTTGTCGTACTCGACCAAACTCCGTTTTACGGCGAGTCCGGCGGGCAGGTCGGAGACAACGGCATGCTGCGTGCGGCCGGTGCGGAATTTTCAGTCGCGGATACTCAAAAGTCTGCCAATGCGATTTTGCACTACGGAAAACTACTCAGCGGCACACTGAGCCGTGGTGACGAGGTTGCTGCAGATATAGACGAACCCCGCCGCACCGCGACAATCAAAAATCACTCGGCAACGCATTTGTTGCACTCCGGCCTTAGAAGATCCCTGGGCGATCATGTGCAGCAGAAGGGTTCTCTTGTTACACCCGGTTATTTGCGGTTCGACTTTTCGCACAACCAGCCAGTGTCGAGTCAGACGCTTGCTGAAATTGAAACCTGGGTTAATGAACAGGTGCGTGTTAACAGCAGCTGCAGTATCGCGGAAATGAGCATGGATGAAGCGATGCAAAAGGGTGCTACAGCGTTGTTTGGTGAAAAATACGGCGATGTAGTGCGTGTGGTTGAACTGGGCGAGTACAGTACGGAACTTTGTGGCGGTACTCATGTAGAGCGTACCGGTGACATTGGCAGTTTTAGAATAATCAGTGAGACAGGTGTGGCTTCAGGTGTAAGGCGAATCGAAGCATTAACCGGTGCTGCTGCTGTTGATTACACGGCGAAGCAACATCGCACCCTGCAGCAGATTGCCGCAAGCCTTAAAACACCGGTCGAAAAAGTTGATGAGCGTGTGGCGTTACTGACGGAACAAAACCGTGACCTTAGCAGAGAGCTCGACAGGCTTAAGTCAAAGCTTGCCGCACAGGCAGGTGACACGATGCTCGACAATGCTTCAGACATCGGTGGAATTAAAGTGCTCGCAACCGAGCTTGAAAACGCAGACGTTAAAGCCATGCGTGAAACCATGGATAAACTAAAAGACAAACTTGGTACGGCTGCGATTGTGCTTGGCAGTAAAGACGGTGACAAAGTTCGCCTTATTGCAGGAGTCACCAAAGACGCTACGTCACGCGTTAAAGCCGGTGACCTGATTAACCATGTGGCAACACAGGTGGGTGGCAAAGGCGGTGGACGACCCGACCTGGCGCAGGCTGGTGGCAGCGAACCTGAGAAACTCGCAGAAGCACTGGCCAGTGTGCCGGCGTGGATAACCACACAACTAGAAAAATCATGAGCTTACTAGTACAAAAATACGGTGGTACTTCAGTCGGATCTCCCGAACGTATAAAGGCAGTTGCAGAACGTGTAAAAAAAACCGTTGATCAGGGTCATCAGGTTGTTGTGGTGGTATCGGCAATGTCCGGTGAAACCAATCGCCTGATTGCACTTGCCAATGAAATAAGTACTCAGCCAAAGCCGCGGGAGCTCGATGTACTGGTGTCTACCGGTGAGCAGGTCACCATTGCACTGTTATGTATGGCCCTGTCAGAACTGGGGCAGGAAGCGCGTTCATATACCGGAGCGCAGGCAGGTATACGTACCGACGACGCTTACAACAAAGCGCGCATTAAAGACATTAATACTGAAAAGGTGATGTCTGATCTTGATAAAGGCAGAGTTGTTGTTATTGCAGGTTTTCAGGGTATTAATGACGAAGGCGATGTAACTACGCTTGGGCGCGGTGGATCAGATACTTCGGCAGTTGCAATGGCTGCTGCATTGAAAGCAGATGAATGCCAGATATATACAGATGTCGACGGGGTGTATACGACTGACCCTCGTGTTGTGCCAAACGCCCGCAAGATGGATCGAATAACTTTTGAAGAGATGCTTGAAATGGCGAGCCTCGGTTCAAAAGTATTGCAAATCCGTTCAGTAGAATTTGCCGGTAAATACGATGTGACATTGCGCGTCTTATCATCCTTTACAGACGGCGAAGGTACCTTAATAACTAAAGATGATGGAGATTCCTCCATGGAACAAGCGTTAATTTCCGGTATTGCATTCAACCGTGATGAAGCACAACTTACTGTTGTAGGTGTACCCGATACGCCTGGCATTGCACACGCCATAGTTGGTCCTGTGGCCGAGGCAAATGTTGAAGTTGACATGATTGTGCAAAACATCTCGCCGGATAATGTGACAGATTTTACATTTACGGTGAACCGTGGCGACTATCAGAAGACTCACGACATAGTCAGTGCGCTTGCCAAAGAGCTGGGTGCAACAAACATGTCCGGGCGTACTGATATTGCGAAGGTATCGGTGGTTGGGGTAGGGATGCGATCACATGCCGGTATTGCAAGCAAAATGTTTCAGGCGTTGTCTAAAGAGGCAATCAACATTCTTATGATCTCAACATCGGAAATAAAAATTTCGGTGTTGATTGATGAAAAGTACCTTGAGCTTGCGGTTCGGACGTTACATGACGCTTTCGAGCTAGAAGGCACCGACAACGCATAACTATGAGTCTTTCTTTTTTTACCAGCGCTGTCAGAGTTACGCGCCGCTTTGGAAACAATTGTGTCTACGTGGTGTCGGGAGCAGCTTTTGGCCGGAAGTTAGAATATTGTTACCGTATGGGCGTATGTGCAAGTCGCCCTCGCAGTTTTGAGGGCATATTAATGAATGCTGAATACAACCAGATGAAGAACAGGGGGCAGTCATGCTCATACTAACCCGCCGCGTCGGTGAGACGCTGATGATCGGCGATGAGGTCACAGTCACAGTACTTGGTGTTAAAGGTAACCAGGTACGTATCGGTGTCAATGCGCCGAAAGAAGTCGCGGTGCACCGTGAAGAAATCTACGAGCGAATCAAGCGTGAGCAACAATCTGCCGGCGATGATTCAGGCCAGGGTTACACAGAAGCAGAGTCTTCCGGAACAGATGGCTAATCGAAACCACTGGTATCTGCCGTCCGTTGCTTTTCGGAGGGCAAACTGACTAAATGGAAACCGCCGGCATGGCGGTTTCTTTGTTTTAATGTTTGACATTGTCGCGTCACAAGATAAGCTTAAGGGCTTGTGTTGGAGAGATGGCCGAGTGGCTGAAGGCGCTCCCCTGCTAAGGGAGTATGGGGTTTATAGCTCCATCGAGGGTTCGAATCCCTCTCTCTCCGCCATTGGATCTCCCGGTCCAATCGTTGTAATTCTCTTGACGCGGAATCCGCAGCTGTTCATACTTGGCGGCTACGCGCGCCCGTAGCTCAGCTGGATAGAGTACCTGGCTACGAACCAGGCGGTCGGAGGTTCGAATCCTTCCGGGCGCGCCACTTTTCAATAGGAACCAGCCTTACAGGGCTGTTCCCCTGTTGCGGATTAGCCTGAGTCACCATATCAGGCATCCGGTCAGTAAACGACAGTAAAACTGTCATTTTTAGAGAGTACGTTAATGCTATCTGTTCTTGCCTGTCTCGCCATCACCGCGATTGCTATGGCAGTAGTGACCAGACGGGCCTAGAGCTGCACCGAGCGGCGAAAGGTCAGGTTTATTCGCTGTTTTTTCACTCGACGCATTTTCGGCAATGAATGTTGCCATTGCGACTGACACGCTCCCCGCATCATCAACAAACTACCATGCGCCAGAAGTAACTCACGCTTTTGCCGATGGTCGTTTTTATTACGCAGTAAAAACCGCCTTCCCTCACCCAGACTGACTGAGGCGATTTGTGGCCGGTTTCCGAGAGAGCGCTCATCGTCGCTGTGCCATCCCATGCAGTCATGCCCGTCCCGGTAACGGTTTGCGAGCACGCTGTTGAATGTCTCGAGGGTCACTTGCTCTACTGCCTGCCTTAATGTTTCGATGGGCAATGGCATAGGCTGAGCAGCAAAGCGAGTGCCGGAGTAACTATAAGGTTCGCTGCCGAACCACGCGTTCTGGCGCGGGATAGTGACCGGTTTGCCAAACATTTTTATTGTCGACTGTAACCAGGGCAATTCCGCTGAACAAAAATGTTGCAGGTCGGTGGCCGCATCAGGTGACAGAAAATTTTCCCAGTACATCAGTGAGCTGTGTTCATCGAGTGTAATCACGCTGCCCCTCGATGGTTGTACTTCAGTCATTGATTAGCTCAAGCAAGGTGCGCAGCGTTTGGCCGCAGTCGGCATCGATTTTTATTGTCGCGATTTCATCAGCCCGCGTTTTGCCCTGATTAATCACGCATACCGGTTTATTCTGTTTTGCTGCCTCACGACAGAACCTGAAACCTGAAAGCACTGACAGCGAGCTGCCGATACACAGCAGACTTTGCGCCTGCTGCAGTGCCTCCATGCATGTATCGACTCTGCCTGCCGGTACGTTTTCACCGAAAAAAACGACATCGGGTTTTAATATTCCTGTACATGCCGGGCAATGGACTAATTGAAAGTGTTCATAGGCGTCGGTGTTTTTGGTCGGTGTCGCGTCACCGTCCGGGCCCGCCTGCACCGGTTCTCCGGCAAATATAGGGTTGGCTGACTCCAGTTGTTGTTGCAGGTGTGAGCGTTGCATTGAGTCCCCGCACTGCAGACACACCACAGTAGCCAGAGATCCGTGCAGGTCAATCACGTTGCTGCTGCCGGCGCGCTGGTGCAATCCGTCAACATTCTGCGTAATGATGGTCGACACCACATTTGTCTGCTGCAGTGCTACCAACGCTTCATGTGCCTCGTTGGCTCTGGCTGCCTGAAATACCGGCCAGCCACTCATACTTCGACGCCAGTAGCGTTTGCGAACATGCTCGTGGTTTTTAAAATCCGCGGCATTAACCGGTTGTGACTGCACCCACTTGCCGTTGGTATCTCGGTAGGCGGGAATACCGGAGCGGGTACTGATGCCGGCACCGGTCAGCGCCAGCACCGGCCGGTTATCAGACAACAGCTGTGCCAGTGCGGCAATATCGGCAGGTTTATCAGGCAAAGGCAGGTCCCGGTGTAATAGCAGTTGATTGAACAGGCTTTCACTGTCGACTGTTATACGGTGATTACCCGTCACGGTTCTGTTAACCCCGATATAATTGCACTTAACTGCAATAAATCAATGGACAAGCTTCGATGACTAATGACCCGACAGCCGCAGTGCTGCTGATTGGCAACGAAATACTATCCGGCAGAACACAGGATCTTAACCTGCGCTATATCGCCAGTAAGTTGTCGGCTATTGGTGTCAGGCTGGCGGAGTGCAGGGTTATTGCAGATAATCCGGCGGCCATTGTCGATGCGGTAAACACATTGCGCAGCACCTATATGTACCTGTTTACCACCGGTGGAATCGGCCCCACCCACGATGACATTACCGCGCAATGCGTTGCCGACGCATTTGCAGTGCCGTTGCTGCAACACCCGGAGGCGGTAACATTATTAACCAACTATTTTGCAAAACGCGGCGTCGAGGCCAACGAGGCCCGCATCGAAAAGCTGATGAAGGAAAGCCTCATGCTGG
>CAYZVB010000137.1:8101-13378 GCA_964481315.1 uncultured Granulosicoccaceae bacterium
CGCATGGCAAATGTACCGAAAGGTGGAGAGTTAATCGAAAACCCGGTGTCAGTAGCACCCGGGTTCCGTGTTGATAATGTCTATGTCATGGCCGGTGTGCCGAAAATCATGCAGTCAATGTTTGAGCATGTGTTGCCTGAGCTTCAGCACGGCTCGGCACTTCTGAGTGCGACGGTTACCTGTAATTTGCCTGAAGGGGATTTGTCAGCACCACTTGCAGAACTTCAGCAACGGTTCCTGTCGATTGATGTGGGCAGTTACCCCGGTAAGTATCAGACAGAAGTTCCGCAGGTTGCGCTGGTGGCCCGCGGTACCGATGCAGTGAGGCTGGCCGAAGTGGTAGAGGAGTTGCAGTTGCTTGTGGCAGGTCTCGGTGGTGATGTTCTCGCTGTAGATGCACCGGACTAACGCGTCGGAATAACGGGTTACTTGAATTGCGGTAGTTGCAGCTGGCAGTGGTTTAGATCACTGATTGCATTGCCGGTAAAAAATTCGACGACACTTTCGCGCACACATGCGCTCTGAAACCATACTGCATGACCCGCACCCGGTATCTTCCGTGTTGCAATATTGCTGAAGTCATCGGTGGTGTGAGATATATCTTCCTGTTCAATAACCGGGTCCAGAGTGCCCGCGAGTACCAGCGTTGGTGGAGCAAAGCGTTTAGCAGGCAGCAGCGTGTTGTTCGACGATACGCGCCATGCTTTGCAGTTGTCGGTTTGCGATTGCAGAACGCGCCTGCTTTCGGCTGACAGGCTTTCCATGTAGTCGGGGTTTGCTGCGATATATTGTTGCTCTAGTATCTGGCGTTCAGCGCAGTGAACAGACAGGTTTAAGCCATCGGCATAGTCAGTGTCAGTGCTCTGATACCAGAAATCTACAGCAAAAGCGCTCAGTGCATCTGCCCGGCCGCTGTGTAGCGAGTCAATCGCTTTCGGCAGGGCGGCTATACCTTCGTTGCTGTAAATGGCGTTGGAAAAAATTGCCAGTAATGTCGCATCATCAATGACCAGTGTGGGCCTGATGGGCTTATAAGATTCATCCAGTACTTTTATTCGCAGGCGATACGGTTGTTCTTTGGCTCTGGCAATCACCGCATTAAACTGGTCGTCGAGTTTTGGGTATTTGCGGTGGCAGCGCGGGTTATTGCGGCACAGCACAATGCTTTTTTTAACTGCTTTGTAGGTGCCTTCAAGGGTTAACGGTTTCTGATAATCGAGTGGCACCGGTGAATCCAGCACCACCCGCTGAAAAGCATCGGGCTTCAGGTGCAGCATGGCCTGCGCGATGGTGGTGGCGTAGGAGGTAGCCAGCGTGCCCCACCAGCGATATGGCAGGCTATTCATTACCTTAAGAAAATCCATTGCCGACTGCGCGGTATCGAATTGAGACACCGGCACATTGTGCAGTCGTTCGCGGCACCGGGTTGTCGCAGTTAGCAGGCCGGTAATTTCATCGTCCAGCGTGCGCTCGCGCACCACTAACGCTTTAAAAGCTGCGGCCGTTTCATGGCACGACAACCGTGGTACTGAATACCCTGCGCCGCGTTGGTCGAGCACAACGATATCAAAGCCTGCCTGCAGCAAACCCTGGTACGGCTTAAGAAACTCACCCGGGTAGTATTGATAACCGAAGCCCATGGCGGCACCCGGCCCACCTGCGCCGGGTATAAGTATCGCGTGCTCGGAGCGCGCCAGCAGCGTACGCGTAGAACGCGCAATTAACACCGGCAGGGTGATTTGCTGTCCATCCGGTTTGCTGTGGTCGAGCGGCACAGAGACAAACCCGCAGGTTACGCGCGGCACAGTTTCATTGATAAAGTCTCTGCAGTCCTCTTCCTGCACTGCAGCAGCTGCCACGGTTTGTACTGCCATCAGCCACGTTAGCAGGGTTATCGCCAGCAACTTCAACATACGGTATTTGCTCAAAACCTGCCCTTATGGTTGGCCCGGATTGTTTGCACGAGTTTACTGTGCATTCTGCGGCGCAGCGCGGCAGGATTGAAGTGATTCAATCTAGTGCGCGATTAGTCGTTACAGAACAGAGGTGTGTAATCAACGCATTGGCTCGCTGCGCCGATATCGATACACTTACGTGATTCACCGATACTGTGACAGAGATCAAGTTTGCCTATCAAGCCGCAAATCGAGATATTGCCGGGCTATCACCATACGCTCGGAGCGAACTGGGATGGCGGCGGTGTAAACTTCGCACTGTTTTCAGCTGATGCCGAGCGTGTCGAGCTGTGCCTGTATGATCAGTCCGGCAGGCACGAAAGGGCGCGCATCACACTGCCGGAATGCACCGATCAGGTTTGGCACGGCTATGTGCCGGACTGCCGGCCGGGCGACCTTTACGGGTATCGGGTGCACGGTGCGTACGAGCCGCAACACGGGTTGCGCTTTAATCCAAACAAGCTGTTAATCGACCCGTATGCACGGCTGCTAAGCGGCGAGCTGAAATGGTCTGACACACAACTGGCCTATCGTGCCGGCAGCGGTAAGCTCGACCTTTCATTTGATCGCCGGGATAACTCTCGCAGTATGCCCAAGTGTGTGGTGGTCGACCCTGCATTTACCTGGGGTGACGATCGCGCTCCACAGATTCACCCGTCTGACACGGTGTTTTACGAAACCCACGTCAAAGGATTTTCTATTTTAAATGAAGCGGTGGCGGACGAGAGCCGCGGCAGTTACGCCGGTGTCGCCGACGCCGCATCTATTGCGCATATGAAAGCGCTGGGCATCACTAGCGTCGAGCTTCTACCTATACACCGGTTTGTCGATGATCGTTTTCTGGTCGATAAGGGTTTAAGAAATTACTGGGGTTACAGCACGCTCAATTTCTTTGCACCTGAGAATCGTTATTTCTCTTATGGCGGGCTGAATGAAGTTAAAACCATGGTGCGCAAACTGCACGACGCCGGCCTGGAAGTGATTCTCGATGTGGTTTACAACCATACCTGCGAAGGAGATCACCGCGGTCCGAGTTTGAGTTTTCGCGGCATCGATAATCGCTCGTATTATCGACTGGTCGATGATGATCCGCGTTACTATATAAACGATACCGGCTGCGGCAACACGTTAAACCTAAACCACCCGCGTGTGTTGCAAATGGTGATGGATAGCCTGCGCTACTGGGTCACCGAAATGCATATTGACGGTTTCCGTTTCGATCTGGCCTCAACGCTGGCACGTGAACCATACGGTTTTGATCAGCGCGGCGGATTTCTCGATGCGGTTCGTCAGGATCCTGTGTTATCTAAGGTTAAATTGATTGCTGAGCCATGGGACATTGGCCCCGGCGGCTACCAATTGGGTGCTTTTCCGGCCGGCTGGTCAGAGTGGAATGACAAATACCGCGACAGCATCAGACGTTACTGGCGTGGTGATGAGGGAATGTTGCCGGAGCTCGCGCGTCGAGTGCATGGTTCAAGCGACGTGTTTGATCACAGTGGCCGAAGCTCGTCATCCAGTGTTAACCTGATCACCGCGCACGACGGTTTCACGTTAATGGACTGTGTTTCGTACAAAGAGCGTCACAACGAACCCAACGGCGAAGACAGCCAGGACGGCCATTCCGCCAACTATACCGATAACTACGGGGTAGAAGGCCCGACCGAAGATGGCGCTGTTATCGATATGCGTGACCGGCAGCGCCGCAATCTGCTGGCAACGCTGTTTCTGTCGCAGGGCGTCCCGCTGTTGCTGGCAGGCGATGAACTTTCGCGCACTCAGCAGGGCAATAACAACGCTTATTGTCAGGATAATGAAATAAATTGGCTCAACTGGTCGCTAACCTCAGAGCAACAGCAGTTTCTTGACTTTGTGAAGCAGCTTATCGCGCTTCGTAAATCCGAAAATCTGTTGCGACTCAGGCAGTTTGTTCATGCATCGGATGCCGGGGACAATCCGGTTCAAATCAATTGGACTTCTCCGTCGGGTGAAGAGATGCAGGAATCTCAATGGACTGAAACGTTCGCCAGATGTGTGGGGTTGGTGCTCACAGATCAGGCGGCCGCAGAATGCCTTTTTATCGTGTTTAACTCGAGTCGTGAAAACGTTGAATTCGCGTTTCCGGTCGCATCGCCTCAGCAACGCTGGCGGTGTGTACTGAACACCGTTGACAACGATACCGACTCTATCGAATTGACAGGCAAATTAGACGCTCACGCGAGCTCAGTATCGGTATACAAACCTCTGGTCTGTGCAACTGATGAAGTTATAAAACAGAACCAAAGGTCATAATCCAGAGCAATATAATGAAAAAGATTAAACCACTTGCACCGCTGGCCATGGATGGACAGGCAGTCGATCATGATATCCGGCGTCACTACAATCATACGCTGGGTTGTGTAGCACTGGCGCTTGCAGTGCGCGACCGGTTAATGGAGCGCTGGACGGCCACACGTCTGCGTCATCGCGACACTAACTGCAAACGCGCCTACTATCTGTCGCTCGAATTTTTAATGGGCAGAGCGCTTGGTAACGCCGTACTTAATCTGAGCCTTGAGTCTGCGGTGCGGGAAGCATTGCACGGCTACGGACTGGAACTTGAAGAACTGCAGGAGCAGGAGGCCGATGCCGGTCTTGGCAACGGTGGTCTTGGCAGACTGGCTGCGTGTTTTCTCGACAGCTGTGCAAGCCTCGATTTACCGGTCGTCGGTTACGGAATTCGCTACGAATACGGTATGTTCCGTCAGGAAATACAGGACGGTGCCCAGGTTGAGGAACCCGATCACTGGCTGCGTGACGGTTATGTGTGGGAAATAAAACGCCCGCAGGAGACCCGAAAGGTGAAGTTCGGCGGTCGCAGTGAATTCTACGTTAACGCAGAAGGCGCTACACAGGTGCGCTGGGTTGATACCGAAACCGTACTGGCTGTACCGCATGACACCCCCATCCCGGGCTATGAAAACGATACTGTCAACACGCTTCGTCTGTGGAAGGCGGCGGCGTCTGACGAATTTGAGCTGGGTGAATTCAACGCGGGTCGATACACAGAATCGGTGGCTGCGAAAAATACTGCCGAACATATCTCTATGGTGTTGTACCCTAACGACAGCAGTGAAAACGGTAAAGAGCTGCGTTTGCGGCAGCAGTATTTCCTGGCCTCTGCGAGTCTGCAGGATGTGCTGGCACAGTGGGTAGAAGCTAACGGAACAAACTTTGACGGTTTCTCTGCAAAGAACTGCTTTCAGCTCAACGACACACACCCGAGTGTGGCAGTGGCCGAACTGATGCGTCTGCTAATGGATGAGTATCACCTCGGCTGGAA
>CAYZVB010000138.1:0-13315 GCA_964481315.1 uncultured Granulosicoccaceae bacterium
CGCAATCGCGATGGTGAGCGGGCCCTTGGTAACAACCGCAAAACGGCCACTGGAGCTGGCCATGGTACCGGTGAGCGGGCCGGTGGCGAATATAAGCATGTTTTCCGGGCTCATGGCGTCTGCCCGCGGGTTCATGCCTTCCCACAGATACTTGGTGGCCAGGCCCCGTTCGCCGAGGTAGTCCTGCGCCCATTGCATATTCAGTGGTTCGGTGGTGCAGTTGCCTGTGGTCAGGTTGACGCGTAATACTTGCTGCTGCCAGGTCATTGTGCTGCCTCCTGTTCAACGTAAACAATGGCATCGGTCGGGCATACTTCGGCGCACTTCGGGTCACCGCCGCACAGATCGCATTTGATCACTTTGCCGGTAGCGCTGTTGTAGTTTACCGTGCCGTACGGGCAGGCCATGGTGCAGACCTTACAGCCGACGCATTTGTCGTCGATGACTTCTTTGGCGCCGGTTGCTTTGTTAATCACAATAGCGTTAGTCGGGCAGGCATGCAGACACCAGGCCTCTTCGCATTGTGTACAGGTGTACGGAACCGAGGTTCGGCCGTGTTCAAACTCAAACACCTTAATGCGGGACTTGGCCGGGTTGAACAGCCCTTCGTTTTCCAGTGAACAAGCCATTTCGCACATCAGGCAGCTGGTGCATTTTTCCGGAAACATCTGCAATGCTTTGGTCATTGTTTATCGCTCGTATAGAACCTGTGGCAAGGTTACCATACCTCGGAAACCGCAAATTACCTCAGTCAGGCTTGCAATGAATATCAGTGCCGCAGAGAAGCAAAAAATCGTCAATTCTGTTGAGGGATGGTTGCGCGAGTGTGTTCTTGGACTGTCGCTTTGCCCTTATGCGCGTGTGCCTTTTGAACGCGGTGCGGTTCGTATCGCAGTCACAGTCGCCGATGATCTGGCTACTACGCTTGATGAAGAGATTAAGCGGTTACAAGACAGTGCCGGAAGCGTTGAAACCACGCTGGTTATTATTGCGCAGGGGCTGCAGCAGTTTCTCGACTTTAATGACTGCACTGGTGACATTGAACAGATGCTGCAGCAGAGCGGTCTTGACGATGAGTTTCAGTTGGCAGCGTTTCATCCGGCTTATCTGTTTGCCGGTGAGGCAGCGGACGATGCCAGTCACTACACTAATCGTGCGCCGTATCCGGTGGTGCAGTTGCTGCGGGTGGAAAGTGTTTCAAAGGCAGTGCAACAGGGCGATACACTGGCGGTGCCGGAGCGCAACATGGAAACGCTGCGGGCACTTGACCGCAGTCGTTTGCAGATGTTGTTTCCGTGGGTTAAATAATTTTTTAATTGTCTGCCAACACTTAAGCAGAGGTCAGTTCATCGGTGGCGACGGTTGAGTGAAACTTGCGGTGTCTGCCGCCGGCACTTGGCAGCGGGTTGCTGCGTTCGAGAATGACTTCAAGCGGTACTGACTGGTCTGGTGCAGACAGCGCCGAAAATTGTTCGAGCAATGCCATCACCGGTTCGCTTGCGGCGGTACTGATCGACTTGTCCATTTTTATAATGTCCGGGCTCAGGCACATCAGTCGCGACAGCGAAGAGTTGCCAGCGCCGAATTCATTAAGTGCCACGCGGATGTCAAATTCGCTGCGAAGTGCGTTAAGCCGTTCGGCAAACTGTTGCAGCTCGGCCGGTTGCTCTACAAATTGTGTGTTGCCTGCCAGTGATACTTTTTCTGAAATCTCCAGCACCAGTCGCGCACCGTGCATGACAAACTTTTCGGTCAGCTCGCGCAGTGTTTCAATGTATTCCGGTTGTTGCAGCGTTTGCGGATACACATTCAGGCACAGCGGTTTAATATCGCTGACGCGAGTCAGGTTTTCAGCTTCACACACGTCCTTGTAGCGATACGCTGCTTTCTTTAGCAGGTGAAGGTCGAGGTGCATTCTGAACTGTTCGTTCCACTGTTCAGCAGTGTGCAGCAGGTCTTGCGGCACTGTGTCGGTGGCAAGATGATTTGCGACGACTTCCCACCCCCATACCGACTTTCTGCCGCCATTGAGTTCCATGATTTTTTCGAACTGAACATCGACCAGAGTCAGGTCTTCGATAAACATATCCAGTCGTCGCGCAGTGAGATTGTCGCTGCATGGTGAATAGCGCAGGTTGAGTGCATCAAACACGTGGCACTGCATTTGTCGGGTGGTGGGCGCGAATCCTTCGAAGCGCGGGCTGATCTGGCACTGGTAAATCGCACAGATCGCATCAGTGCAGTAGCTATTCAGGTGTTGATAATCTTTGTCGGCGTCGACAATAACCGCCAGTGTTTCGCAGTTGTTTCCCACTGGAATAATGGCAACCGGCAGCCTGGCGCAGTCGGCGAAAACCCGCACGGGTGGAATTTGCAGCGGTACGTTGCAGTTGCCAAGGTCTGACACCATTGCCTGTATGGCGTGGTGAATGGCCAGTGTGTCGGCATTGTTGATGTCGTTGCTGTCTGAGGTGGTGGTGCTGATCTCAAGCGATTGCCGCGCACACAGGTAAACCGTGTCGGCGTTGGTGGCGTGACGCAACTGGTGGCAAAAGCGCTCGGCCCCGGCCACCACATCGGGTGTGATAAAGCTGGTGTCACACAGCGCCAGGATGGTGTTGTCCAGGTGATCGCACAGGCCCGCAGCAGGTAGCAGGTCGGCCACGGTTAGTTGCAGATTATTAGCGTCTGGCGTGGTAGCCGCGGGCGCACTGGTGGTCATTAGTGGCGGATTCGCTTGAAGGCAAAACCCGATGGTTTCAATTTTTGCGCCACGCCGCCCGTTGCCGGACAGTTTAGCGGTTTTTGGTTAGCGGCGCCGCTTGGTTAGTACGTGCGGAATTTTGGCTGCGGGCCGACCATTTTCATGATTGCCGCCTGTAGCAGGTAGCAGATTATCGCCAGCAGCACCCACAGGATGGTAATGGCCGAAAATATGTCCGGCGCTTTCATCAGTGTGGTCATCAGTGAGTCCTGATAGTAGAAAAACCATTGATTCTCGGCCGGAAATACAATTTCGTGGAAGGCGCGGAAAATTTTGTGCGGACCGATCACAAAAACCGATACCAGCAGCACCAGTCCGACAATAATCAGCGTCATCAATGACGTGCCAAGCGTTGGCAACGGGAGTTTCCGCCACTTCGAAAAAATCAGCAGCAGCACCCACAACGCCACAGCGGCCCAGCCGATCGGCACCATTAGATCGACCAGTCTGGCGACGTCTTCGAGATGTGTGGCTTCGGCATCAGTAAACAGAATCCGCTGTTCGCTTTCTACCGTGTAGTACAGATCGCGCAGTCCTCTGCCACCGTTGTTTATGGCATGCCCAATCTCGTTAAACAGGCGATGGTGTTCCGCTTCTGCCGTGAGTTCGAAGCCGGTTTTACCCTGACGGTTCTGTGGCGCAAAGGTTTTTATATGGTCGTTGATATTCAGCCATTGATAGAATAAACCGTACCCATAGTTTACGGGTTGCATGAGTTTCCACGCCAGAAACAAAGCCGTCAAAAAGCTGCAAACGGTAATTAGCGTATAGTGCAGGAATCTCACCTAATCACTCTCCTTAAGAGAAAGTCTATTCATGACTGATAAAGATAGCAGATACCGATTTCTGTTGGAAAAGGCAAATGTCCGCGGGGTGCTGGTGCACCTTGATGAGACATGGCAAGAAGCGCGCAGTCGTGCCGACTACCCCGGTAACGTGCGGCAGGTGCTTGGCCATGCCATGGCGGCAATTCCGCTGATGGCATCGACCATTAAGTTCGACGGCAAGCTTACGTTGCAGGCACGTGGCAGCGGGCCGGTTTCGCTGCTGGTGGTGCAGGCCAATGCGCAGGGTGGTCAGCGCGGGCTGGCACAGTGGCGTGAGGAGCCACCGGCAGGGCCGTTGTCTGAGGTGTTTGGTGAAACCAGCCTGAGCATTCAAATTGAAAGCGGTCGTGGCGAGATGTATCAGGGGGTGGTTGATGTGGTGGGTGACAGACTGCAGGATGCACTGGCAAATTACTTTGAGCATTCCGAACAGCTGCCAACCCGTTTCTGGCTGTTTTGCGACGATCAGCATGCCGCAGGGCTGCTGCTGCAGCAGTTGCCGCAGGAGTCCCGTACCGAGTCGGGTGACGAAGACGACTGGCAGCGCGTGGTGCTAATGGCAGACACGCTTACCGGCGGTGAGCTGTACGTCCATGACCCGCAGACGTTACTGTCCAAAGTTTTCAGTGAAGATGAAGTGCGACTTTACGACGCGGAGCCTGTTAGGTTTGAATGTAATTGCTCCCGTGAACGCACCGCCGGACTGATAGAAGGGCTTGGCCGTGAAGAGGCGATGGATATTGTGGCGCAGGAAGGAAAAATAGAAATTATCTGTGAGTTCTGCAACTCGAAAAATGTATTCGACAGTATTGATGTCGAAACGATTTTTCGCGGTGGCGATCAGTCACCGACGATTCACTGAGTAATATAGATACATGTAGACAGAGGTGAGTAAACCGAGATGTCTTTATCCGAGTTTGAATTTAAAAGATGTGAGCGTGATATTGCCAATTTTATGGAGGTTCACAGGCCGCCTGCACATATTCGCAACGAACTCGACTTCGTTTATCGAATTGAAAACCAGAGTGTAGAATTATTTGAAGTCAGGCCGGACTGGCAGGACTCCAGCAAAAAAATGGAGTCGTCTATCGGAAAGGCCACCTACGTCAAAAGCAAAAATCACTGGAAGGTTTACTGGCAGAGAGCGGATTTAAAGTGGCATGCCTACGAACCCGATCCGGTAGTGGAAACACTCAGTGAGTTTCTAAAGCTTGTCGGTGAAGACAAGTACGCCTGCTTCTTTGGTTAGATAATTCAGGTACTGGATGGATTGTTCATGATTGGAAAGTGTATTTGCGGTGCTGTTGCTTTTGAGTTGCAGGGGCAGCTACCGGGTATGTATCACTGCTACTGCACCCTGTGTCAGAAGCAGGGTGGCACCGCCTCGAATGCCGGCACCATTGTTTATGCTGAAAACTTCCGGTGGGTTGCCGGGCAGGAAAAAATACAAAAATGGCACAAGGAAACCGGTTTTAGCTCGCACTTCTGCGCTGACTGCGGCTCGCCTGTGCCAAATGGTTTTAAGTCTGTCTATGTGTGGGTGCCTGTGGGTTTGATGGAAGATGTAAACCCGACCGTAAAGGCGAATATTTGGCTGAGTTCCAAACCTGACTGGGCAGAACCGGTAAAGCTACAACGAAACTATGATGGTGCGCCGGAAGATATTGCGGAATTCGTGCGTTATCTCAATACAACAGAGAGTCATAGTTCGCTTGTTGTGTAAAACTTAAGCATTGGTTTCACCCGAACCGCATACCGGGCACTTCGGGTTTTTACGCAACAGAATTTCCCGCCACTCCATCGACAAGCCGTCGAGCAGTAGCAGACGACCTTCCAGAGTTTTGCCAAAACCAGCCAGTACCTTAATGGTTTCTGCTGCCTGTACAGTACCGATTAGCCCGACAATCGGCGAAAGCACCCCGGTGAGTGCGCAGGTGTCGGCAGACTCCGATGTGCTTGAATACAGGCAGCGGTAACAAGGGGCGTTTTCTTTGTGGCCGGCAAATACACTGACCTGACCGTCGAAACGAATAGCAGCCCCCGACACCAGTGGCACACCGTGTTTAACGCAGGCTTCATTGACTGCAAAGCGGGTGGGGAAGTTGTCGCTGCCTTCAAGTACCACGTTGCATTGCGGTACCAGTTTCTTGAGGGAGTCTGCATCGAGGACTTCGTCGACGGTGTCGATTTGAATGTCGGGGTTAATGGCATGGCAGGTGGCGCGCGCCGAATGCGATTTCAGCTCTCCAACCCGATCGCTGTTGTGAGCAATCTGCCGCTGCAGGTTTGATACTTCGACAACATCAAAGTCTGCGAATATCAGTCTGCCGACACCGGCTGCCGCCAGATACATGGCCGCCGGACTGCCGAGCCCGCCAAGGCCGACAATAAGTGCAGTGCTGTCGAGCAGTTTGCGCTGACCTGCCTCGCCGATCTCTGCGAGGTTGGTGTGGCGGCTGTAACGGTCTTGCTGGGAAGGAGTCATCACGGTGAGCTGAGGTGAATTTTCAGGTAAATAAGTGTCGTGGCGGGTCGCGCTGTTCTATCATACACAGGTGAACTTTTTAGCACATGTGTTTCTGGCAAATGGCGAACCCGATGCAATCGTCGGACAATTGTGTGGCGATTTTGTTCGCGGGTCGCAATTGCACGAGTATCCGCAGGCGATTGTGCACGGCATACAGGTGCATCGTGCCGTTGACTCCTTTACAGATCAGCATCCGCTCAACCGGCAGGCGCGCGGATTGTTTGAATCACCGCACCGGCGCTTTGCAGGAATAATATGTGACGTTGTTTACGATCACTTTCTGGCGCTTGACTGGGAACACTACTGCGACATACCGCTGCCTGACTATGCCGCACTGGTCGATGAATCGCTGCACCGGCAACGTCATGTACTGCCAGAGCGGTTGCTTAACTTTATGCCGTACCTGCAGTCTGAAAAAATTTTGCTAAGTAACACTGAGCCTTCGCACATTAACCTGACGCTTGGGCGCATAGCCGGTCGCCGTAAAAGCATGGCACCACTGGCAAGTGCATCGACGGTGCTGTGGCAACATCGAGATGCGCTGCACGAAATATTTCGGCAGTTTTTTCCTGAGCTCATTCAGCACACGCGCGAAGTACAGCAGCAGGTGCGCGCTACAGGCGTATCGGAAACCAAAGGTGGCGGTGCTTACCCCGGAGGTGCGGGTGACTGATTCATCACGAAAAAAAGCCCATCACAAACCTGCGGCGCCGGACAGCGCCAATGCGCCGCTGTACGCAAAGGCCAATAAAAAAAAGCCGGCATCAGGAAAAAAAGCTCCAGATAGTAAGCCTTCCAAAAAAGCGAAGAAAAAGTCTGCAGCCGGGTTTGACGACAAAGCGTTGTACATTAACCGTGAACTCAGTGTACTTGAGTTTAATAAAAGGGTGCTGGCGCTGGCGCGCGATACCAAAATTCCACTGCTTGAGCGGTTGTTTTATTTGTGTATCTGCAGCAGCAATCTCGATGAGTTTTTCGAGGTACGCGTTGCCGGTCTGCAAAAGCAAGCCAGTAGCGGCGCACGCGGCAGTGGGCCGGACCGACTGACACCTCAGGAGCAATTGTCACAGATTAGCAGCCGCGCGCATCGACTGGTGCGGCAGCAGTATAAAGTGCTTAATCAGGAAATACTGCCGGCGCTTGCCGCTGAAGATATTACCTTTCCACCGCCGCAGGTGTGGACCAAAGCGGTTGAAGACTGGGCGTGTGATTTTTTTGATGCAGAGTTGCTTCCGGTGCTGAGCCCGCTCGGACTTGATCTGGCGCACCCTTTTCCACAACTCACTAACAAGAGTCTTAACTTCATTGTCAGTCTTAAGGGCAAGGATGCTTTTGGCCGCGACTCCGGTATGGCGGTGGTACGTGCACCACGATCGTTACCGCGTGTTATTCCGGTGCCGCAGGAACTATCCGGCGGGCACAATCAGTTTGTTCTGCTGTCGACAATGATTGAACACAACATGCAGAAACTGTTTCCGGGGTTGCAAACCAAGGGGGTTTACCAGTTTCGCGTTACCCGCAACAGTGATTTATATCTTGCCGATGAAGACGTTGCAGATTTAAGGCTTGCGCTACAGGACGAACTCAATGCACGTGACTACGGTCAGGCTGTACGACTGGAGGTCGATAAAAGTTGTCCCGATAAACTGGTCGGGTTCTTGTTGCAGCACTTTGAACTGGGTAAAGATGATTTATATATCTGTGACGGGCCGGTAAATCTAAACCGCCTGCAGCAACTGCCCAGCCTGATCCAGCGCCCTGATCTTAAGTTTGTGCCGCACAAGCCAGGTAAAACACCGCGACTTACCTTTACCGGTCTGCGTCAGCAGGACGAAATGCTGCATTATCCCTATCAGTCGAGCCAGTCGGTTGTGTCTTTTTTACAGGCGGCAGCGCGTGATAAAAAAGTGGTGGCGATAAAACAAACGCTTTATCGCACCGGCAGTGAGTCTGCCTATGCCGACGCGTTAATCGAGGCGGCACAAAACGGCAAAGATGTCACCGTCATTATCGAGCTTCGTGCACGCTTTGATGAAGAGGCAAATATAGAGCTTGCCAGCCGTTTGCAACGTGCCGGCGTGCAGGTGGTGTACGGCGTGGTTGGCTATAAAACACACGCTAAAATGATTTTGATTGTGCGGCGTGAAAAGGGCAAGTTGTCCCGCTATGCGCATGTGGCGACCGGCAATTACCACACCGGTACCGCGAGGGTATATACCGACGTTAACCTGCTTACACACAACAAGGCAATTACCAGCGATATTCAAAAAATCTTTAATCAACTGACCGGCCTTGGGAAAATGGCCAGTATGAAAAAAATGCTGCATGCGCCGTTCACTATGCGGGTTAACCTGATCCACCTGATCGATGAGCAGACACAACTGGCAAAGCACGGTAAGCCTGCTGCAATTAAAGCGCGGATGAATGCACTGAATGACCCTTCCGTGATACAGGCGCTGTATAAAGCTTCTTGTGCGGGGGTTAAAATCAAGCTGCTGGTCAGAGGGATCTGTGCGCTTCGACCCGGCGTTAAAGGGGTTTCAGAGAATATAAAAGTGTACTCTGTCGTCGGGCGTTTTCTGGAGCATTCCAGGGTGTATGTGTTTGGCAGCGGGCGTGACCGTCAGGTGTTTATTTCCAGTGCCGACTGGATGCCGCGCAACCTCTACCATCGGGTGGAAGTGGCGGTGCCGGTGCTCGATGCTTCGTTAAAGAGCCGTGTAGTCAGGGAGACACTGGATTATTACTTCAAAGACAACCAGTTTGCCTGGCTTCTACAAAGCAGTGGCCGTTATAAGCGCCGTAAAACGACACGTAAACCTGTTAGTGCGCAGGCAGTATTAATGAAAGAGCTTTCCGACTAACCGGCTTTACGGGTGTTTCGAGATCCGCGTGTCGGCTGGAATGTGTTCCGGTGGCGCCAGGCTTTTGCTGCGACGTCTGCTCTCAATGTAGCAGGTCATAATAACCGCAAAGCCTGTAAATACCATGAAGTTCTGCGCCACAAAAAAGCGTAAGTACATTTGCGGAAATATCATGTAGTGCGCTGTAATGTAGATAATGCAAATACCGCTAACCCGGCAAACCCGATGTTCGAATTCACTTAAGCCGCGTGCATGGTTCCAGAATATCAGTGTGACCATTGAACACAGCACCGTGACTAAATACATCTTACTGATCCAGCGTGGTGGATCGTACAGCGCCGTGACGTATTCCTGAAAAGTAAATGCAATGTGGCTATAGATGCTGGGGTGGGTGGCAGACATTTCAGATATAAACGCGAAGTAGTAAAGCGTTTTCCAGCCATAGCTGTCTGCCCAGTTTTGTACCAGCAGAAAAGCGGTAACCAGAAAAGCACCACAGGCAAATACTGCCGGAAACCGGTGCTTCGGTTCAGTTAACAGCAGCAGCATAAGCATCAGGCCGGAAAATATAAACAGATCTACTCTGACCAGTACGGCGACAGCAATCAGTGGCAGCAGAAACCGGCTCTTTTGGGTGTAGGCAACACAGATAATTGCCACCCACATTGATGCCAGTGAGTCGGCGAGAATCTGTTGCATGACTTCAAGCTCTCGGGTGTACTTGTAAAACAGTACCGGCATGGTGAGCTGAAATAACGGATGGATGTACTGGCGGAAACCCAGCCATACCAGTAGAAAGCATATTGTAAATGCAGTTGCTGAAACAAAGTGACCGGCTTCATAGATACCAATGCCGGATCTGCCGGCAAAAGCCAGTATGGAATTGAACGTGACACGAATCCGGTAAAAAGGCATTTGTTCGAGGAACGCGCCTTCATCTTCATACATTGCGGTGCGGTAGCTGTCACCCTGTGTAATTCTCTGGAATTCCTCAGCAGAAAGCTTTGCCTGAAGATCATCGTATACTTTTGCGTGTATCTCGTTAGCCGGTGTACCGTTGAGTTTTTCTGCCGATGCCGCATACACCAGCATGTCCCATTCTGCCAGTGGGTGGGTTACCGCAAAGGTGAAAAGCAATGCAGAACAGGCAATCATCCAGATTGCAGCGACCTTTTTTAACATGTCAGTGGTGGTGAGTGCGTTGATCATGCCGGGGCACCTGCAGGGCGGTACACCGGCTTTGGTGACCAGCGTGAGTTAATGGCCTTGCGCACAGGTTGCTCGAGCAGGTAGTAGGACATAGCGCCGGCGATGATCGATAACACCATGCCAACCGGCAGGCCGCCGGGTATGGCGTAGGCGTATTCGAAGAATGGTTGCTGCCATAAGTAAATCGAAAATGAACAAGCGCCGAGCCACCTCAACAGTCTGCTGTTAAGAAAGGCCCTGGCTATACCTTCGATTTCCTGCAGGTGGTTGACAACAATGCCAAGCAACAGTGGGGCGATGGTGAACCTTAGGGCAAGCGGTGTGCTGTAGATGTAGCAGGTTGGTACCAGTAGTATCAGTGCAATAATAAACGGCGAGCGTATTTTCCAGTTGCCGCGTCGCTTTAGTAGTCCGTAGGCTGCAGAGAAAAATATAAAGCTGATTGCACTTTCTGTTCGAATGGAAAGTAGCTCGAACTGATCAGGCGGATTGGTAGAAAAGTAGTAACAGGCAATCGCGACAGATAAAACACCAACCAAAGCCATAACTGTAGCCGCGCTTCTCAGCCCTGCGATTGTTATCGCAAGCGCGCTCATCAGTATGTAGGCGTGTTCCTCAATATTCAGTGACCATAGATGGGCTGTTGAGGTTTGCGTTTCCCAGATATGAGGTGACTGAGGAAAGTAGGTACGTATAAATAACAGTGATGCGGGCAGTTCCATCGGTGCGATAGTGTGTGATTGCAGCGCCGCCAGTGTGAATAAACACAGCACCAGGAATAGCAGCGCCGGAAATATTCTGCTGAACCTTCTGATATAGAAATCCCTGAGCGAGATTTTCTTTTCAAACAGAATAATGCTCATCAGCATGCCCGACAGACCGAAGAACACATCGACGCCCATACGATCTTCGTGAATCCACGGCAGATCGAAAAAGTGCCCGCAGAGCACCAGTGCTATTGCCAGACCGCGCCAGCCGTCCCAGACCGTTACTCTGGATTCGGTGGCACCGACAAAGTGTGTATTCGCCATATTTCTCCGGCGCAAAAATGCCAGGGCCATGTTGTTATTGTTATATTTGCAGGCTCAGCGGTATCGCGTCAGAAATCCGCCTCAATGTCAAAATATCGCCCATTTCAGGTGAATCTTGAATCTTCGCGGTGTTGTGACTCAGTCGTGTTTAATTCAGCCCGGCCGGCGTACGAGTAAACAGTTTGCCGGTAGTACCTTAAGAGAAATATCACGTGCACATTAGTTTTACCCCGGACTACCAGCCGCAGATTGTCGACCCGCACTGCGGTGCAGTCCCGTTAACTCAAACTTCCGCTGCCACGCTGCTGATGGCGATGATTCGCAATGTGTCGGGTTTGCGGCTGGTGTTTGATCTTGATTCAACGCTGCTGAACAATCGCCCCCGCAATGCGCAAATCATGCGTGAGTACGGGGCGCTTCATAACGAGCCTGCCTTGTTACATGCCGATGCATCGCACTTCGTGAACTGGGATACCAGACACTCGATGACGCTGGCCGGGTTGGATGAAGCGCTCATTACAACGCATATCGATAACTATGATGATTTCTGGCTACATCGTTTTTTTACCGGTGAATACTGTCAGTACGATATCGCGGTGTCTGGCGCAGTCACTTTCGTTGGTGAAATTGTACAACGCGGAGGCACTGTGTGTTACCTAACCGGCAGAGACGAAAGTATGCGTGCCGGAACACAGGCATCGCTTGAAAAGCTTGGGTTTCCAGTGCCGGGCCACACCGGTGTTACGCTGGTGATGAAAACAGAGCGTGGCGAGGCGGATGATAAATTCAAGCACGAGGCTATGGCGCAACTTGCAAATACCGGAGGTATTGCGGCGGCATTTGATAATGAACCGACGCATATCAATAGCTATCGGCAAACGTTCCCCGCTGCTGTTTGTGTGCATTTGTTTACTGATCACTCGATGCGACAGGTGCCGCTGCTCGATGGTATTTATTCGATAAATAATTTTCTTTGCGGTTTAGCGCCGGACGAATAATAATAGTGATTAACAAGTCGTGCAGAGCAGGGGCTGATCATCGGGATTAGCTGTCCTGAAGTGCTCTGTACATTGGAGGGAAACATTAGGAATCAGGCAATCGCGCTTCAGCAGGTAACCAAAGCCTGGGGAAGCACTCTGGCCGTGGACCTTATCGATATCAACGTCGATCCGGGCACCTTTACCGTATTGCTGGGGCCGTCCGGCTGCGGTAAGTCTACCTCTCTGCGTATTATTGCAGGCCTTGAACATGCCGATGAAGGCACGGTGTCTATCGGTGATCGTTCGGTGAATCATCTGCCGCCATCACAGCGCGATATTGCTATGGTGTTTCAGTCATACGCATTGTTTCCACATTTATCGGTTGCAGAAAATATTTTATTTGGACTTAAAGTCCGGCGTACTCCAAAGGCCGAGCGCCAGTCGCGTTTAAAGAAAACCGCAGAGTTGCTTGGGTTATCTGAATACCTTTCCCGCAAGCCTTCACAGTTGTCCGGTGGTCAGCAGCAGCGTGTGGCACTTGGCCGCGCTATTATTGCAGAGAAACCTATCTGCCTAATGGACGAACCATTGTCCAATCTTGATGCGAAGCTGCGTAACACCATGCGTACTGAAATAAGGGATCTGCAGCAGTCGCTCGGGTTTTCAATGGTGTATGTGACCCACGATCAGGCTGAAGCAATCACCATGGCTGATCAGGTGGTGTTGATGAAAGAAGGGCGCGTAGAACAGAGCGGTACCCCGAAGCAAATTTATGAATACCCTGCCTCCGCATTTGTCGCAGGGTTTATAGGCACACCGCCAATGAACCTGATCGACGCAGAATCTCTGGTGACTGCAACAGACGCGACAAACGGGGTAGCGATGGATGCATTGCGCGGTATCACGGCGGGTGTGCGGCCGGAACATGTTCAGCTATCGGATACGCAGGGTATAGAAGCCGTCGTAGAGCATGTTGAATACCTTGGTGCAGACTTGCTTGCCGACTGCCGGATTGGCAATTCTAAACTTCTGGCTCGCGTAGCCGGCAATTCTCCGGTTATGCCGGACACACATGTCAGGTTGCATTGGTCACCGGAGCAGATGCACTTTTTT
>CAYZVB010000139.1:0-5960 GCA_964481315.1 uncultured Granulosicoccaceae bacterium
TTGCTGCGACATGTCAGTGACTAATGATGCGGGTTGGGGGTAAGGCAGCTCTTGTAGGGTGGTATAAGCCTGAGGCGCATCCACCGAATGTTTAGGGTGGCGCTGTTATCGCCTTTACCTGGAGGTTCGATATTGCGCTAAACCAATCAACACGCTGTTTAAAACGCAGTTGCGCTTTGGCCTTGCTGACGCTGCGGGTTTCCTTGTGTGGTGGGACACGGCAGCATCACGCGATCTGCGTTGTTCTGTGGCAGATAACCTTTACATTTGTCCATCAAACTAATTGCGCAAGTGTTTAAAATGCCCTGATCAGCGCGAATGTTGTTTGTAAACAACGGCAAACCATTGTTAGGCACTACAGTGTGTCTTTTTGGTAATGCCGGGCTTCTGTGGTGTCGCGTGTAACCTCCAATAACGGATATTTCCCGGGAGCCAGTCTCCTGACAATAATAAGCAAGGGAAACAATGGGTGCACTTATGAAAGGCATAAAAATACTATTATTGCTGCTATTTCCGATTACCGGGTTTGCACAGCAGGTGTCGTGGGATGTGTCACTGTGGGGTAAGCGCAGAGCTTTTACTGAACACGTTGAAAAGCTCTCCGAGCTGGTGGCGCAAAAAACCGGTGGTGAGTTTGTTTTAAATTTATCTTACGGCGGGTTGTCAAAACCCAAAGAAAACCTTGACGGCATTGCTGCAGGTTCATTTGAAATGGCGCAGTTCTGCGCCGGTTATCACAAAGAGAAGAACCCGTCTATCACGGTGATGGAGCTTCCGTTTCTGGGGGTGAGTACGCTTGCTCAGGAGCGTGTGATCAGTCAGTGGCTTTACCGGCATCCTGCGGTTCGCAGTGACTTTAGAAGGTGGAATGCCATTGCGTTAATGCCTTCACCGCTGCCACAGTACAACCTGATTGGTGTCGGGCAGAAGCCATCATCACTCACACAGCTGGAAGGGCTGCAGGTGCGAGCGACCGGTGGTATTGGTAAAGCGATGGAAGCGCTTGGAGCGACGCCAAGTCCGATTATCGCAACCGAAGTGCGCCAGGCGCTTGAGACGGGTCAGATTAACGCCGTAGCGTTTGCTCCGCATGCGCATATGTCTTTCGGCACTATTGCCAATGCTGCCTGGTGGACCACCAATTTGAACCCCGGTACGGTGCATTGCCCGGTGGTGGCCAACATAGACGCGCTGCGTTCTCTTAGCGAAAAACATCGCAATGCGTTGTACAGCTCCATTAATGAAGCACTTGACTATTACATTGCGCACTACGAGTACAACATGCGTGAATCTTGGGAGCCGGTATTAAACGAGCTTGGAATAGATAAAGTCACGTTCAGTGAACTGGAGCTTGGTTACTTCAGAGAGCGTGTCGAGAAGCCTGCCGCACAGGATTGGATTGCTGAAAACCAAAGCAACGGGCTGCCGGCAGAAGAAATTTATAACCTGGTAAAAATAGCCCTGACCGGCGAGAACCCTGAAAAAGTACTTCTCGCGGGGCGGTCTTTTACACAGCCGGCGCAACCGGCTAATGATCAGGCATTGTCGAAGAAGCAACAGATACTCAATGCCTATTCTTTTGACAAGAAAGATGGTGAGCCTGCGGAGCAAAGCAACATTGTGTTGGGCAGCGGTCTGCAAACCGAGATACCTGCAAAGTCGACTCTGACTCTGGGAGCCGCAGAAAATGTTGAGACTGCACCCGGCTATATCGAGGGCGGGGTGTCTGCATTGTTTGTTGACGATCGACTGGCGGCCAGTGGTAACAGTGCGAGTGTAGCCGGCACAGGTGTGGCGGAGCTGCCTGTCGCTAATATGGCAAACGAAGCGGCAGCCAACTATTTCGGTGTACCTAGAAATGGTGCAGAAACGTCTTTTCAGGCCGACCCGCTGCAACTGTTGGTGGAGTGGGATCTTAAACCTGCTGCCACAGTCGGTTCGACGCTTGCCAGCCTCTCTGACTACATTGGGTATCGGTTGATCACTACTGACCAAACGGCGATGAATGTCTACGGGTTTAACCTGCCGATGATACAGCGAAAAGTTGATGAAATTGCTGTTGGCGATGCGTTTCAGATTCTTTCCGGCAGAGGTTTAGTGACGGTGTTTGATCACACTTCACGCACAGTGAAGCATGTGCCAATGAAGCGACAGGCGGCGGCCAACATACCGCCTTGCCCGGCTGATCTGGATATAGGCGTTAGAACAGGCGATGGTGTATTGCTGTTGCCTGATGGCGGCCAATGCAGTTATTAACCAGTGTAACTATTTGCCGGGCAGTTATTATTTAGCCGGCAACCGTTAAGCCTTTACATCGCCGCGCATAGTCGCGGCGATGTTGTATCAGTACGTTTTTCTACTTTTATTGAATTAGAGCGAACACTTTTTGGAGGAAGCATGACCTTTGTCGTTGATCACACGATCAGTAAACGCTGGCCGGCAACTAATCCGGAGCTACTGCAGCTTTATTCTTTTCCGACACCTAATGGCGTTAAAGTTTCAATTGCTCTTGAAGAAATCGGTTTGCCGTACGAGGCGCACACCGTAAAGCTCAATGAAACCACCACAGCAGAATTTCTGGCGTTAAACCCCAATAATAAAATCCCTGCGATAATTGACCCGGACGGGCCTGACGGAAAGCCATTGGCGTTGTGGGAGTCGGGTGCAATTTTGCTGTATCTGGCAGAAAAAACCGGCAAGCTAATGCCTTCCGGCGCTGCAGACAAAGCGCTTGTGCAGCAGTGGCTGATGTTTCAGATGGGTGGTATTGGACCAATGTTCGGCCAGTACGGATACTTCCATGTTTTTGCAGGTAGCGAGATTGAAGACCCGCGGCCACGTGAGAGGTATCAGCAGGAAGGGCGCAGGCTGCTGGCAGTGCTGGAAAAACACCTGGCTAATAAAAGTTATCTGGTGGCAGAAGAATATTCAATTGCCGATATCGCAATCTGGCCATGGATACGTGCTGCAAAGTTATTCTATAAAGCGGACAAAGATTTTGGCTATGACGACCTGCCTAACGTTATGCGCTGGTGGGAACTATGTATGGCGCGCCCTGCCAGCGAGCGCGGTTTGTTAATACCCGACAGGGATGCTTAACTACTGACGGATGATTGAAGCTGTCACTTCAGACAGCCTGCCACCTGTTCGATTTTTTCTATAATGCAGGCGTCGGAAATGGCGTCGCGGTCTGGTGAGACGATCACTTTGGTCAGTGCGCTGAATTCAGGGAATGATGCGCTGATTATTTCATTGGTGTCTTTTCTGTTGAGCTTTTCGATTCTTTCAGAAAGGCTTTCAACGTAGGTGGTGCTGAAGTCATTCTATACCGCTTCACTAACAGTAAACGCCATGTTTACCGGGTTTTGCAACTGTTTGGCAGTTTCGCGTTTAAGTATGCGAGTCGCCACCGGGAATTCTAAACGGCCGATTCCGGATTGTCTGAATTTTTCGTACGCCTGTTCTATTTCTTTCATGGCTTCCGACAATTGACTGGTTTCAATTTCGCCACTCATCTCCAGCATTCGATACGCGCGGGTGAAATCAAAGATGCCTGCGCCAAAGCCGTAAGACGCGCCAAGGCCGGCTCTGACGGTTTTAAACAAGCGTGATTGTTTGCCGTATCCGAGTACACCAACACTCAGTTGCAATGGCAGGTTGGTAGATTCGTTGTGCGCGGGCAGGTTGCCAACAATCGTGACTACCGTTTTCGGTGCATCCGGATTGTGCAGCAAAATGGTTTTGGCAGGAGCAACCGGTTGTTTGAATTCGATGGGTTTGCCCGGAGCGGTATTAGGCATGCCTGCGAGCAGTTGATCTAGCTCGGCGGCGGCCACTTCAGGTGATGCGCTGCCGGCGATTGCGACAATTGCAGATTTGCTGCTGAACGAGTTTTTATGCCACTGAGTAATATCGTTTAAAGTGATTGAATCCAGTTCATCTGTCGGGCTCAGTGACCAGAAGTTTTTATAAGGATGATCTGCCAGTAACACCTCGCGAACAACATCCCATGCTATTCCCCATGAATTTGAGTCGTTTTCGCGTTCGCTTTCGATCAGTTTTTGTTGTTCGCGATCGAACCATCGTTGTTCCAGTCTCGGCTCTGTGAGTACCTGATGTGCGATTTCCCGCGCTGTGCTCAGGTGTTGGTCGGGCGCTACAATAAAACCTGCCACGTACCCGGGTTGCACCCACAAGCCGGAGCCGCTGTCGAGATCCTGATAGTCGGCAACAATTTGTGCGGCGTCGCGATCACCGGCACCGCCGTTCAGCATGACTACGATGCCAAGGCGTGCGGTGCCCGGGTGGGTAGCTTCATCGACCGGCACTTCCTGTTTCCAGGTAACGGCAACTGCGGTGCGGTTGGCCTGCGGCATGGGGTAGTACCAGAACTTATGACCATTCTCTGTGGTGAGTTGCCGGACCTCTGAATCACCGCCATTGGAGTTATCTGCGTTAACATTAAGCGGGTTTAAGGCCAGTAAAACACCGGCAACAAGCACAGGCAGTATCCGTTTGCCTTTGTCGAAGGCCGGTTGTTTTGCTAATGCGGAATTGGCTCGCATGAGGGTGCTCCTATCCATTAATGTCTGCTATGCAGCGCCCGAATTGTGCTGCCGTAGCGCCTGTTTACTCTGGCGGACTGATGAGTGCGGTTGATCTTCTTACCGGTTGCGCGATTGACTGCAGCAGCTGGTTGATATCGTCGAGACTGACTTGCTGTATCAGGCTGAGGTGTTGTTTGGTATCCGTTGGCTGCAGTCCTGATGTGAGCTGTTCGGACATACGCAGGTAGTTGCTGCCGACGTTGCTCTTGTTACGTGTGTCGGTTTGCAGCATACGCTTTTTTACCCGATTGAGTGTTTCAGCGGGTATTCCGTTCCTGGCCAGGTCTTTCAGTACTTCTTTAATCTGAGCCGTGGCTTGTTCGAGAGAAACTCCGGTATCGGTTTCTGCATATAGTGTGTATTCAATATAGTTGTGCATCACACTGGTCAGAGACATTGAAAACGAACGTAACACAAAGTTGTCCATTCTCAGTGGGCGCGCAATACCACCTTCAAGTGCAGAGTCGAGAGTGGCCTGCAGTACCTGCATGGTATACCAGTTTTTAACAGCACTTTGTTTATTAGGCCACTCTGACAGTGACAGATAAATCAGTCGATCGTAAGTGGCCTGTTCGTCTGTGAATTTTGTCGCGGTATCTGATGTGGTATTAAGCGTTGCGTTTCGCCATTCTGCATTATGCTGTGTACCCGGCTTTAGATCCGCAAAGGTGTTAGCCAGCATGTTTTCGATATTACTTGCCTTTACATTACCGGAGATATACAAAACGGCGTTTTTCGGGTGGTAGTGCTGGCGGTGGAATGCAAACGCATAAGCCGGTGACAGCGACCCGATACTGGCCGGGGTGCCAATAACACTTCGACTGGCTGGCAGGTTGTTGTAAAGGTCACGTCGAATGCGGGTATAGATTCGCGCGTTCGGGTTTTCCGATACACCGACATCGTATTCTCTGGCTACCACTGAGCGCTCGCGGTGCATGAAGTCGGTGGTAAGTTGCGGTGGGCTGAACAGTCTGTGTACAAACGAGAGCATGTCTTCAAGCTCTGTCGCGTCGCCTTCGTTGTAGTAGGACGTTACAATGCCGTTTACCCAGGCGTTGCCCCCGCGGGCGTGAAGCTGCTGGTTATTAACGTTGTCAGCATGCCAGAACATAAGGTGTTCAAGGTAGTGTGAAAGCCCTTCCGGGCCATCGAAATCCACCTCTCCGGCAAGTACTGTTAATGCGACGGTGATATCAGGGTCTGTGCTGTTTTCAGACACGTAAACCGAATTGAATACACCGGGGTTTTTTAGTTTGACCAGGTCGGCAAGCGATGGGCCTGAGGCGCTGAATACAGCTAGAGTAATAAACAGGAAGCTGGTAGAGATACGGCGGGGCACATTCATGGCCACAG
>CAYZVB010000139.1:5970-13123 GCA_964481315.1 uncultured Granulosicoccaceae bacterium
GTGTGACGCTTATCAAGAAACCCTCATCTAATTGCCCCGGGTCGGGGCATGTAAAAAAACATTGGCAAGTTGCTATAATTTCGGCGGAGCCCGGCAACGTGTTGGGTAGACAATCCGTTACCCGCAGCCGGGTGCTGCTGTGATTAACCTGGATCTGATGACACCTAAGCCATGAAGTGTGAATCGTGAGGCATGCGCCTGAACTTGAAAAGCTGGTTGCCGGTATCCGCAAGGCGGCTAGCACCGGTAATGCGACTAATGCACTACGTGAGTTGCTGTTGGAGAGTGTTTTGCAGCCGAATGCCATTGCCGGTGCAATTGCGGATATTAGTGATGACGAGCTGATGCTTTTTGAAGACAGCAGCTGTTCGGTCTGGTCATGCAGATACAGCAGCGATGCTGTGTTCGCACCACATGAGCATTGCATGACGGCGCATATTGCTGTGTTTCGTGGTACTGAGGTCGAGGTCATGTATCGTCGCGAATCCGGAGAGATGCGCCATATCGGGAATACACCGGTCGGAGCGGGTGAGGTGCTGACACTTTCGCCGGATGCTATTCATGCGGTCACGGCTGACGGCACAGAGCAAAGTCACGCAATTCATGTTTATGAGGGGCCGCTCACACAGGTCAGCCGGTCTTTGTATGACTGGAATACCGGTGCGGCAGTGGAATTCTCCATGGAGAACTTCCATGCCATGAAACGCGTGAAGTCACAGATGTTGGAATTTCACTAGCCCTGCCACACGATGCCAGTGTTCCTGGTGGTGTAAGCGCTTTAATCTCGCAGGCGATACGACTACTATTGGCGGACCACTGGGCCGAAAAACCACTGGAGATTTGTTTATGGCCGTACCGCTGCTTGCGCCACTTGCACCAATATTACCCGTATTCAAGGTTCTTGCACTTGGCAGTGTGAAGTTTATCGGAGTGGGGATTGGTGCCGTGGTTGCGCCCGTACTAACGGCTAATTTTCTGGTTGGTATGTCGGCAGGTACGCCGCTTAAGTACGCACAGTTTCGTCACCGCCTTGGACGATTTACTGAAGAGCAAATGCAGATAATTGAACAGGCCAATCAGCTGGTGAAGCAAAGTCTTGATGAAAAGGACGAGCATCTTACCCGTGCTGAAGCCAGATCATTTTTGAAAGAGGTACTGATCGGTACGCTTGATGGTATGAAAAAAAGCATATTGTCTGTACCGGTACAACTGGCTCGGTTTGGCAGGCTTATGGTTGCGCTTGTGAAGAAACCGTTTTCATCCGGCAGAGGCTAGCAGTGCTCTCGCGCACAATAAAGACAGCTTGCCATGAACGATAGTGAAGGCCCTGTAAAATATTCGGCTTACACAAAAGCCGAGCGTTTTATCGTTGGGTTTCTACCAGCGTTTATTACGCCGCTGCGATTGCGAATTTTACTGGGCTATACAGCGGTTGTACTGCTTGGTATTTTCGGTTGGGAACAATTAGCCTCGGCATGGCGTTATCTGGTAACGCTGCTGGCACCTGTTACCGCCCTGATCGGTGCGCTTTTCGCACTAAAGTTAAGTGTAGTGATCGTTTCGATAGTTACACTGATTATCAGCGCGATAAAAATGTTTTTCGGCTTTCTGGTAATGGTGTTGAAACCTGGCATTCTTAAGGCCATCTTTATTCCGCAGTTGGTGAGTCTGGCGGGCTGGATTCATCGTAAGAGCGCTCGACTTCAGCTATGGGTCGGCAAAGGTTACGACAGACTCCGGGTGGTGCTAGATTCGACCGTGGCATGGTGGAAAAACCAAAATCGGCTGGATAAATTACTGTTGTCGGGCTTCCTTATTCCGTTGCTGGTACTGGTGCTTGTGGTATTTGTTATCGAAAGGGCAACAGCGATTTTTGCAGTCAAAAAAATTACTGAACAAGTGGTACAAAGAACCACCAAGTTTGTGATTAAACACTTTCACCGGGTGCCATTGATCGGTGGCATACCCACCGCAGTTGCCAGTCAGACCCGCAAAATGACTCGCAAAGATGATCGTGAAGATTTGGTGGCCGACATGAAAAACCTTGGCGGGGAGTTTTATGAACCAACCGGTAGTAATTCTGACACTGACGCTGTACCTGCATCCTCTGATCGCACCGGGAAGGCTTAACCAGCATTATTAAAAGTGACTGGTTGAGCTGGGGTATATTCTCGTGAGTAATTCTGTTTAATTCGGTACACAGTCGCTTTAGCCTCTGGTAAATCTTGACGTAATGGATTCAATTCAGTATTTGTAGTAACTTGCTGGTGCAGTAAAAATTTGGAGGAAACCGGCAACGCTGCCTGCGCAGGCGCGTGCGCAACGGATAATCGCGGCTCCTCTAAAACTGGTTGTTTGTGTCAGCAATCAACGCCATCCGGCGTTTCCAACTTACAGAGGGAAGGCAGATAATGAAAAAGAATCCAAAGCTTTATAAATGGCCCGCATCGCTGTTCGCAGCGAGTGTGTTTTGCATCGCGGCGACTGTTAATGTGGTCTATGCTGAAGGCGATGAGTTGAAGTCCCCGTACGGCGCCGGTGATATGGCCGGGGCATCAAATCTGATGACATCAGAAAAAGCACTTGAAGCAATGAAGTACATGAGTTCCGGAACCGTTGTCTCTATTGGTCGAACCTATGAGCCTAAAATGCCTTTGTTCGGATCAAGAGTGTTTGCGGTACGCGGTACTGGCGGCCTTGCCGGTGGTCCGCTTGGCGAGAACGAAGTGATCTGGATGGATGATTTTCTGGCCACAGAAATCGGTCAGGTGGGTACACAGTTTGATGGTCTGGCACACATTGGTATGGGCAGTAGTAACAAACAGTTTTACGGTGGTGTGCCTGCCAGTGAGGTAATAGGTTCATACGGGGTAAATAAACTCGGTGTCGAGCATGTTAAGCCGTTTTTTACCCGTGGTGTGTTTATCGATATTGTGGCGCTGAAAGGTCGTGCAATGGAAGCCGGTTAAGAAATTACTGCCGATTATCTTAAAGCGGCACTTGAAAAGCAGGGTACACCGCCACCGGGTAAGGGTGATGTGGTGTTACTGCACACCGGATGGGGGCAGCACTGGATTGAAGATAATGCAAAGTTTAATTCAGGTAGCCCGGGTATTGGACTGGGTGCTGCGGCGTATTTGATTGAAGCGGGTATTGCGATTGCGGGTGCGGACACCTGGCCGGTTGAAGTCGTACCTAACCCGAACCCGGCGCTGGCGTTTCCGGTGCACCAGGAACTCATCACTAAAAACGGGATTTTTATACACGAAAATGTTGCCACCGAAAGGCTGGCAGATGTCGGCGTGTACGAGTTTGCCTATATCTTTAACCCGATGCCGATCAAAGGGGCAACCGGATCTGCCGGTGCGCCACTGGCGGTTTACTGAGTTAACACCTGTCGCGCCTGTGATGCATGTAAATCATTGCAGGCGCGTACAGCGCTTTAGTTAACGTTCGGGTTGCAGGGAATGCACCACCATAAAGCCCACCACCACTAACGGCAAGCCAAACCCGTACACCCATTGAATACCCCAGTGCTCTGCCACAAAGCCAAGTAATGGCGGGCCCAGCAGGAACGCGCCAAATGAAATCTGTGCCAGTGCCGCAACGTTTACCGTGGCAGGGCGATCGGTGCGTTGTGCTGCCGCAGACATGGCGAGCGGAAACAGTACACTTGTGCCGACACCCATGATGGCAAAGCCTGCCAGTGATACCGGTACCGACACAGGAAACAGCACCAGTAGTATGCCCACCGCCAACAGCAGCAGCAGTACCCGACCTACGGTGACCGGTGAGTATCTTTCAACATAGCTGTCTGCAAAGTAGCGGGCAACTGCCTGTGAGAATGTGACCACGGCAACAGCAAGGCCGGCGATAAAGGCACCTGAAGAAAACGTGGTGTCCATATAAATGGCTGACCAGTCCAGACCTGCGCCTTCCATTAACATGGCAGGCAGGGTAACGATTACAAGTATCAGTATAGGTAGTGTCGGTAACGCAAAGCGGTGCGCTGGGGCTTCCTCTCCGCGTGCCGGTGCCGGTGTGAAGTCCCCGAGTAGCCACCACACCACGGGAATCATGAGTGCCAGTACAACAAGCAGGTGAGTTTGTGGCGAGATACCAAAGTGTGCAAAGGTAGCGCCGCTTAAGCCGGCTGCAAAAAATCCAAAGCTCCAGAACGAATGAGCACGATTCATAATTCGGCGCTTTACCAGCGCTTCGGTTCTGTCGGCTTCTACATTGATCACAATCTCGATACAGCCAATGGCTATACCGGCGGGGATTAACAGTAAAAAGAAGTACAGCGGATCGGTCATGCGAACGGTCAGGGCGTAAAAAAGCCCGGTTAACGGAATAGCCAGTAACAGTAGTCTGCGAAAGCCGATCTTTTCTATTAACGGACTGGCGAAAGTGAGTGCGAGGAAAGTACCGATGGGCGCACCGACCAGTGCCAGCCCAAGAGTTCCTTCTTCAACCCCCATACCCGTTTTGATTTCCGGTAGTCGCGGATAAATACTACCCATCGTAAACGCATACAGAGCGAACGCTGCAAATACTCGTTGTTGTGGCGCAAGGTTGATCATTCGTATTTGCCTTTGTCGCGGTTTATTACAGCGGTGATGCAACGTGGAGTGTCGGCTCGTAAGCGCTGAGATTGTACACTAGCGGTTGCTTTAATAAAGCCATCGGAATTGTGTGTATTGCAGTTGACTGCCTACTTCTTTAGCAGCGATTTACGCTCAGGTGCGGGGAGCTTTTCAATCGCGTAGCGCAGCATGGTTCGCGGCATGGTATTAATGTGACTCTGCAGAAACTCACGAAGTCTGTCTGTGTCGCGCTTACCAGCTTCGCGCAGCATCCAGCCGGTGGCTTTGTGGGTTAAGTCTTCTTTGTCTTGCAGTAGCTCACGGGCATAGCGAAAGGTGTCGTCGAGATCGTTTTTTCTAATGTAGTAAAAGGTGGCTATTACCGGTATGCGTCTTTCCCACAAAGACTTTGCGTTTATCATTTTGTGCAGGCGGCTGCGATCTTTGTCGAAGTACCAGGCACCGGCAATTTTATACGCCGAGGCGTCCACCAGATCCCAGTTGTTGATGTACTTTTTGTATTTGAAGTAAAGCCCGACAATAGATCTCTGCTGTGCCGTGCTGCCCCGCTGAAAGTGTTCTACCAGGCACAGCAGTGCAAAAAGCCGATACTCGTGCCATTCACTTTGCAGCAACTCGCAACAGTCTTCAGGCGTTAAGGTGTCTCTGTATTGCTTTACCAGCGCGCGCAACTGCGGCACACGAATGCCAAGAAACTTATCGTGTTCGGCATACTCACCCGGCCCAGTTTTAAAAAATTGCTTACACTTTTCGGCGTACAACGGGTTGGCACAGTCCTTTAAGCTAGTGCCAACCGCCTTCAGCATTGCCTACTTTAAAACCTCGTTGTACTGACTTTCAGAGAAGCCCAGGTGCAGCTGCCGCCCGGCCTTGAGGATCGGGCGTTTGATCATGGCAGGGTGTTCGCACAGCAGTGCGGCAACGTTACTCTCATTGGTTGCTTCTTTGGTTTTATCATCGAGCTTGCGCCAGGTAGTGCCACGCTTGTTTAAAACGTTTTCCCAGCCCAGCGCTTTAACGAAAGACTGCACCAGCTTTTCGTCGATGCCATCGACACGGTAGTCGTGGAAGACATAGTCGATGTCATTGGACTCAAGATAGCGACGCGCCTTTTTTATTGTGTCGCAGTTTTTAATGCCGTACAGGGTGTTTGCCATGATGTGCGGATCAGTCGATGCTTCGAAGCAGTTCGTTAATGCCGACTTTACTGCGGGTTTTTTCATCGACGCGTTTAACAATAACCGCACAATACAGGCTGTACTTGCCGTCGGTTGATGGCAGGTTGCCGGAAACCACAACAGAACCCGCCGGTACACGGCCGTAAATGATCTCGTCGTTTTCACGATCATAAATGCGGGTGCTTTGACCGATGTAAACGCCCATCGATACCACAGACCCTTCTTCGACAATGACGCCCTCAACGACTTCGGAACGTGCGCCGATAAAGCAGTTGTCTTCAATAATGGTGGGTGACGCCTGCAGTGGCTCGAGTACACCGCCAATACCGACACCACCGGAAAGGTGTACGTTTTTACCGATTTGCGCGCAGGAGCCAACAGTCGCCCAGGTGTCTACCATGGTACCGCTGTCGACGTAGGCGCCAATATTGACGTAAGACGGCATTAGCACTGTATCGCGTGCGATGAACGATCCCTTACGCGCCACAGCCGGTGGTACAACGCGCACACCTGAAGCTGCAAATTGCTCTTCGGTGTAACCTGCGTATTTGGTGTCGACCTTATCGTAAAACTGCGTGTAACCGCCTGCGCTGATTGGCGCGTTGTCGCGAATTCGAAACGACAGCAGCACGGCTTTTTTAAGCCATTCGTTAACGACCCAGTCACCGACGCCGCGTTGCTCGGCGACGCGTGCCTCGCCTGAGTCGATCAGGTTGATGGCCTGTTCGATGGCATCGCGGGTGGCGGCATCGACGGTTGTGGGGGTGATGTCGGCGCGCTTTTCGAAGGCGTCGTTAATGAGGTTTTCAAGATCTGACATGTGTGTCTCTGTGTTTGTCGGTTTTCAGATGTGTATGGTAACCGCGTTCGCAGCGGCCCGCATCCGCTGTGTGCGGATGCGTTTATGCAGTGGTTTTGAGCAGGCTGACCAGCCGCTGCGCTGCCTCGACGCATTCTGCAAGCGGTGCAACCAGTGCCAGCCGGATGTGGCCGTCACCGGGGTTAACACCGGCAACATCACGCGACAGGTAGCTGCCGGGCAGGACGGTTAAGTTTTTCTCTGCCAGACTGCGGCGGGTAAATTCGGTGTCGGACTGGCCGAGATCGGGCCACAGAAAAAAGCCGGCGTCCGGTTGCTGTACCGCCATGGCCGGTTGCAGCACTTCAAGCACGGCAGTGTATTTTTCACGGTAAAGCGCGCGGTTTTCGATGACGTGGGCTTCATCGCTCCACGCAGCGCGGCTGGCAGCGTCGGTATGCAGCGGCATGGCACAGCCGTGGTACGTGCGGTACTGCAGAAAGGCCGCGATAATGTCGGCGTCTCCCGCGACAAAACCGGAGCGCAGGCCGGGCAGGTTTGAGCGTTTT
>CAYZVB010000140.1:0-8640 GCA_964481315.1 uncultured Granulosicoccaceae bacterium
CTCGATGTTGTTGCCCGGCGGCCGGCTGATCGTCCACGTGAGCTCGTCACCGTCCGGATCACTGCTGGTGAACTCGCATTCCGGCAGGCTTTGCGCATTCACCGGCGCGTAAACCTGTACAAAAAATCCAGCCAGCAACAACGCCATGCTATAAATGATACTCGACTTCATCGACTTCATCCGCCTGAACAATTGTGCAAGACTAACACAGGCTATTACGAATAAAATTACACGGCGGCGGTCTGCATGCCGTTTTTTCAGGTAATGAGGGTTAGAACATGCCGGATTTTATTGTGCATTCGATAATCGCATCAGTAGTGCTTACTGTTCTGCTGAATGTAATTCCAAGATTATTTCCACGTGCTACACGCAACGCAGAAAGAAAACTGCACGAGAAACTTGAGAAAGCGTTCGACGAAGCCGAGGACAGCAACCGACCAAGAGTTAAAGTATTTTTTCCATGGAAAACCATGCTCATAGTTTCCATTGCGCTAACGATGTTGTTGAATCTTGGTGTATTCATGCGTTAGCCAACAGGTTACCGGGTTCCGCCCTTCAGCCAGCGCGAACTAACGCGACATGTTGTTTAACACCTCGCGATGAAAACCGCTGTAACCGTCGGCTGTGACCTTGAGTTTGTCTTTTACTTCGCGGTGAAACTCAGGCAACCGATAAAACGGCACATTAGGGTAAGCATGGTGCTCGGCATGATAGGGCATGTTCCACGCAAGCCTGCGTACCATACGTGTAGTGAAAGTGGTGCGCGTATTGGCAAACATATCCTCAACCATCTCACAACAACCATGTTCCGCCATCAGGTACAAACGCAAAAACGGCTGACCAACCACTAACGGAACCCACCAGCACCAGAGCAAAAAGGACAGAAAACCCAGCAAGTAAGCAATGACCGCTACCGTCGCATAGGCCAAGATCATTAACCGGCTTTCAAGGCGAATCTGACTTAACGCACTGGCAGGCACATAGTCGTCACTGCACTTACCAATCGCATTGTTGTAAAGCGTTTTAGCATTACTCCATGCCACCGGCAGTCCACTGACATGCCACAGATAGGCCGCCCTGGTTGAGGGCTTCGGTGATTGTAACTCCGGATCTTTATCAGGGTTCTGGGTATACCGGTGATGGGCAAAATGAAAGTAGCGAAACCAGTTTGGCGGCAAAGTCAGTAACCATCCGCAGAGAACCGCAACTGCATCGTTAAGGCGCTTACTGCGAAACGCGGTGCGGTGAGTGACCTCATGAAACAAGGTGAAAAGGAAAACCAGCAAAATGCCCTGTGGCAGCAGCAGTAACAGCCAGCCCGGCACTTTCAAAATAATCAGTACCATGAATATTAGTATTGCACTGAAGTGAACTGCTAAAGCACTCAGCCCGGCCCGGTTTGAGCGCCGGGTGAAATGGTCACGCTGCGCTGGTGTTAACGACGCGATTACCGTTTTATGCGTCACGGGTTTTTGTGTTGAGGCAGGCATCGCCTAACAATACCACTATCTTTGAGCGATCAGTAGGTTCGATAATCCGGTTTGGCAATAACGATTTGCGTTGAATTGATAACCCGCTCCATAAAACCGCCCTCGCAATAGCACAGATAGTACAGCCACATGCGAATGAAACGGTCATCAAAACCAAGCGCACGTACCTGATCTTCGGCGGCTTCAAAGGAGTCACGCCAGCACCGCAGCGTTTGCGCATAGTCTCGCGACATATCAGAGACAGTCACCACACCCATATCAGTCACTTTAGCCACATGGTTTGCGATAACACTCAGCGACGGCAGGCAACCGCCGGGAAAGATATAGCGCTGAATAAAGTCAACCGACTTGCGCGCCTGTTCGTATCGCTGATCGGTGATAGTAATGGCTTGTATTAACATCAGGCCATGCGGTTTCAACAGTTCACTACACTTTTGAAAATAACCGCTGAAATACTTGTGCCCTACTGCTTCAATCATTTCGATGGACACCAGCTTGTCAAACTTACCGGTAAGCTCGCGGTAGTCTTTCATCACAACCGTAATTTTGTCTTCAAGACCGCGCGCCTTGACCAGAATTTTTGTGTAGTCATGTTGCTGGCGGGAGATTGTGGTTGTGGTCACTTTGCAACCAAAGTGCGTTGCTGCATGAACTGCCATACCGCCCCACCCGGTTCCAATTTCCACCAGGTGATCGGTTGGTTTCAATTCAAGCTTTTCACAAATCCGCTGCAGCTTGGCCGTTGATGCCTGCCCCAGGGTGATGTCCCTGCCCTCAAACAAAGCTGCGGAATACATCATGGTGGGGTCGAGGAAAAGCTCAAAGAAATCGTTACCAAGATCATAGTGAGCCGAGATATTTTTTCTTGAACCGGTCAGACTATTGCGGGTAACCCGGCTTAGCAAATTGAGCGCGATGCGATTACCAACAGAACGCTCACCATCCATTTTTTTCAAATCCTGGATATTCGATACAAAAAATCGAATCACCGCCAGTAAGTCTGGTGTGGTCCAGTGACCGTCCATAAACCCTTCCGCCGCACCAACAACGCCATTAAATGCGATGGCGGTATAAGCCGCAGGATTTTGCAGGTTAATGGTCGCCGTGATGGGTTGAAACTGACCGTCAGTTACTGACGCATTATTTTGTGCATTGTGCGCAGCTGTGCCGAATGTATGAGAATTGCCATCCGGTTCATTCAGCACCAGCAGACCTCTGTGCATTTTCTGCAGATGGCTGTGAACCAGTGAACGCGCCCAGCGTTGTGTGGTACTCGGCGCGGTGCCGGCATCCATATTACGCCCAAAGCTAACGGCACTTGACCAACGCTTTACTTTAGAGGGCAGACCGGTCTGTGTGATGCCGCCACGCTCACCTGCTGTAGTGCTCTGGTTGGTATTTAAAGTGTCAGACATAGCGGGGTGATTCCACACACAATTCAAAGTACAGCGTTTTGTTTTTCTTCTGCTTCATGCAATACAATTCTTATACGTTTACTTTGCCGGATGAGGTACAAAAGGCACGCGCTTTAGCGATAGTCGCAACGCCTGCCAGTAGATTCCAAACGCCACTTTGGCAGTCATTAGCGGGTAGCCTGCGATGGTTTGATTGAGGCTTTTACGGGTAATCTCTACCCTTTCGAAATTTACCCCTGCGGCAAACTTACGGGACTGATCGGTGGCATTGCCGGCACTGAAATTTTCAAGCCTGTATTGAAGCTTGTTACCGGGTTTGCTGCCGCACCAGCGATAGTGCATGTCCATTGGCATAAATGGTGAGACATGCATATTTTTCGCAAAATCTATGGTCGCGTCGGGCTGATGATTACGCAAGTCCAATACGTAGTGAGTGCGTTCCCCCCAGGGTGTATTAGTGACTTCGATTAACAATGCAGTTAACTGTTCAGGTGCTTTAGAAAAACAATAGTAACAGCTGATCGGGTTAATGATGTAGCCGAAGTATCTGAGATTGGTTAGCACGCGGATTGCACCATCCGGCTCGACACCCAGGGCATCTTTCACAGCGCTGCGCACAGAGGCATCGAGAGATGCGTCTGCCTTGCCGGTGGTATCGGCGGGTTGATGAAAGTAATCGTCACGTCGAAAGCGCGCCGGGGCAAATTTTTTGTAAGACCACAGACGGCTGATAGAAAAAACCTGATCAATCTCGGCCAGATCAAGATACATCATAAAGACCCGATAGCGAAACGCATGCTCCGCAGGGGAAAAGCGCTTGTGCCAAACAGACCCCTGATAAATCGCGCTATGCACTGACAGCGTCCGCAGCGCCGGCACTGACCGGGCTTAGCGATTGATTCACAGACTCAACCACACGCAGCGCACTAACCACTCCGTCTTCGTGGAAACCACTTCCCCAGTAAGCGCCGCAGTACCAGGTCCGCAGCGAACCGGCGATTTCGTCCCAGCGCTGTTGTGACTGCATACCGGCCAGTGAAAATACAGGATGGCTGTAATTGTAACGCCCGAGTATTTTGCTTTGATCGATGCGGTCATTTTGATTAAGGCTGACACAAAACGTACATGGCGCATCGATCCCCTGCAGAATATTCATGTTGTAGGTCAGCCTTGGTATTGGGTCGGTACCGGAAGATTTTATCAGACGGTAGTTCCAGCTGGACCAGGCAAGCTCTCGCGCAGGCAATAGGGATTCATCAGTGTGCAGCACAACATCGTTATCCTGGTATGGAATTGCGCCGAGAATTTCGCGCTCTGTTGCGGTGGGGGTTTTTAGAAGAGTAAGCGCCTGATCGCTATGTGTCGCCACCACCAGCGCATCAAACACTTCGCGAGTCGCGGAAGTCTGATTACTTTGATATTCAATCGCAACTTCGCTATCAGAGCGTTGAATGTTTGTGATTTCCGTGCCGAGATGTATAGAGTTGTTAAAGCGTTCAGTGAGCGGTTGTAAGTAGGCGGCGGAGCCTCCCGCAATGGTATGCCACTGCGGTCGGTTTTTAATAGACAGCAGGCCGTGGTTCTTGAAAAAACGCACAAAGAACAGCACCGGAAACCTGAGCATCTCATCGGTGCCGGCCGACCAGATAGCAGCCCCCATCGGCACCAGATACTTGTCTCTGAACATTGCGCCAAAGCGGTGCTTTTGCAGGTACTCTTCCAGAGTCTGCTGTGCCGGCAGTTGATTATTGCTGAGGTCTTCGATGGCCTGTCGGTTGAAGCGAACAATGTCACGCAGCATTTGCCAGTAGGCGGGCTTTACCAGGTTACTGCGGTCTGCAAACAGCGTGTTCAAGTTGCTCCCTGCATATTCCAGCCCGCTATTTTCACAGCTGACACTGAAACTCATTTGCGTCGGGCGCGTATCGACACGCAACGCGTTCAGCAGTTTTATGAAATTGGGATAGGTCCAGTCGTTGTAGACAATAAAGCCGGTATCAACCGCGTACTCTTTACCGTTGTGTTCAACATTGATGGTGGCAGTATGCCCACCGATGCGAGCAGCCGATTCAAATACCGTTACGTCGTGATGTTCACTCAAATAATAAGCGCTGGTGAGACCGGAGATCCCGGCACCGATTACCGCTACCTTCATGCTTCGCTACCATTCCTATCTGCTGCGCTGCAAACACAAATATTGTGATGAGGCCTGACAGATCTATTTTCTATACCGTTGTACACAGGGGTGAGTTTTTCGTTATTCAGCAGGAGTGCATAGCATCACACAATTGCGGCCGGCCGGCTTTACCCTTCGCGCCGGGCAAGCCGGGGTCCAATGACACCGAACCACAAAGCGGGAAACATGGCAGCAATTTTTAACGTCATCGTTAACCGCAGTGGAAAATTCACCTTACGTTTGCGCCGCGCGACACCACGGATAATGCAGTCAGCCGCTTCGTCGACCTGCATTAAAAAAGGCATTGGAAAGTCGTTGGATGCGGTCATCGGGGTTTCGACAAAGCCCGGGTTAACTACCGTGACATCGACATTGAATTTTGACAAGTCAAGGCGAAGCGATTCAAGAAAGTAGATGGCCGCAGCTTTAGACGACCCGTATGCTTCTGCTCTTGGCAAACCGACCACCGCCGATAAGCTGGCAACCCCGACTACCTGCGGTTTTTCAGTGGCAGACGATGATTTCATTGCCGGCAATACAGCTGCAACGGCGTTGACCATACCGAAGACATTCACATCGTACACGCGCCGGAACAGATCGGTCGAAAGCTCTGCATCTTCAACATATTCACAGCGACCGGCACAAAACACCAGCATATCCAGTGCACCGACCATGGCCGCAATTTCAACGGCCGCTGCGGCAGTCTGCTCATCGTTGGTTACGTCACATGCGTAAGCCACAATTCGACCATCACCGGCACTGTCGGATTCCTTCCGCGACTCGGACTCGGCAACCACTGCGTTCAGACTGTCTATACCGCGCCCGCTGATCACAACGGTATTGCCACTGGCAGCGAGTTTCAGCGCGAGCTCGCGTCCGATACCCGACCCGGCGCCAATCAGCCAGATCTTTTTATTGCGAATCATGAGGTTTCCGTCTGTTGCGGTAAGGCCTCTGGGCTGCCGAGACAACCATGCGCCTGGCAGAAAATCGCCGATCCTCCAATACCGCCGTCGGGGGCCTCCACTAGCTGAGTCTCTTTTTAACGTGGCGAATTGCACTGCCGAGCACCGCGATGTTTTCGTAAAGCATAGCGCCGAGGTCGTAGTAGTCTTCATGGTGAGTAATTTGATCACCAAACTGCAAAAAACTGGCGCCGGGAACCTCTACTTCCTCGCCACCGGCAAGCTTAGGATGCTTCAGGTGCATTACCCAGCGCAGACTTCCGCGGTTATCGAGAATCATTTCGTCGGTGTATTCGAAGCGGCAACTCGTCACATTGCTGTACATTCTCGTGAAATAGTCGGTCAGCGTACCGAGCCCCTCGAGCGTATGCACCGGATCGGTAAAGACGATGTCGCGGTGATAGATCGCGGACAGCTTGTCAGGAGCCATCCGGTTTGATTCGGCAAAAACCGATTTGAGTTCTTCCACTACTAGCGCAGTCATTTTGCATCCGTGGTACACATCGGCACCAGTCAGTGAGTGGCAGTCTTTACGCGCCGTGTCGGGGTGTGGATCACTGGGCTGACCTGCGTTGATCCTCTACGGGAAAGCTACCGTAAATATCAGGAACAATCATACACAACAGGTTAAAGTAGCGATCAGAATGTTGCTTGAGAATACCGCCGGAGTCGCCCCGGCAATACAGTGGCTAACAATGGATCATAAAAAAGAAAAGCCTAAAGATGAATGGGCAGCATCAATGCTGCGCGTTGCCCAACACCGTGATGCAGAGGCTTTTAGTCTGATATTCAGCCACTTCGGCCCGAAAATCAAAGCTTACGGTATGTCGCTCAACAGCATGCATACATCGCCGGAAATGGCCGACGAGCTGGTACAGGAAGTCATGATTAAGGTGTGGGAGAAAGCAAAGTTCTTCAAACCTGAAAAAGCCAACGTCAGTACCTGGGTGTTTGCGATCGCCAGAAACTGCCGGATCGATTATCTGCGCAAGATGAAAAGAATCACCAGCCCGCTCACCGCCGACGATTTGTGGCCGGTATTCGAGGAACCAGAACCGGAAGATCTCACAGACCTGGCGAAAAGCGGCCAGCAGATTGAAAAAATTGTCGACAATCTGCCCGCAGAACAGGTCGAGATTTTGCGCGAAGTTTACATCGAAGGGAAAACACACGCCGAAGTCTCAAAGCAAACCGGCCTGCCACTCGGCACAGTGAAGTCGAGGCTGAGGCTTGCAATGGAAAAGCTCCGAGTCAACCTGGCCGCCGATCAAAACCCCGTCGCAGAGCCTGCAGAACCAACACGAACTACAACGAATTGATGGACAGTATTACTCGAATGAATCAGCACCACCCCGACACACAGTGGCTTACAGAGTACGTTGCCGGCACGCTGTCAGATTCCCAGGCATTGTGTGTTTCGACTCACCTCAGCTACTGCAGCCAGTGCGCTGCGGAAGTCGCCAAACTCAGTGAAGTAGGATCGGTTGTATTTGACAACCAGCCGCCTTCGGCACCCGTTTCTCCCGACCTGTTCGATCAGGTGATGAAGCAGATCGAACGCAGAGAATCACAGCCACAGCCGGTTGCGGCCAGTCAAATTGTACCCGTTGGCAATCTGCCTCCGACAATTCACAAGCTGATGCCTGAAGGCATGGATAGTCTCCGCTGGAAGAAGCTCGGCAAACGAATTCGCGTCGCACTGCTTGATCAACTCGACGAGCAAAGAGAAGTCGCACTGCACAAGCTTTTGCCAGGCGGAGCAGTCGCCAACCACGACCATCACGGACAGGAAATTACCGTAGTGCTTTGCGGCAGCTTTTCAGACCAGGACGGCGTATACCGGGCCGGTGACTTCATTGTGCGCGACCAGGGCGACACGCACCGACCAACCGTCAACGACGACGAAGAGTGCATCTGCCTGTCTGTTACCGACGCACCGGTTAAGTTCACCGGCATGCTCGCTCGATTGCTCAATCCGCTGGTGGCCTACCAGCACAAGCACTAAGCCCTACCCCTCAATAGAAACACTCGGGTGGTCGCTGCGGCCGCCCTCCTCGCCTCTAGTCGCCGCACCGGGCATGTCGCTCGGCGGATAGTGCGGCCTTAATCCTCCGCTACACACAGCTGCTGCCTGTGGTAATTTTCGAGCAGATTCAAAAGCGGATAGGTCTATGCAAACTCATGCTCAGGCAGTTGTCATCGGCGGCGGCGTTGTCGGTTGCTCGGTGTTGTTTCATCTGGCAAGAGCCGGCTGGACTGATGTTCTTCTGATAGAGCGCTCCGAACTTACCTCCGGCTCGTCATGGCACGCCGCCGGCGGCTTTCACACCCTCAATGGCGACCCCAACGTCGCTAAATTGCAGGCTTATACAGTTTCGCTTTACGAAGAACTTGAAGCGCTGTCCGGCCAGGCCTGTGGACTACACCTGACAGGCGGTGTGATGATGGCTGACTCAGAAGAGCGCATGGACTTCCTGCGCTATGTGCATGCCACAGGGCGGGCGCTGGGTATGGAAACCGAAATTATTACCCCGTCCGAAGCCAAATCGATGTTTCCGCTAATGGACGAGCGCAATTTTGTTGGTGCGTTGTGG
>CAYZVB010000140.1:8650-13101 GCA_964481315.1 uncultured Granulosicoccaceae bacterium
CGCGCCAAGCACCGGTTCATGGGGCTGGAGACTGAGATCGTTGGCCCCGAAGAGATCAAAAGGATCGCCCCCGTTACCAATGTCGAGGGCATACTTGGCGCCCTCTATGATCCGCTTGATGGCCACCTCGATCCTTCGGGCACCACCAATGCCTATGCAAAAGCTGCACAAAAGCTGGGCGCCAGCATCGAGTTGCGCAATCGTGTAACGAACATTACTCAAAGCGCCGACGGCACCTGGCAGGTAATTACCGAGAAAGGCACGGTGCAAACCGAACATGTTGTGAATGCCGGCGGGCTTTGGGCGCGAGAGATCGGACGGATGGTTGGACTGGAGCTACCGGTTCTGGCCATGGAGCATATGTATCTGCTAACCGACGAAATGCCGGAGGTAGTGCAGTTTAATCAGGACACCGGGCGCGAACTGGTCGGGGTGATCGACTTTAAAGGTGAAATCTATACACGGCAGGAGCGCACCGGACTGTTGCTGGGCACTTACGAAAAAGCCTGTAAACCATGGTCACCGTTAAGCACATCGTGGGATTTCGGCCACGAGTTGCTGCAGCCCGATCTCGACAGAATCAGCCCGTCACTTGAAATAGGCTTCAAACACTTTCCAGCTTTTGAACAGGCGGGAATAAAACAAACCGTCAATGGCCCGTTTACGTTTGCACCCGATGGCAATCCACTGGTCGGGCCGGTACAGGGACTCACCAATTTCTGGTCGGCATGTGCGGTGATGGCCGGTTTCAGTCAGGGCGGCGGCGTTGGTTTAGTGCTCGTCAACTGGATGGTCAACGGCGACCCCGAAGCTGATGTCTTCGCCATGGATGTCGCACGCTACGGTGACTTTACTTCGCTGCGCTATACCAATGCCAAGGTCAGAGAAAACTATTCAAGGCGCTTTTCGATTCGCTTTCCGAATGAAGAACTGCCGGCGGCACGGCCGCAACAAACTACCCCGCTCTACGACATCATGGTACGAGATAATAATGCAGTCATGGGCGATACCTGGGGCCTTGAAACACCGCTATGGTTTGCACCACAAGGCACCGAAGCCAAAGACATATTGTCGTTTCATCGTTCCAATGATTTTGAACATGTAGGCAATGAAGTTCGCGCTGTCCGGGAAAGCATCGGTGTGACAGAAATTGCCAACTTTGCCAAGTACAAAGTCACAGGTTCGGGCGCTGAGGACTGGCTCAATAACTTAATGACCAACCGAATGCCAAAGATCGGCCGTATGGTGCTGACACCCATGCTCAATCACAATGGCAAACTGATCGGTGACTTTACTATTGCACGCGCTGCCGATGACGTGTTTTATATCTGGGGTTCATCCGGCGCACAGATTTATCACATGCGGTGGTTTGAACAACATCTTAATGAAGAAGTATCGATTCATCGTTATGGACAGACCATGGTCGGTCTTTCGATTGCAGGACCGCTGTCGCGCGCTGTGCTGAGCGAACTGTGTGACGATGATGTGAGCAATGACGCATTCAGGTTTATGGACCATAGACAGATGGATGTTGCAGGTTGCCCTTGCCTGGTAAACCGTATTACATACACCGGTGACCTGGGTTTCGAAATCTGGATGGAACCCACCTACGAACGTCGTGTTTATCTGGCGATTAAAGCTTCAGGCAAACCACATAACATTGTTGATTTCGGTATGCGTGCACTGCTGAGCATGCGACTGGAAAAGAACTTTCCCACCTGGTTCGCAGAACTCAGACCAATATACGGTCCGTATGAAGCCGCAATGGAACGATTTGTTAAGCTTGAAAAAAACCGTTTTATCGGACGCGAAGCGGCTGCAGAAGAACATGCTCAGGGCCCGGCGTTAATGCGGGTAACTTTTGCAATAGACACCGACAATACCGATGTTATGGGTGATGAACCGATATGGGCACAATTGCCTGAAGGTTTTGATCACAGCACCATTGCTGTTGAAAAACCACACGGTTATGGTGCCCCACGGTTTGACCACGCTGGTAATGAAACCGCAAAAGCTTCTGTTCAAAGCGATGGAACCTGGACTGTAGTGGGCTGGGTAACATCCGGGGGCTACGGACATTCTGTAAATCGTTCACTTGCTCAGGGTTACATTCCAGCCGGTCTTTGCGATGAGAAACAGTTTCAGATTGAAATACTCGGCCAACGTTGCAATGCCACCATTAAACACGATCCGCTCTTTGATCCAAAAGGACTCAAAATGCGGTCTTAAGATGCTCTTGTCAGAAGGCTTATAAAATACTTAATACTTACACATTCAACGCCGAAACTATTTGATATCTTGTGCTGCATAATAGTGATAAAACCGGTGATCGGCACGATCAATTGCCAACCAATAACTAACTGGTATTACGTCACCCAACAGACGTAACGTTATGCTATTTCGCCATTACAATAGATTGTAATTTGCTTTTAACTTTGTCAATTAATCCAAAATCTTTTCCAGACAGTAGACTACAGTAGCAAGTATCAGTTACGGTGTAGTTGTAGTACAACGGACTTAAGAGCATACACAGCGACTTGATCGCAGCAAATGTAACAAACGCTCCAGAGTCAACTGACCCCAATGAGTGTAAGCGATATGAAATTCTCCGTCAGCACACAAACAAAACTATCCATGGCTTTACTGGTGCTGGTAGGCACCAGGTTTACTCTGGCTGAAATTACCAACAAAGAACAAAGCAACCAGCAACACTGTCAGGCTGTGTTGTCAGCCAAGTTCACCGAAAGCGCTCCACGCGATAAGTTCAGGTTTTACAACATGTCGAGCGATGGCTGGCAGGTGCAATCTGTGAAACTGCAACTGGCAGGCTCTGATGGCAATCTTGTTTTCGACACTGAAGAAGGCGGGACCGGCGTTGAGGTTTTTCAGAAGTTCCGCGAAGAGTCGCAAAGCGCAAAAGCTGCGGTTGTTAACGAACCTGCCGATGGTGATCAGTCACTGACTATCGAGTTCAGTGACTTTCCGTCCGGTGCTAATTACACTTTTTCGATCGACCTGGACGACCAGCTCAAGCAGTCTGAGCTAGGTAACATCCGGGTGTCCGGCAGTGAGATTAACGGTGCTGAAATCAGCGTGGAGTTTGTATCACTTGACGGTAAAGTTGAAAGCACCGACAGCACGTTTGATAACAACAGCCGCTCACACGTCAGAGCAGACTGCAGCTGAATAACGCAGCTTAGAGCGTGTGGAAAAGCGACGTTTTACAAACCGGCATTATTCATTTGTTCGAGACGGCGTCTTGCAAGTGCTGCGATAGACCTGCCCTGATACTCACTTTCCACAGCAGTTAACTCCTGCCTTGACTCTGCGTATCGCTGTAATTCGAAAAGCGCAAAACCTTTGCGCAACCTGGCATCAGGTACTTTGCGACTACCGGGGAACTGAAAAATCACAACATTAAAGCGGTCAATAGCTTCGTTGAACTGACGCTCAACATAGTTCGCCTCGCCGAGCCAGTAGTGTGCGTTATCGGTGTAAGTACCATCGGGGTATTTCACCAAAAACTTGTCAAACTCAACAATCGCTTCACGGTTGCGCCCGAGAATCAGTAAGTCATAAGCGTTCTGGTAGTCGAGCTTTTCTTCCCGTTCATTGTTCACCGGAACAGCCGGCGTCTGCACAACAGTTTGTTCTACCAGCGGGGTAACATCCGGCTCGTCTGCCGGCAAAGGCTCAAGCTCCTCCAGATCGCCAAGCTCTTCGAGATCATCGATTGACGCGAGTTCACCACCACCGCCGCCGAGACCACCACTGCCAGACTCAAGCGATTGCAGGCGGTTGTCAGTATCAAGGTAAAGCTTGCGCTGTCGCTCACGCATCGCCTCGATCTCGTTGTTGCGAAGCTCAAGCTCACCACGCAACTGTCGGACTTCATTTTGCAGTGCCTCCATACGCTGCACCATATCGATCAGAACGGAGTTGTCGAGTACGCGCTCGAGCCTGAGAATCCGTTGATTGAGTCCCTGTGCGGAGAGATCCTGAGCAACCGCCGCACCGCTGGTTAATGCAATGCATACCGCCGCTGACAACAACACTACCGATTTTTTTGCTGCCATTTTAACCTCGCCAGTATTTCTGTCCAGTGGTTTCATATTGTTCTCTGACAAGTGGGGCTAATCATTTTTATGACAACGGTTTGGGGGTATCAGTTCAGCCCCTCATAAACCAGCTCAACCCGTCGGTTGCGCCGCCATGCGCTCTCACCCTGCCCTTCATCGAGCGGAACTTCTTCGCCATAGCTAAGCGTGCTGAACTGACCGGCATCGACACCCTGTAACTGTAGCACCCGGGCGACACTTCGCGAGCGATTGTCTCCGAGAGCAATATTGTACTCACGCGAGCCGCGCTCGTCGGTATGGCCTTCCAGACGCACCCTAACATCGCGAAACTGAGCCAGATACTGGGCATGCTGCTCGAGCAGGGTAATAGAT
>CAYZVB010000141.1:0-13094 GCA_964481315.1 uncultured Granulosicoccaceae bacterium
CCTTAGTACTCTGACCACGTCCGGAGGACGTGGGTTTTTTCATTTGCAACTAAAAAAACTACTGCATAAGCATGTGTTGCTGCACGCTCCGGTACCGGAGCGCGCAGCGTAACCACTATTTTACCTAGGCGGCAGTAACGCGGGTGATAGCGCCATCAATCGCTTCGACGATTTCGTCGAGTTCTTTTTCAGTACAGATGAGCGCGGGGCTCAAGCACAACGTATTGTTGTGTTTTTCAAAGCTGCGATTGGTGCGACCGATAATTACCCCCTGCTCCATACAGTCTGCTGCGATCTGTGCAGGAATAGATTCAGGCACAGGCTCTTTGCTTGCTCTGTCTGTGACGAGCTCCATACCGACAAACAAACCTTTACCGCGAACATCACCGATGATCTGATGTTTTTGTTGCAGCGATCGCAGCTGCTCCATCAGGTATTCACCCATCTTTGCAGCATTTTCAACGAGGTTTTCTTCTTCGATAATTTTCATGTTTTCAAGCGCTGCTGCAGGCCCTGAGGCACAGCCGCCGAAAGTACTAATATCACGGAAGTAACTCATTGGGTCGTCGGCGTTGGATTTAAAACGCTCAAACACTTCTTCAGTGGTGACTGTACATGAGATTGCCGCGTAGCCGCTGGCAACACCTTTGGCCATAGTGACGAAGTCAGGCTTGATGCCATAGTGTTGATAACCAAACCACTTACCGGTTCTGCCAACACCGCAGACTACTTCATCAATATGCAGCAATACATCGTACTTTTTACAGATTTGCTGAATGGTTTCCCAGTACCCTTCCGGCGGTGTGATCACTCCGCCACCCGCAGTCACGGGTTCAAGCACTACAGAACCAACTGTTTCAGGGCCTTCACGCAGAATAACTTTTTCAAGTTCAAGTGCCGCAAGCTCACCATAGTTATCAACTTCACCATACTGACTGCGATACTCAAGGCAGTGCGGCATTTCGATAAACCCGGGTGCAAACGGACCGTATTGTTCTTTGCGCTGAAACTGACCGGTTGAACTCAGTGCACCAATGGTGGTGCCGTGATAATCGCGGTCGCGGTAAATAATTTTATGCTTAACGCCGTTGTTTTCGATGGCGGCAAGCTGACGCACCATTTTGTAGGCTTTTTCGTTGGCTTCAGAGCCTGAGTTTGAAAAGTATACGCGGCTCATGCCAGGCATTTTTTCAATCAGCTTTTTGGCAAACATGGCACCTGGAATGTTGCCGGCGGAGTTGGCGAAGTAACACATTTGAACCAACTGATCGCGAACTGCGTTGGCAATGCGTTCCTGACCGTAGCCAACGTTCACCGTCCACACGCCACCGGATACCGCGTCGAGGTATTCTTTGCCATTGGCATCGGTAATACGCATACCTTTACCACTGACCATTAGCGGTGGCTTTTTGTCTTCGAAGGGTTTGTGCTGCGTGAGGTGATGCCAGACATGCGCCTGATCGCTATCTACCACCTCATCGATATTCACTTGCTCGTAGTCAAGGCTCATTGCGTTATCACCTCGTGCGTTGGTTTTGGACGCCACGGACAGTGCCTAAATTTGGCAAGTGGCGTAAGCGACACATACGTTCCGTTAATAGGTCCAGATTTTCGGTCCGGCAACCAATTACCTTGCAACGCCTTTGCACTAAAACGCGATCAGGGTTTGCAGGCCATGCGGGCAGCCAGAACTGTGCCGTCGTTTTCTTGAAGTGATTCACACAGCGGCCGGCGGCTAGCTGAAAATTTTTCCCGGATTCATGATGTTAGTAGGGTCCAGCGCTTTTTTTATTGTGCGCATGAAATCCACCGCATCACCCAGTTCGCTGTGCAGGTAGTTCTGCTTGCCCTGCCCGACGCCATGCTCGCCAGTACAGGTACCACCCATCCCGATAGCACGTTCACTCAGCCTTTCAGAAAATGCCTTGGCTTTCGCTACTTCTTCTTTGTTGTTCAGGTCTATCAGCACACTGGTGTGGAAATTTCCGTCGCCAACATGGCCGACAATCGGCGCCAGCAATCCGTTCTCGCGGATATCGTCACTGGTTGCTTCCACGCAATCGGCAAGACGTGAAATCGGCACGCAGGCATCGGTCACCAGCGCGTCAGCCCCCGGGCGCAGCGACTTTGCTGCCCAGTAGGCGTCGTGGCGGGCCTGCCACAGTTCAGCACGCCTTTTTTCATCGGCCGTCCACTGAAAATCGGAACCTTTGCAGTCGGCGATAATTTCACCGAACAATTCCGATTGCTCGGTCGTCGATGCCTCGGTGCCGTGAAATTCAACAAAAACGGTGGGACGCTCGGCCAGAGAGAGTTTTGAGTAGGCATTGCACGCCCTGATTTGCACTTCATCGAGTAATTCAATTCGAGCCACCGGAATGCCGTATTGAATGGTCTGGATGGCGGCATTGCAGGCGTCGGTCACCGTCGGGAAATTGCATAGTCCGCCGACAATCGATTCGGGCGCGCCGTGCAGCCGCAGCGTTAGCTCGGTAATTACCCCTAGTGAGCCTTCCGACCCCACCAGCAGGCGCGTCAGGTCATAGCCGGCGGCACTTTTTTTGGCACGCGTGGAGGTGGTGATTTCACGCCCGTCCGCCATCACGGCGCGCAGGCTTAGCACATTGTCTTTCATGGTGCCGTAACGCACGGCGTTGGTGCCGGAGGCGCGGGTTGACGCCATGCCACCAAGACTGGCATCAGCACCCGGGTCAATCGGGAAAAACAAGCCAGTGTCTCTGAGTTGTGCGTTCAGCGCTTTGCGGGTAATTCCGGGCTGCACAGTTACTGTGAGGTCTTCGGGGTGAATCTCGACCACCTGATTCATGTGTGACATGTCAATCGACACCCCGCCCTCCGGCGCATTCAGTTGCCCCTCCAGCGAAGAACCGGCACCGAACGGGATGACCGGACAACCATGCTCGGCGCACACGCCGACAATCCAGCTGACATCATCGGCATTTTCGGCATAAACCACCGAATCCGGCGGCTGGTTTGGCAGATAAGTGGTGGTATGCGCGTGCTGTTCGCGAATGCTGTTACCGGTGAGCAAACGGTCACCAAAACGCTGCCGAAGTATGTCGGTTGCGAGCTTAATATCTCTGACTGAAGTCTGTTGTTTTGCTGCCATTTGAAAAACCACACAGAGGACTGATCACGCAGTGTACTGCAACAACTTATGTTTTTCCGCCAGCGGCCGCCCACATCCTAAGCACCCTTGGAAGCATTAATATGAAACAAGTGCTTTTTGCCTTGATCACCGCGTTTGGTCTTGCTGCAAGCAGTTTTGCAGAAACTTTTGACTACCAGGCACTGACAGACTTTGAAGAACTGGGTAACGGCGTTGTTCCCTACTACAAAGATAACCCACGCGATGCACTGGCAATTAACGCGGCCAATCCGTCTCACAGAGATGTATTCGCGCGTGCCAGCACTACTTTTAGCGGCGCCACCGGTGAATACGATGTGACGATCTCGGCGCTCGGTGAACTCGATGGTGAATGCGACTACCGCTTTTTAGTCGATGGCGTGGTTGTCGGTACTGCCACCAACGCCCGGGTGACCGAAGACTACGACATTCAACAACACACCTTTACCGGCATCAGCATACCAACCGGTGCGGAGATTTCAGTCGAGTCGAACGCCGTGACTAACGGGCTGATTCCGGAAGGTGACATCACCGCCTATGCCCGCGGCAGATGGCGTGCGCTAAGCATTACTACTGCGGCACCGCCGGCACCGGACCCGGTTGATGTGTCGGTCAGCGTTGCAGCTGCCAACACCGCTGTTGAAGTTGGAGCGACTTATGAAGTGACTGTTAACGTAGTGAACAACAGCGCAGATCAAACGGCCACTGCACCGCAAATGACCATGGCAATTCCGGCCAACACCACCATTGCACCACACGGCGAATGCACCACTGACAACAACACAGTCAGCTGTGCACTGGCTGAAATCAGCGCCGGTGACACCACCACACTGACTTTCGAGGCAACAACTTCTGCAGCAGGTACAGCATCATTCAACCCTGTGGTTTCCGCAGATCAGACTGACGACAACGCCAACAACAACAGTGCTGTGATTGACGTCACTGTTAATGACCCGGAGCCGGAGCCTGAACCTGAGCCAGAAGCACCCGTTGAACCGGTAACAGTTGATCTGGCGTTATCGATAGACAGTGACACCGGTTCTGCCACCAGTGGTCAGACCATCGAATATAGTTTAACGGTACGCAACCAGCACCCCGAAAATACTGCAACCGCACCGGTGGCCGGTGCGGCACTTCCATCAACGCTGCAGTTTTCAGCAAGTGCCGACTGTGCTGCCGATGGTCAGGCGGTAAATTGCACGCTACCCGAACTGGCACCGGATGAGTCCACTACCGTGGCGTTCTCATCTATTGCGACTGCATCGGGTAGTGCAGAGATTATTGCGTCAGTCAGTGCCAACGAACCAGAAACCTCGGTTGACGACAACGAGGTTGTCTACAACGTAGTAATCGCAGAAAACCGTTCAAATTCCGGCAGTGAAAGCCAGAATACAGTAACGGATAACTCCACTGACACCAGTACCACCGGCAACGCCACTTCAGGCGGTTCCGGCAGTGCAGATCGCTGGCTGTTGTTCATTCTGCTAATGCTGGTATCGGCGCGTCTTGTTAGTCAACGACGTGCACCAGCAGCGTTACCAGTAACGAAGTAGCGAGCACACCGGCCACGGCAACTGGTAGTACACGTCTGAGCAAATCAGACTCTGCGTCCGGACTGCCGACAATGCTTGCAGCAAAGATCACACGACCGGGTGATGCGAGGGTTGTATTGCTGCCAGCGGTGTTTTGCGCGGCTGCCATGAGTTCCGGTGAAATGTCCGCACTGGCTGCAGCCTGCATTTGAAAATCCATAAACAGTGCATTGGAAGAGGCGTTACTGGCGGTAAGAAAACCACCCAGGGCGCCAAGCAACGGTGCAAACGCAAGATAGTGTGACCCTGCCTGTTGCGCCACGGCCTGCGCCAGCGCTATTGACATACCCGAGTGCTTCATTAGATGGCCGAGTAAAAGAAAGCACGCTACAGCAAGCGATGCCTTGTACCACTGCCCAGTTGCAGCGGTAACAATTTGTAGCGGATTGTTGCGGCTACCCGGTAACACCATCAACGCTACACAGGCTGCAAGCACTAACCAGAACCCTGCATGATAAAACGGTTGAAAGCTGCCAACTCTCATTCCCTGCAGCCAGTCAGCAACCGGCATAAACAGTCGTGAAATTATCAAACACACCACCAGAAACATAAATGGTGTAAGAGCCCTGAGCGGTAACGTAAGCCCGCCGTGACTTCCACCCCGCAAACGACTTACCAGCAACGAAAAAGTAACCACCAGCAGCCCTGCAATACACCCTGCAAGCTCAACCCCTGCAAGCCAGCTTGAAAACAATAACGATACACACAACACCAGCACATAAATCATTAACCACATGAGTGCTGTTACTACCTGACCGCGCCAGAGACCGGCAACCCACAATGCTGCAGCACCACACATGGCAATAAACGGCAGCCCGATAATCACCGCCAGCACCCCGAGATGCAGCGTTGATATCGACGACATATCACTGCCAATAACGGTACCGATGGCAAGCGCTCCCCATGGCACCGCACACTGCCCAAACAACGAAATTAGCGCCGCAACCAGCGGTGAATAACCCATTGCCAGTAACAACGGTGCAGACACCAGTATGCCGACCCCAAAACCGGTCGCAGACTCAAAGAACACAGACACACCATAAACAATCGCAAGCAAACAGTGCAGCTGATCGGTTAATCGCGACTGCACCCATGCAGCAATGGCAGAAAGCCCGTCACCGGCACGCACCACCTGGTAAAGCAACACACCACCGAGCAATACGTAGGCGACGTTCAGGGTATGCGCAGTGCTTTCAGCCAGTGCGTTGTACCAGCCGGAAGCCGCCAGCCGGAAGTCGGGCCAAAGCACCATAATAAGCGCGGCCAGCACCACACCGGTTACCGCCGCAAACAGCGCTGATTTTCGCCACAGCAGTATCAGCAGGCAGGACACCGCCACCGGCAAGCCTGCAAAAAGCAGTGACACAGTTAACACCTCCACACTGGCGGTTCAATTTCCCGCCGCAAAGGCAGGTGCAATATGCGCTGGATTGCATCCTGCGCATTAACTCGCCTTCAATTCTACCGCTACAGGTAAAAAGCTGCTCGAAATTACCTATGCGTTCCACCGCCCTGCCCGGGACAAAAATAAATAGAAAAACAGGTTCGCTACTGGTCACTGCAGCATTGGTGGCACTCACGGCCTGTACGCGCGCGCCCGTTACACAAAACTCGCCGGTGATCATTCCTGCAGTCGACTCAGGTGCACGGACCACTATGGTGCGCCCGGCGCTCAGCGACGAGTTTGCACCATGGTTCGACGAAGCACGCACCCTGGTTCAACAGGAACTGAATATTGACCTGACACATGTGTATGCACAGGTTGTGGATTCAGATTCGATCAGGGAGCACGCCAAAGACAGCCTGATGCGGGCGCTCAGCCACGATCTGAACAACAGCCGCTTTGCCGAAATGCTGGTGTCAAACATTTTGAACGCACAGTCCGATTCAGTACTGGCGATATACTCACCCGCGCAGCGCTCCATTCTGATCCACCGCGATAACCTCAACGAGTATTTTAACTCGGTGACCGATCGCACTACCCGCAAGGCAGCGCTGCAGGCGTTAATGCTGCACGAACTGATACATGCGGCCGATGATGCAAAGCACAATGTGTTTGATCAGAGCGGTGTGAGTTATCAGGAGGTGTTTTCAAAGTCGACCGTTCTTGAAGGTCATGCACAATGGCAAACACGAAGGCTGTGTGAACTGGCTTCGTGCGGACATGCCTTTGGGCTGCTAAACGATTATATGTTCAACCTGAACAATGTGCAGGACCCGGCTTTAAAGTACATTCAAAAACGCAACTTTAAAAATCTGGAATTTGTATACCGGGAAGGTGAGCGCTTTGTTGATCATTTAATGCAAAAACCACAGGGCAATGCATTATTGCTGCAGGCGATCAAACAACCGCCACGTGACTCACTGCAGATTATTGATCCGGAGTCGTTTCCAAATAAAAACCGCGAGGCCCGCAACCGCCTGCTGGCAGACACTATAAAGAACTCGGTTAAGCCATGGAGCAAAGCTGAGAGAGGTCTGCTGACCCGCAACATACTTGCCGCCGCGGCGTTCACTACCAACCCTGAAACCCGCGACCCGATCATTGAGTTTTATACAGAACGGGTTGTTGCTGCAGCCAAACACGAATACTACGACAAGAGCAACGACATACCGTTACCGGTTGCGATTACTGTGATGCAAACGGATAACGACACTACCGCACGTGATACCGCAGCGCTGATATTTGAATCGACAGCCAGTACCTACCGCAATCTGGACGGTGATCTGGTAGAACTGAGTCACTGGTCCAGTGATTTTCACAACGCCACCGTCACTGACCGCAAGTTAGGGTCGGTAGACATTAAAATGAATACTGCCAGCGGCCACATGAACAACCGCATGGTTAATTCGGAATATCCGTTTGAAGTGGTTACCGCCAGCAGCGGCAATTTTATTGTGCACATTGACGGTAAATATGAAGGACGCACTTCACTCATGCAGTACGCCGGACGGTTGTTGCTTGAACTGCGGCGCCAGGCACTGTTAAACCAGGGCACCTAAGCCCGGGCCGGTTACTCTTCAACACTAAACACCGCATTGGCCGGACGCAGAATGGTTCGCTGCTGGCCACTGCGCCTGGTGAATTGCACACGGTCAAAAAACTCCATTAACTCAATGACCAGGTTTCGGCCAATGCCGGACTTATCGCGATAACCTGCCACTGTGAGTTCGGATGCATTGGCGAGTTCTTCGGCAATCAGCGCCAGTGCTAACAGCGTTTCCGGCAGGTAGTATCGATTAGCGCTAACACGATGCAATCGTTCGTGTGCTACATAGGTATTCAGAAGCTTCAGTACGTCGTCGGATGGCAACTCAAGCAGTTCTGCAATTTCAACTACCCGCGGTGCAATCATACCGGCTGCCTGCAGTTGCGGTAACAGTCGTTGCCAGTTGGACTCGTGGTGCTCATCAAGCGTTGATGTCCAGTCGGCACAGCGATAGCCTGCCCCCTGTTTTGCAACTGATTGTTTTTCGATTAGCGCCTGCAGCAAAGACTGCAATACCACTTCTGACAGCCCCGGGCGTATTTGCTTTTGCAGCTGTTCAAGACTGGCGCCGGGCAGCAGTGGGTTGTTGGTGTGCCATTGTTCGAGATACTGAAGTAGCTGTTGCTGCAGTTGCTGCCACTGCGCCTGCCCCACACCCCACCACTGACTACCAGCCTCACATTGTGCAACCTGCAATTGCTGACACAGGCTTTGCAACTCTTCACGCGTACAGTTGCAGCGCGCTATAAAGCCGTTAAGATCAATACCAGACGCACTAACAATCAGTGTTTCCGCAAGTGCCTGCGACGGTGTGTTGTGTTGCATTGCAGCCAGTAACTGCATACGTGATTGCTGACTCCGGCCACGACCGGGAGGCTGCGGGTCGACAACAGTGCCACCGGCAATGGTAACTCTGGCAGACTGATCGCGCAGTACAAAACGATCACCGCTTGCGGCCCCCAGTGGTTTGTCACAATAGATACGTGCAAAACCGCGTTGTCCCGGTGCAAGTTCATCTTCCGTTAACAATGCGACCCGGCACGTGGTCGAGGCAGTTGCCAGGTGCAGATGCGCTGCCGTCCAGTGTTTAAAAGGTCGGCGACCGTTGTGTGAATCGTCTGAGGTATATAAATCCGCAGCGTACAGCTGCACATCGAGTGTGGCGGTGGTTGCCAGTAACGGGTTAGCTGTCAACCAGTCCCCCCGCTTTGGCATCGCATTACGCAGACTGCTGCCGGCAATATTGAGTGCGCAGCGTTGCCCGCATGTGGCCACACTTGCCTCTGCATCCTGCGCTCGAATACCCCGAACCCTTACAGCGGCACCGGACGACAGCAGCTGCAGGTTGTCATCGGTGGTTACCCGGCCGGACAATACCGTACCGGTGACCACAGTACCCGCGCCGGTTACGGTAAAGCTGCGATCAATCGCCAGCCTGAAATATCCCGCGACAGCCCTTTGTGCATGTTGCGATGCCAGATCCAGCAGGTGCGCACGCAGCTGATCCGTGCCGTCACTGTGCTCTGCCGACACCGCATAAAAAGCACTGCCGGCAAACGACGAGGCATTGAGCAGTTGTTGAATATCAGCACGCACCTGTTGCATACGACCGGAATCCACCAGATCGGTTTTACTTAGGACTACCACCAGTTGCCTGACTCCAAGCAACTGCAGGATTGCCAGATGTTCACGCGTTTGCGGCATCGGTCCGTCATCTGCAGCCACCACCAGCAACGCCAGATCAACCGCCCCGACGCCGGCGATCATGTTGCGAACGAACTTCTCGTGGCCGGGCACATCTATAAACCCGAGTGTTGTGTTTTCACGCTGCGGATGTGCCAGATAAGCAAAACCGAGGTCAATGGACAGACCGCGCTTTTTTTCTTCCGGCAATCGATCCGTATCGACACCGGTAAGCGCCCTGATCAGGGTGGTTTTGCCATGATCAACATGGCCTGCGGTAGCGATAATCACAGTAGTTTATGCACGATAGATTTTTATGGTAGCGAAAACATAATCAAAGACAGGCACCAGTAAGATTGCCGGATACCCGTCCCGGGTTAATTCAGTGTATTCTGGCTGTCTGATATCCCGCCCGCAACCGGAACCACAGCATGGTGAAACTAACAGATGTCGTCGCAACAGAACGAGCCAACCTCGAGGCGCTCGATTGTCCGGCGTTTGACAACCCGACCGTGCTGCCTGCGGCATCGCTTAAGGACAGCCGTGTCGCACTGATTTCAAGTGCCGGCCTGATGAAACGCTCCGACGACAACATTCACGGCGGTGCTGCCGACTACCGCACCATCGACAGCCAGACACGTGATCGCGATTTACTGATGAACCACATTTCAATCAACTTCGATCGCACCGGCTTTGCCGAAGATGCCAACTGCGTGCTGCCGCGGGAGCGGCTGAATGAAATGGCAGAAAGCGGCACGATCGCACACGCCGCCGACACCCACTATTCGTTTATGGGCGCGACTGCACCCGAACCCATGGAACCGCATGTTAATGCGCTGGTTGCAACACTCAAGGCAAACAACATTAATACTGTTTGCCTGCTGCCTGTATGACCACACTGTACTCGCGCCGTGAGCGTGATTGCACACTGGATAGAACAGCAGGGAATACACACGGTTGTCATCGGACTGGTACGACTGCACCTTGAAAAAATACAACCGCCAAGAGCACTGTGGGTTCCATTTGAGCTCGGCCGTCCGCTGGGGGCGCCGGGCAATAGTGAATTTCAGACTGATATACTCACGGCGGCACTGTCCATGATCGAATCAGACACCAAAACGCCAACCATCATTGACTACCAGCACGACGATCCGCGTGCCACCGCAGATGAAAACTGGAAGCCACCGAAGGTAAAAGCCGACTCAGTGACTGATGAAGTGCAACAGTTACAACCTTCTTATCAGCAGCATTGTGTTAAACGCAGCCGTACATCCGTTGGCGTCGCAAAAATTCCTGTGGGCGAATCTGCAGCGTTGATTGACGGACTAAGCAAAGACACACCACAAACTTCTGCACGTGAAGATATTTCACCACTGCTAATGGCACGCTTTGCGATGGATGATTTAAAAGCCTATTACATAGAGTCGGCCCTGGCGCTGGGCAACCCGTCCAGCCGTCAGGTACAGGACTGGCTGTGGCAAGAGACAACGTTTGGCAAAAAGATCAGACAACTAAGACTCGACTGGATGAAATCGGATAACACCAAGCTCGCCAACCTTGGGGAAAAGTCTCTGGTGCCACACCGCTGGCGGGACAAATAAAGAGTATGAGCGCTTCACCGGAGTATAAAAAAATACCGCCGCTCGACGAACTGCTAAAGCAGGCCGAAAGCCTGCAACAGCAGTACGGACGGCACAGCACTGCTCAGGCACTCAAAGCGCAATTAGCGGTATTACGTAAGCAAATCAGTACCGGCACCACACTGCCCGACAATCGAAACGCACTGACGTCGCAGATTATTGAGCACACAGAACACGCACTGCACAAACAGTTCGAACCGTCGCTCAAACCGGTCATCAATCTCACCGGCATTATTCTGCACACCAACCTTGGTCGTGCGCCGTACCCGCAGGCAGCCATTGATGCCATGGTTAATGTGAGTCGCAGTGCCTGCAACCTTGAGTTCAATCTCGCCACCGGCAAACGCGGCCGTCGCGACGACCATGTAGAAAAATGGATCTGCGAACTCACTGGCGCTGAAGCCGCCACCACCGTAAACAACAATGCTGCTGCCGTGCTGTTAACACTGAACACACTGGCCAGAAAACGCGATGTCATTGTCTCACGAGGCGAACTCATCGAAATTGGCGGGTCCTTCCGCATGCCTGCAATCATGAAAAAAGCACAGTGCAAATTGCGTGAAGTCGGCACCACCAACAGAACACATTTAAAGGACTACGAATCTGCCATTGGCAAACGCACTGGTGCACTCATGAAAGTGCACACCAGCAATTTCGAGATTAACGGTTTTAGCCACAGCGTATCGGCAGCAGAACTTTCGGGGCTTGCACAAAAACATTCGTTACCACTGATAGACGACATGGGCAGCGGAAACCTCATTGATCTTACCGCATACGAATTACCCGCGGAACGCACCGCCACAGAAGCGCTGAACGAAGGGATTGATCTCATTACCTTCAGCGGCGACAAACTGCTGGGTGGGCCGCAATGCGGCATTGTCGCCGGCAAGAAATCACTCATTGAAGCGATTGAAAAAAACCCGCTAAAGCGTACCATGCGACTCGATAAACTGACCCTGGCAGCACTTGAAGTGGTATTGAAACTCTATGCCAATCCCGCCACACTGGTTGAGCAAATTCCGGCACTGCGACTGTTAACACGCACCGAAAACCAGATACAGCAAACCGCTATCGAGCTTAAAAATTATCTGGACAGCCACTTCAAATCAGTATTTAACACTGAGATTAATCCGTGTGAAAGTCAGATAGGCAGTGGCGCGCTGCCAACCAAAACACTGGCAAGCACTGCCGTCACGCTGCACCCGGTAAAGGGGTCGGTAGAACAATTAGCAGCTTCGCTTCGGGAGTTGCCGGCACCGGTCATCGGGCGCATTCAAAACGACGCAATTTCCCTTGATGTTAGAGCACTGGAGTCAGTGACTGACATCACCGAAGCGCTGCAGCAATTGCCGCGTTAACGATCACATGAATTAGTCAAAGGTAATCACACTGCGGGCAACATTACCCTCGAGCATTTCCGCATAGGCTTCATTGACTTCTTCAAGCGCAACCCGTTTAGAAATTAACGCATCAAGGTTTAAGCGTCCCTGCAGGTAAAAATCGACAAAGCGCGGCATATCAACGCGAAATGCATTTGACCCCATGTTTGATCCAATCAGACGCCGGTCATCAATCAGAGCAGCGGCATCAATTTCAATTTTCTGGCCTTCCGGCACCATGCCGATAATGCAGGTGGTTCCGGAACGACGTGTCATGTTAAAAGCCTGTTCACAGGTTTGCTTCATGCCCAACGCTTCGATCGCATAGTCAACGCCACCGTCCGTCATATCAACAATTGCCTCTACTACATCAACCGCCGTGGCGTTTACGCCTTCTGTGGCACCGAACTGTCGGGCTAACTGAAGTTTTTCCTCAACAACATCGACTGCAATAATTCGCACTGCACCGGCAATAGCAGCGCCGTTTATCGCTGAAAGCCCTACACCACCACAGCCGATCACAGCGACAGTGCTTCCCGGTTCAACTTTCGCTGTATGAATAACAGCCCCGACACCGGTGGTGACTGCACAGCCAATTAATGCAGCACGGTCAAGCGGCATGTCTTTACGGATTTTTACCAGCGCGTGTTCGTGCAGCAGCA
>CAYZVB010000142.1:0-13087 GCA_964481315.1 uncultured Granulosicoccaceae bacterium
GCCGTGCCCGTAGCGCACGCCATGACGTTCATCGACAAAGTCCAGGTGGGCGTCGAGTTGTACCAGATGAACAGGGGCCTGGTCGTCGAACGCGTTAATGCACGGGATGTTGACGGAGTGATCGCCACCAAGCACTACCGGGACAGCACCTGCTGCCAGAATCTTGCGCACACCGTACTCAATATTTTTATGGCTGCCGATGGTGTCGGTGTGGATGATGTCGGCATCGCCAAGGTCAACAATACGGGTAGATTCGGCTTCAAGATAAGTAATATCGTCTTCGTGATCGTAAGCGCCCGAGTGTCCGAATGAAAATAGTGTCGACGCCTCTCTAATAGAGCGCGGACCAAAGCGGGCACCTGATCGGAACTGACACCCGAAATCGTAAGGTGCACCCAGCACAGCCACCTGCGCGTCGATGGCGTCCCAGTCAGACACATATGGGTATTTACCAAATGTACTGATGCCAACAAAGGGCAGATTCAGTCGACCGGATTCGTAGCCGTGTGACATTACTTTTCTCCTGAGGAATCTTCGGAGACCGAAGACTGCAGTATCGGTTGGCATTTGTCGATTGCTGCGGGCGTCGTGTATCGAGAATGATCGGCCGACAAAACACGTGCAAATTTGCCGTTTTGTGTGCCTGGCGGAATTTTCTCCGCTAAAACCATGTTAACCTTCCGCGGCTGTTGCTGAACAGCGCTTCTCACGCAACGTTCCCGTTTTAATCTTCCGTTCGGAGCTTCAGTGCAGGTCATTTGTGCACCGTACTGCGCTCAGCCTGTGATGCATTGCAAACAGCTTGCACAATTGTTGGTGCCGCTGTCCTTAATTTGAGACATAGTGCATTTACCTCCCCGGCGGTCGTAGTAGCATGCAGTGATAACACGGTGTAATCGAACGATACAGGGGAAAGTTTGTGAAACGCTTTCAATACAAAACAACGATACTGGCTTTGACAGCAGCATCCGCACTAGCGGGCTGCAGCACACCGAAGGTCGAGCCTGCGGCACCGATTGACTGGACTAACAGAGCTTGTGAGGCACCGGCATATGCAGATATTCTGGGTAACTACACAGGGGAAATTCTGTATCGCGGCAGTGACTCACAGCTTTGCCGCTGGAACGCAGATGTCGCTATATACGGTGTGAGCATGGTGGCTAACTGCAGTTTGTCCGGATCAATCAATGCGTCAGTAGCCGAGCAAAGCGGTGACAATGCTTCTATTCAATGTGCTGAACTCAATGAACAGGTGAAGTTTGTGGTGAGTCTTTCGGATGAAGACATCAACCTGAGCGGGCCGAGTTCTGTCATTGTGCACTACGATGGTGAGCTGACTGCTAACGGGGAAGGCGGTAAGGTAATGATTAGCCCTATCGGACAATACGAATCGCTTACCGCAGAAAATCGCACACTCGTCAAAGAAAACGGCAGCGTGCTGAGTCGCTAGCTGCATTTTAGCTATACATGAATTTCCTCTGACCCGTGCTGCGACAGTGTTGTCGCAGCGCGGGATGATTTTCCTGTCCCTTCGCTCACCTTAACAACACGCAGATTAGGCTGTATATTAATGTTCCGTCACTGAGAGGAACATGTCGTGAAAATCGAAACCCAGGCCGTCCACGCAGGGTACTCACCCGATCCGACTACAAAATCTGTTGCAGTACCGATTTACAACACTGCCGCTTACGCGTTTGATAACACACAGCACGGTGCGGATCTTTTTGATCTGAAAGTCCTCGGAAATATCTATACACGGATCATGAATCCGACCAATGACGTGCTTGAACAACGGCTGGCGGCCATGGAAGGAGGGGCTGCCAGTCTGGCACTGGCGTCAGGTCAGGCCGCTACTACTTACGCCATACAAACCATTGCCGAGGCCGGTGATAACATTGTCAGTACGGCCACGTTGTATGGTGGAACCTACAATTTGCTGGCGCATACGTTGCCGCAAATGGGTATAGAAACCCGCTTTGTCGATCCCGAACAACCCGATCAGATCGCATCAAAAATAGATGCAAAAACCAAAGCCGTGTTTTGCGAATCTATCGGAAACCCGGCCGGTAACGTTCTTGATTTAGAAAAATTTGCCGAGGTGGCACATGCGCATGGTGTGCCACTAATTGTTGATAACACAGTACCGTCGCCGTACCTGTGCCGGCCAATCGAGTGGGGTGCAGATATCGTAGTGCACTCACTCACTAAATATATTTCCGGTCACGGCACCATTATCGGTGGTGTTATTGTCGATTCAAATAAGTTTGACTGGGTGGCCAATGCCGAGCGTTTTAAACGTCTGAATGAACCTGATGTGTCGTACCACGGTGTGGTTTATACGCAAACCGGGTTGCCTCCTTATATATTGCGCGCCCGTGTTGTGCCACTGCGTAACATGGGTGCGGCACTGGCACCAATGAGCGGGTTTATGGCTTTGCAGGGGCTCGAAACCCTGCCGCTGCGGATGGACCGCATTTGTGAAAATACGCTGGCAGTGGCGCAATATCTCGAACAACATTCGAAGGTTGAATGGGTTCGCTATGCCGGCCTTGAAAGCAGCCCTCACCATGGATTACTGCAAAAATATATGGATGGCAGGGGCTCGGGTGTCATGAGCTTTGGTATTAAAGGCGGCATTGAAGCCGGCACCCGCTTTATCGATGCGCTGCAGCTGGTGACGCGACTGGTGAATATTGGTGATGCTAAATCACTGGCATGTCATCCGGTTTCAACAACGCACCGGCAATTGTCACCTGAAGAACTGGCCGCTTCCGGTGTTACCGAAGACACTATTCGTCTGTCTATCGGTATTGAGCATATCGACGATATCATTGCCGATATCGAACAGGCGCTTGCATAACAACCGGATAGTTTCTCGTGGTGTCTGTCAGACCTTATCGTCAGTCCGACTGGCAGCGTCTGTGTGAAATACACGACGCTGCCCGTCTTGACGAGCTCGCCTGTACCACCGGTACCGAGGCGTTTAAAACACTCGAACAGGCATTTGAACAAGATGGCCTTTTCGATGGCAGGCTTGATGTGGCAGTGGTCGACGCGACGGTCATGGGGTTCATTGCCTACAAACCCGGTGAAATTACCTGGCTTTATGTGGCACCCAAAGTCTACCGCAAAGGCGTCGGCAGAGCGCTGCTGCAGCATGCACTAACCCGTACCGAAAACCCGGTGACGCTTGAGGTGCTTGAAGGCAACGACGCTGCACTGGCGTTGTATAAATCTGTAGGCTTTCAGTTGGAAAAACGCGTCACCGGGAACCTCTCAGGAAACGAATCTTTCCCTGCAACAGGGTTGATTTTAAAGCTCGACAAACCTTACGCCTAACAGTCCGGGCGCACAAATGCTGCGCCGGGCGGCCAGCTTCGTCAGTTTACTTTACTGTGCATACTCGCGGCGCCCCGGGGAGGAAACCGCGTGTTCCAAGCCGTTGTCAGCCGCGAATTTACAGTTGTCACAGAACCGTGATTATCTGTTAGAAATCGTTTATCGAAACCGGCCATTTGCGGACGAACCATCCGGCCACGCCATACTCTTACCCTGTACATACTGACAACACAGTGCGCTTAAAAATTAAACTCATAATCTACAGGATGCTAAACACATGAAACTTATCAACTCTAAATCTCTGACTACTCTGGTACTGGCTGGCGCGTTGTCTGTTGGAACTGCATCTGCAATGGGCCTGCAGCAGGGCACCCAGGCGCTGACATCAGTTGTTGGTGTAAGCAGCGCGAGTATTGGCGTTAACGTAAGCGACGGTACAGCCACACTATTTGGAAGTGCTGAGTCCGGTTCCGAAGCCGCCCTTGCCGAAGCGCATGTTGCCAAACTCGACGGCGTTGAAAAAGTCATTAATCTGATTACGTTCAACTAAGACCTCACTACGTCATTATCTAAACAAACTATTAAAGGAAAATTAAACATGAAACACATAAACAAAATTGCAGCGTCACTAATGGTTGCCGGAATGATGGCCGCTGGTACCGCGTCTGCCATGGGGCTCTCACAGGGTACGCAGCCTCTTGACTCGATAGTGGGTGTTAGCAGTGCTAGTCTGTCGGTTAATGTCAGGGACGGTGTTGCCACAGTATTCGGCAATGTAGAATCCGGTAGTGAGGCAGCACTGGCAAAAGCCTATGTTTCACAGATGGATGGCGTCGAACGCGTTATCAATCTGATCACTGTAAATTAATAATGCGGTGCCTCTGATCGAGTGGCGAATTGCGCCACTCGATGATGCTGACCCGGTAACCGGGTTCCGCCTTTAGCTGACCACCTGTAGTACACCCCGCCAATAGTTTTCCCTCAAAAGTCCGCGCTTCTGAAGCTTTCAGTCCGGCATCTCTCTTTAATAGCGCTACCTTATACTTCCTAATCTGTCTTCACCTGTGCTTTGGTGCGTTATAATGGCGCGTTTTAATCGTGAATGAGTTTCTTATGACACTTTCTATTGAGTGCGTTGTAGACAGTAAAAGTCAGGTCGGAGAGGGTGCGGTATGGGATGACCGCGACGACGTTCTCTGGTGGGTGGATATACCTGCGGGGCTGATACACCGTTACGATCCGGAGTCGAAAACCAACACCACAGTAGAATACGGCGAGCCTGTGGGCTGCCTTGCGCTAAGAGAGCAGGGTGGTCTGGTACTCGCCACCAAAAGCGGTTTCTGGTTTTACGATCCGCAAACCGGTAAGAAACAGCAAATTGCAGATCCGGAATCGCATCTGCAACACAACCGTTTTAATGACGGCACCACAGACGCGCGGGGCAGGTTCTGGGCCGGCACCATGAAAGACGGTGGAGACGGTAAAGAAGCGATTGGCCGGTTCTACCGGCTGGATGCCGATCTATCCGTTACGCCATGGCGCGATGGCTTCTACACCACCAATGGCTCAGCGTTTTCAGCGGATGGTAAAACTTTCTATTTTTCAGACAGTGATAAATCCATTCGAACCATCTGGGCCAGTGACTACGATGAACAAACAGGAACTCCCGGGGAGCCGCGTGTGTTCTTCGACACTAACGCTGTTGCCGGTCGTCCGGACGGCGGTACTGTCGATGCTGACAACTGTTACTGGCAGGCCGGCGTCAGCGGATGGCAGCTGTACCGGATTTCGGCAACGGGTGAACTGCTGACAACGGTGGATCTGCCGATTGAACGACCCAGTAAGCCGATGTTCGGTGGCAAAAACCTCGATACGTTGTTTTTCACTTCGATTGGACTTGGCCTCACCGAAGGTTCACATCAGCCGCAGGCGGGTGGTCTGTTTGCAATTAGCGGGTTGGGAGTGACCGGGTTAAAGCAGCATCGCTTTGCCGGCTGAGTTTTTTTACCGCAAGCACTTGTTAAATACACGGGGCAGCTTAGCTGCCCCGCGTGACTGATACTATTACTTACGCAGCCGGGTCCAGATCTGGTCGTAGACTTCCTGCGTCGCCTGATCACAGGTCATCACAAAAGCACCTGTTACGTCTGACGGCGGGTTGGCCTCGGGCATCGCAGCCAGTTCCGGGTCGAGAAACTCCTTGTCTCCTTTTACCCCTGAAGAGTACTGGGCAAAGTTAGTGACTGCGGCAATGTTCTCGGGCTCAAGCAGAAAGTCCATAAACTTAATGGCGTTATCGCGATTAGGTGCATCTTTTAACAACACCACGTTGTCCATCCAGACAATAAAGCCCTGCTTGGGGTAGGCGTATTCGATGTTGGCACCTTCGGCACGGGCTTTGGCAGAAAAGCCGTTCCAGATCATACCAACCGCAGCATCGCCGGAAACCAATACATCTTTGGCAACATCAGAACCGAATGACGCCCAGTTGCCCTTGGCGTTTTGCAGCATTTCATCAAGCGCCTTTAGCTGGTCGCGATCGTTGCTACACTGCGGAATGCCGAGGTGCAGTGACGCCATGAGCATAACTTCGCCCTGCGAGTCGAGCATATTAATTTTGCCGGCGAGTTCGGCAGGCGGGTTAAACAGAATGTCAGTGGTGCTAATGTCGCCCTGGTAGGCATCGCGATTAACTGAAAAGCTGGTCGAACCCCACTGGTAAGGAATGGAGTGTTTACGACCGTCGTCAAACGGTACGTTCAGCCATTCGTCTGCAATGTTGCCGCGGTTGGCGAGTTCGTCTTCTGCGATGGTGTCGAGCATACCTTCGGCGTTAAGAATATCGACCATATAGTCACCCGGTACGGCAACATCGTAGGAACCAAGCTTACCCGCCTTTAGCGCGGCCAGCAGTGCTTCGTTGCTGTCGTAGGTATCCATCGAGACTTCGACGTCGTGCTCTTCAGCAAATTTATCCAACAGTTCCTGTGGAATGTATTCAAACCAGTGGTAAATCGACAGCTTACCTTCGGCTGATGCTGTGCCGGCGGACAGTGCGACTGCCAAAGCGGCAGCCGAAGCCAGTAGTGTGCGTTTCATTTCAGGTTTCCTCGCTTAGTGAGTGACTTTGGAATTATCTGATCTTCCGATCAAATAGGAAAGCGTGACAATGACAATTGAAAATAACAGCATTAATGTACTCAGTGCCATGATATTGGGTTTTATACCCTGTTTCACGGAACCAAAAATTGCGGTAGGCAGTGTTTCCACACCGGCACCCTTAATAAAGTTGGTGATAATGAAATCGTCAAGCGAAATGATAAAGGCGAGTAAAAAGCCCGACAATATTCCCGGTGCCATCATAGGCATTAACACATGACGAAATGCCTGCCAGCGGCTGGCGTATAGATCCTGGGCTGCTTCTTCAAAGTTTGACTCAATTCCCTGCAAGCGTGCCGCGATTGGTAAATACGCAAACGGTATGCAGAACACAATGTGGGCAAGCAGAATTGAGGCATAGCCGAGTTTGATACCAATGGTGGTAAAAAAGATCAGTGTCGCCACTGCAGTAACAATTTCGGGCACCATAATCGGAATAGAAATCAACCCGAAGCTTAAGCCTTTACCTCGGAAGTGGCCCCCGCGGACCATTCCAATAGAAGCGGCCGTTGCAAACAAAGTTGCCACCACGGCAGCACCAAGCGCAATAGTCACTGAGTTAAACGCTGCTTGTTTAAACTTGGCTGATTCAACGCCGGTAAACAGCTCGGTGTACCAGCGCAGCGAAAAGCCGCCCCAGCGTGTGATAGACAGACTGTCGTTGAATGAATAAACCAGCACCACCAGCAGTGGTAAATATAAAATCAACAGGCAGACAATCGTCATAAACGAAAAGCCTGCATAGTGGCGAACGTTAAAACGGTTTTTCCGGCTCATTGAGTTAGCCCGCCCGTTCCATATGCTCACGCTCTTTTGCCTGTGAGCGTGCGTAGAGAGTGAGTGCTATAAGTACCAGTGTCAGCAGAATTACTGCACATGCAGCACCAAACGGCCAGTTCCCTGCGGTACCCTTAAACTGTTCCTCTATTAGTGAGCCAATCATGAATGTTTTTGCGCCACCGAGCAGGTCCGGTGCAAGAAAAGCCCCGAGGCTTGGCACAAACACCAGTATGCAGCCTGCAATGATACCCGGCTTGACGGCCGGAATAAGTACCTCGCGCAGGATGGTCCAGCGGCCTGCGTACAGATCGGCAGCAGCTTCAGACAAGGCAAAGTTATAGCGCTCAACCGATGCATAGATCGGCAGCACCATAAAGGGCAGGTATGAATAAAATAACCCGAGCTGTACTGCGATGTTGGTGTTAATCAAATGAATCGGTGTGTCTATTACACCAAGTGCCATAAGTCCCTGATTCATCGGACCGTTATCGCGGATAAGAAATTTCATCGACACAGTGCGGATCAGCAGGTTAACCCAGTAAGGTACGGTAATTAGAAACACCCACATCGAACGTGTTGCAGGGGCCCGTGTGGCAATGAAATAGGCGGTTGGAAAACCAATGATCAGGCAAAAAAGTGTAGCGACCAGCGCCTGCACGATAGATCGGAAAAATATCGTGATATACGTCCATTCAATGCCCGGTGCTTCATCGCCAAACAACCCGCGGTCGAACAGAAACTGATCATACGCGCCAAGAGAGAAAGTCCAGTCAACGCCGCCTCTGAACTCTTTGGTTAAAAACGAATACACCACCACCAGCAGAATTGGTAACAGCAGGAAGAAGCCTATAGTCACCCACGTTGGCAGCAGCAACCACTTGCGAACCGGAATGAAAGTGCCTGATGCCATCGGTTATTGCGCCAGAAACTGTGCGGCTTCTACGGATACAGCAACCTGATCACCTGGCTTAAGGTTATGCAGAGAATTGTTGTTCTGCACTCTGACAGACAAGTTATGGCTGTCCGTCAGCTTCAGGTTGTACAGGGTATCGGTACCGAGATACGTTGTGTTTATTAGCGAGGCGTGCAGTACAGAATGATCAGCTGTGGCTGGTGCGGAACCCGGTGCGATCATACTAAGCCTTTCCGGTCGTATTGAAACGGCGCCCTGTGACCCTGCCGGCAAGCCGGTGTTATCAACGCCTTTGGCCTGTAGTGTAAATCCGCCCGGTAGTTCACACATAACCTCGCCGTTGTCGGAAGACACTACCGTCGCATCGATTAAGTTCGTTTCGCCGATAAAGTCTGCGACAAACCGATTCGCAGGTTCTTCATAGATTTGCGTGGCAGAACCGAGTTGCTGCAGTTCACCCGCAGACATCACAGCTATTCTGTCGGACATGGTCAGGGCTTCTTCCTGATCATGAGTGACAAAAATAAAAGTGATACCTGTTTCTTTTTGCAGTGCCTTGAGCTCAGCACGCATTTGTTGTCGCAGTTTTAAATCAAGTGCTGACAATGGCTCGTCGAGCAGCAGTACTCTCGGTTGTGGTGCCATAGCACGGGCAAGGGCTACGCGTTGCTGTTGTCCGCCCGACAGTTGTGCAGGCTTACGATGAGAGAATTCTTGCAGCTTAACGGTGTTGATCATCAGCGCTACGCGGGCGTTAATGTCTGCTGTGTTCCAGCCGAGCATGCGCAGACCAAAGCCTATGTTTTCTGCAACACTCATGTGCGGAAATAATGCGTAGCTCTGAAAAACAGTATTGATCGGGCGTTTGTCGGGTTGCAGTTTTTCGATTTCTTCGCCGTACAGGTAAATTTCGCCATCGGTCGTAGACTCGAAACCGGCTATCATTCGCAGCAGTGTGGTTTTGCCGCAACCGGAGGGCCCCAGTAACGTGAAAAACTCGTTGTCACGTATTTCAAAGCTCAGCTCACGAATGGCGACAAAGCTGCCGAAGTGCTTTTTAACCCCGCGAATTGATACCGCTGTGTCTGTCCCGGTCATAGGTTAATCAGTTTACCGTCAGTGCAGTTGCTGCGTTTGCATCGGAATTTTTAGTTTCCTCGTTACGTATCATGATACCTGTTCCTGCCTGTGCCGTGACAGCTTTCTCAGTTGTCTGGCGCGTTTACAAAAGCCTGTATGTGCGGCCGGCAAATGGTTGCTGTAGCGTTCATGCACGCATCCCCGGGATAGAATCGGGGCTGATTGTTTCACGGCAATGTGCCTCAAATGTCTGCAGTGTCAGTGGTTTTACTTCCTGAGCAAGTGTTGCCAGGCCGACGGTCATTGGCTGGTGTTTACCCGATAGACGAAGTGTGCAAAGTTTGCGTCCGTCAAGTGTTGATTGATTACGTGGTCGTGCATTGGCAATGGTGTAGCCGAAGCCGTTGGCCACCATCGAACGGACCAGCTCAAGCGTCGGTGACTTATATGCTATTTCAGGGGTTAAGCCTGCCTCACGAAAAATCGATGTGAAATAGTCGCGACTGTAGGGCAGGTCAAGTAGCACCAGCGGTGCCTTGGCTATTTGTTTAATTGTCACAGAAGATTTTGCAGCAAATTCGTGGTTGTCGGCCACCAGCACATACGGTGGCAGGGTGGCCAGTGGCTGAAAAGCAATGTCTTCAGGAAACCCGAGGTCGTAGCAGATTGCAGCGTCTATCTCGACATGCCGTAGTGCGTGCACCATATGTTCGTGACTGCTGTCCGTCATAGACAGAGTGACATTCGGATGCTGCTTATTGAAAGATTTGAGTAGCTCCGGTGCAATCATCGGTGCCAGTGTGACCATGCAGCCAATGTGAAGCATACCGCCTATTTCGTTGCGCAGTTCACCGGCAATGTTGTATAGACTGTCACTGCTTCGCAGCAGTCTTTTTGCTTCGCGTGCAAAGCGAAGTCCGGCGGAAGTTAATGTCAGACCCTGTGCATGCTGCCGGACAAACAGCTGTACACCAAACTCGTTTTCAAGCTGCGTTATTGCCGACGATATAGATGGTGCAGAAATACTTATTTTCTGTGCAGCATGTTTTATGCTGCCGGTATCTGCCGTGGCGACAAAGTATTCCAGTTGCTTAAGCGTAAAGCGCATCAGCAGTAGTAGAGCCAGTGTTAGTCGAGCACTGCAGTCGCGTCAATTTCCACCAGCCACTCGGGACGCGCCAGCGCCTGTACCACCAGACCGGTAGAAACCGGGTGCACGCCCTTAATGTACTCACCCATTGTGCGGTATACCGCTTCACGGTGACGTACATCGGTGATGTACACCACCACCTTCACCAGGTGTTGCATGTTGCCGCCGCACTCTTCAATCAGTTGCTGAATGTTCTGCATGACTTTGTGCGTCTGCTCGACCGGGTCGTTGCTCTCGATGTTCTTTGCGGTATCGAGGTCCTGCGGGCACTGGCCGCGCAGGTAGATGGTATTGCCGGCTACTACCGCCTGTGCCAGGTCGTTGTCGAGGTTCTGTTCCGGGTAGGTTTCTTTGGTATTAAAGGTTCGGTGGCGCTTGTGAATCATTGACAGTACCTTGCTTTGCGGTCTGTCAGCATGGTAGTCAGATTTTATGATTAGCGAAAGTATTATTCTTGCGTGTTTAGCTTCGGAAAATCTAACGTAATGGTTTTCTGCCTTTTAGTGTGATTTTCGTTGCAACATCATAAAGCGGCCCGACCCGTGTTCCGCTAACGTGAAAAACCTTCTGCCACTCGCGAAGATGGCGCGTTGTGAATCACTGCAACTCCGTAATTTCTCTTCGAAACGGCAGTGCATCCCCAATATCAGGCATATCGAGCTCGCGTGCAAAACGGTGTCCGGCATAGGTCGCCCAGGCAATCGGCCCCGGGGCTTCGGCATCGCCAAAGACCCGAACGCTGCGGATACCGGCGTCCTGCCAGTCAGATTCTCTCGTCTGCATTGCATTCCACACAGCGTCATTCGGAAGCTGTGAGGTCACCAGTATCACAGCCTCGGCTGTTACTTCCTGAGTGCTGGATGTATAGGTACAGTTGCTGACGACATGATCGTCAGCGACTGCGGTAACACCGCGGTTCAATACAATGTTAACGCCAAGCTCTGCCAGGCGACTGTGAATAGTCGCCTGTTCAAGGGTGTTGTTGGTCCAGTCGGAGACATAAGCCGACGGTGTGATAAGAGTGACTTCTGCACCGCGACTCACAAGAAGTTCAGCCAGTACGCCACCCATGTAGTAGTGATCGTCGTCAAAGAGGACGACTTTGCCCGCAGGTATGTTGCCATCCATCAGATCGTCCGGCGTGTAGACCGGCATGGTGGAGGACACTGGCATCGGCACAACGTGTTGCCTGCCAACGCCATCGCGACGCCACTGCGCACCGGTGGCAATGGCGATGTTTTGAAAGCCGAATTCGAGAATCTGTTGTGCAGTAAGTTCACTGTCGAGATAGGTTTCGACATTCGGCATCTGGCTTAACTGATACTCACGATAATCAGCCACACGCCCCCAGGCCGATAAACCCGGCAGTGTGAGCTCGCGTGCCACACGACCGCCCAGTACGGTGCCCGCTTCGGCAAGTGCAACATCATAACCGCGCACGGCAAGGGCTCGCGCTGCCTCAAGTCCAGCCGGACCGGCACCAACGACCAATACGTTTTCGGAGTTGCCTTTAGCCTGCATTTTTTCCGGATGCCAGTCCTTGCGCCACTCTTCCATAAACGTCGGGTTTTGCGTGCAGCGCGAGATTGACATAGTCATGTCACCGGTAATGCAGATGTTGCAGCCGATACATTCGCGAATATCTTCAATACGCCCTTCACTGATTTTGTTCGGTAAAAACGGGTCGGCAATTGACGGTCGGGCACAGCCGATAAAGTCGAGCGTACCGGACTTAATTTGTTTGACCATTACATCGGGTGATGTAAAGCGCCCGACACCCACCACCGGTTTATTCGTTAACGCCTTAATACCCTGAACCAGTGGTTGTTGGGCGGCTTCTTCTTTAAACCGTGAAGGGCCCGAACAGTCTTCCCATGCACCATGAGCCAGATCCCACAGGTCGGGCAGGTCGGCATGCATAGCGATAAAGTCACGCAGTTCGTTGTTGCTAAAGCCTAAGTCTCCCACCATTTCTTCCAGAGAAATACGCAGCGTTATTGCCATGCTGTCACCGATTTCATCGCGCGCATCAGCCACAACCTCACGCACAAAACGTGAACGGTTTTCAAGACTGCCGCCGTATTCATCACTGCGTTGATTGGTTGCGGTGGATAAAAAATGTTGAAACACACCAAAGCCGTGTGCGCCGTATAAACACACTAAGTCAAAGCCCGCAGTACGTGAACGCTTAATGGCATTAACAAACCACCGTCGCAGGTCTTTGATGTCTTTCTTTGTCATGGCGCGTGCCTGTACCGGGTCGTTGGTGAAGGTACGGATGGGCAGTGCAGACGGGGCCAGCGGCACTTCTTTGGTGTACAGGTTGGGTCCGTTAATGCCAGAGTACGCCAGCTGTATGCCGGCCAATGCGCCATGCTGTTTAATACGGTCTGCCATTTTGGCTATTTGCGGAATGTCTTTGTCTTCCCACAGCCGCAGTTCGATAAACGGTGTGATTTCAGAGCTGTGGTGCATCTCGCACTGCTCTGTAAATACCACACCCCAGCCACCCTGCGCTTTAATACCGCGCATTTCGGCCGCGGCAGACGGATCGCGGTAGCCGCCGCCATTGCAGTGCGGCACCTGATAAAAGCGGTTTTTAGCGGTAAGCGGTCCGATTTTTACCGGTTCGAACAGAATATCGTAGCGCGGGTCGCGTGCCATTG